>NZ_AKIY01000220.1 GCF_000282615.1 Bradyrhizobium sp. YR681 | reverse complement strand
GCGGCGACGGCAGCCGCCAGCCCAGCGCCAACGAGCTTGCCGGCGCGCGCTACCAGGGCCGCCAGATCGCGGAGGCCGCCAGGAAGCTGCACGGTTAAGCTTTATGCAAGATCGGCTGCATGGCTGATGCGACGCGGGCGGCATTCTCTTTCGGGAATGCCGCCCCATCTTTGTAGACAGGATATTTCACCAAAAGCGATACGAATGGCTTTCGAACTCTTGTTGATCGCGCAGATGATCCGCAGGCCCGCCCAGGCATTGGCCCGGCGCTGGTATTGCCGCAGCCTGTTCCGGGCCTCGCGCGGCCGCTTTCATTGCGCCGGCTGCACGGGATCGTGAGACGCGATCACCACGACGATACGGTGACGCGCCTCAACGGCGCTCGGTCCTCTTCCTGACGAGGTCTTTGCCGATCGGTCGCGCCGGCTCGCTCCGCAGCACCAGCGAGGTCGTCACCGCGCCGAAGCCGGCGATGCGGTCCACGATCGTCTCAAGGTCTTCCGGCGCCGGGACCAGCACCTTGAGCACGAAACAATCATCGCCCGTCACCCGATGGACCTCGATGATGTGGGGAATCTCGCCGAACCGTTTGAGGCAGGTCTTGATGTGCTCATGCGAGGTGCGCAGGCGGACCAGCGCCATCAGGCCGAGCCCGAGGGCGCGCGGATTGATGCGGGCGCCGTAACCTTCGATGATGCCGGCTTCCTCCAGCCGCTTGACGCGCTCGGAGACGGCCGGCTGGGACAGCCCGACGGAACGGCCAAGCTCGGACAGCGGCACACGCGCATTGGCCTGCAATGCTTCCAGAATCTTCAGATCCTTGGCGTCGATGCTCCCGAAGCGATCCAACGAAATTCTCCATTCCGCCTTGAGATCATCGGCAGATGGTCGATTCCGCCGATGACTTGCCATGTGATGCAGCACCGGGATCGGTCACACTGCATCCATCTCAGATATCACGGGACGATCATGCACGACATCATCACATTGCCCGGCCTCGGCGGCTCCGGAGAGACCCATTGGCAAACGCTGTGGGAGCGCGCTGAATCGCGCATCACCCGGTTTCAGCCGGCGAGCTGGGACCGGCCTGATCTCGCCGACTGGGAGCAATCGCTGGAACGATCAGTCGCGCGCTGCGCGACGCCGCCCGTGCTGGTCGCGCACAGCCTCGCCTGCCTGCTGGTGGCGCACTGGGCGGCCCGCTTCTCCTCCGCCATTGCCGGCGCCTTTCTCGTCGCCGTCCCCGATCCGGACGGCGCCAACTTCCCCGGGGAAGCCGGTTCGTTCAAGCACGTGCCGGATGGCGCGCTGCGCTTTCCCTCGCTGGTTATCGCCAGCACAAACGATCCCTATGGTGATCTCGAGGTGACGCGGCAACGGGCACGCGGCTGGCAGTCGGGCCTGATCGTGGCGGGCGCGCTCGGCCACATCAATGCGTCGAGCGGGCTCGGCGACTGGCCGCAGGGGCGCGCGTTGCTGGAGGCATTTCGTGCGGGCCTTCGGAGATGATTGCGAGACAGACGGCTTCCGTCAGCGCGTGCCCTTGCCCAGCGCGCGCGCCGCAAGAGCGGCGAGCCTGGGGTGGCGGCGCAGCCCCTGCGCGGCATGGTCGCGCCATGCGTAAGGAGCACCGCGCCAGGACAGCGCGACGCTGACATCGGTCAGCGGCGTCTGCGCCGCGCCGAGCCGGCGCTTGTAGTCCTGATTGCCGATGCTGAGATCGAAACGGCGCACGCCCTGGGCATGCAGCGCCTCCATGGTGCGCTCGGTCACGAGCAGGCCGGGCGAGAAGTTCGCCCAGGTCCTGCCGGTATGGCTGATGCGCAGCAGGAAATAGGTGGCGCCGTAGCGGACGCCGAGCGTGGTCGCAACGACGCCCTTGTCGCAGACCAGTGCCGAGACGACGGCATAACCTTCGGCAACGCCTTGTCGCGCCACTTCCCGGTAGAATCCGGCGTGAACCTCGTCGTTGAGGACGAAGGGCGAGCCGAGTTGCCTCATCCGCTCCTCCTGCTGCACGTCCATCACATCGAGGAATTCGTGTGCGCGCGCGACATCCGCGGCGATCTCGAACCGCGCGTTGCCAAGGCGGTTGAAGACGCGCCAGCAGCGCGGCAACTGGAGACGCCTGAGCGAGGCGCGATAGTCGGCATAGTCGTCGCTCGTGAGCACGAGGTTGCCGTTGACCGAGCAGGAGCCGAGACGGCCGAGCGACACCAGCGGATTGGGCTTGCCGCCGATTTGAGCCGGCATCTTCTTCAGACGCAACAGATCGAAGCCGTCAGGCAGGGCGCGCAGGCCATCGACCAGCGCCGCACAGATTGCGCGCGCATCGGCCGGATCGAACGAGGCATCGCAGGCGAGGATCGGTGCGTTGTTGTCGGAGATACCGAGATCGGCGAACTCGACGACACGGATGCCGCGCCTGACATGGCTCATCATCGGCACGACAGCGATGTCCCTGCCGGTCGCGACATCGGAGATCACGGCGATCAACGGCGCATGGTCGGCAAACGCCGCGTACCAGGCATCGAGCCAGTAATCATGCTGAAACGCGGTGCGATGGCCGGCACTCAGGCGCGATGCGGCCCGCCGCCAATCGCGCAGGAAATCGACCGCGATTCCAGGCGTGCTGGAGACCCGATCATCTGATTGCTCGACGCTGAGGAACGTCATCCGCGGGACATGCAGTTACTGAATGTTTCCAGATAGATTATGTTTTGCCGCGGACCACAAGCGACGTCGCTGCTTATCGTTAAGCCGATACCACCGTCCTGCCGTGCGACAGATCGGCAGCTGCGACAAGCTGTCAGCGTCCGGGTTCCACCGGCTCGACGCACTGGAACCTGGCAAGGAAATGCAGGCCGGCGACGGCAAGGGCAAACATGAACCAGACCGGATTCTGCCGTTCGAGCAGGAAGGTTTCAGTCGTCCCGAAATACAGGCCGAACAGCCAGATGGTCAGGAACAGCTTGCCCAGCGCGTTGCTGCGATTGTGGGCCTGGACCGCCTGGAAGTTACGGAGTGGCGCGAGCACGAAGATGAGGATGACCAGCAGCAGCCCCGGCAAGCCGATGGTGATGGCGAGGTCAAGATAGCTGTTGTGGCTGTGCGCCGCGGTCACCGCCCATTCGGAGCCTTGGGCGGTCTGGCGCTCGGTCACATCGTCCCAGAACGCCGCATAGCCGTGGCCGATGATGGGCTTCTCGGCGACGGCCGCGAGGGCGAACTCCCAGATGTCGGAACGGCCGGTGAAGGTGGGATCGACCGGCAGCAGCCGCGTCATCGACCCCAGCGCCGGGCTCAGGACGCTGCCGACCGTCAGCAGGTTCATCACGATCAGCGGTACGAAGCAGATCAGCCGCTTCAGCCACAGGCTTCGCGTGACATAGACCAGCGATGCCAGCGCATAGATCGCAAGGCACAGCACCGAGGAGGTCTTGCCGCCGGTGAAGATCAGGAAAATACCGGCGAGCGCCGCGATCGCCGGTCCCATCACGAACGAGCCGACGGCGGACAGGTAAATGCCGACATAGACCAGAATGGTCATCACGGGCGAGGCGACGTTCTTGTGGCCAAAGCTGCCGCGCCAGTCGCCGGCGAGCTGCGGCTCGGTGATGTCGAGCGCGGTGTGGATCGAATATTGCGGCGCGAGGAAGACACCGAGATAGCACAGCACGAGCAGCGCCAGCGCGGCGACGCCGAGGCACAGATTGAAGCTGCGCTGCGTCGGCGGCAGCAATGGCAGCAAGACGGCGAGCGAGGTCACGCTGGCGGCGAGGACGAAGCGCTGCATCGAAACGCCGCGGCTCTCGGAGAAGACGATGTTCAGCAGCAGCCAGCCGACGAGGCCAAGATGCAGCGGTGTCACCAGGCTCTTCAGCGAGGGCCCATCGGTGGCGGCGACGAACAGCACCGCGACGCCGGCCAGGAGGCCCCAGGAAATATAGGTGAGCGCCATTCGTCCGCCGACGACGGTAGCGACGTCGGGATTGCGCAGGTCCGGAAACGGATCGAGCGTGACCAGCACGAGCAGCAGAGCGGCGACCCCGACGAGACAGCGGGCCGCCCGCATGGCATTCAGCCCGGCAAGCCCGTCGCGCAGGACGTGGCCGAGCGACGGGGCCTCGACGCCGGTCATGTCAGTGGAGCTGCGATCCATGGCTCGGGGCCGGTCTGGTGAACCTTGCGGGAAGCAAGCGCCCGTCTTAGCCCATCCCCGTTAACCATCCGTCAACCAGCATGCCCGAGGTGGCGGACACCTGCTGCCGCGCCACACTTCGCGCGATCTCGTAATATTGCAGCGCCCGCTGTTCCAGCGTGAGATTGTCCAGCACGAAGCCGCGCGGATCGAACTTTTTGGCGGAGCAGCCGGTCCAGAAATCGTCCCAGCCCGCTGCGAAGGCGGCAATGTCGGCGAACTTGGCGCCGCAACGCGAATCCCAGTACGGCACCGACGACACCGGCGCGAACTGGACGCGGTGCGGATAATAATCGGGGTCCCGCCACGGGCCGCCGGGATCCCAGGCGAACACCGGCACGCCGCACGACAGCGCCTGCTGATAGGCGATGCCCTGGCTTTCGTTCTGGCACAGGAAGATCATCGCACGCGATTGCGCCAGCGCTTCCTGATAGTCTTCTTCCTTGTAGCTGCCGTAACGCAGCTCCGTGAACGAGCGCCCCTCCTCGCGCAGCCTGGCGCGGACCGGCTCGATCAGATCGGGCGCATAGCGCTCGCGGTCCCAGTGGACCTTGTCGTAGATCAGAACGTCGACGGTCTTCTGCGAGGCGCGCGACGGCGCCCAGAGATCGGTGTCGATTCCAACCGGCCAGGCCTCGGTCTCGGGCCAATGCGGCCGGTACATGTCGGCGTACCACGGGCCGGGCACCACGACCTTCTTCACCGGCAGCCGCTTGAACAGATCGGGGTCGTCGAGCGGATGGTTGTGGGCGGCGACCCCGAGCAGGATCGGGTTCTTCCAGACAAACTTGTCGAGCAGGAATGTGCGGCCGATGATGCAGGCGACTTCCTCGGGATGCTGCGCGATGTAGCCGTAGTCGTTGACGCGGTAGCGGATGCCGAGCCGGTCGAGCCCCGCGCAGAGATTGAGGAACACGCGCAGCTGCCCGCTCATGCGCGGCTCGCCGAAAAGCATGCGGCGCGCCATGCGTCGCAGATGGCGGTCGCCGGGAAACCAGCGATCGTCCTTGTCCTCGTAGAACAGGTTGAGGACCATGTCGTCGGGATCGTAGTCGAATGTCTTTGCGGGCACTGGATCCATCCGCGGCAGCCGGTCACGCATTCTCGCATGGGACCGGCTGTCGCACTCTTCCAAGTTCACGACAGGCTTAATGCCATCGGCTTAACGCTAATTGACGAAACCGCCCTCGCGCAGGCCTTCCCGCCAACGATTTGTCCGCAATGCTTGTATCATCAACCGGTATTGCGAATGCTGATATCGGCCAGACGGCAGATGCGCCCTGGTTAACAGACCGTTAAGGACGAGCCGCAGCTTGAGCACCGTCGACGACCTTCTCGATCTACCGACCGCGCCGCCCATCGCACCGGGCGTGCACGACCCGCTGCCGGTCAGCCCGGCCGCGTCGGTGTCCGTCGTCATTCCCGCCAAGAACGTTGCCGCCTATGTCGGTGAAACCATCGCGAGCGCGCTGGCGCAGGACGCGGTCACCGAGGTGATCGTCGTCGACGACGGCTCGACCGACGACACGATCGCGATCATCAGCGCCGTCGCCGACCCGCGGCTACACCTGATGACCAACGACTCCGCCGGCGTATCGTCCGCGCGCAATCTCGGCGCGCGGCATGCGAGCGGCGACTGGCTGGTCTTCCTCGACGCCGACGACCGCCTGCGTCCCGGCGCGGTGGCGGCCTTGCTGGCGGCCGCGCGCCGCACTCCGCGTGCCGTTCTCGTCTATGGCGACTACAACACGATCGACAGCGAGGGTCGGCAGATCGGCCGGCGCGAGCTCCTGAAGGGACGCCGCAAGCCGTCCGGTGACGTGCTGGCGCGGCTCACCAGCGGCAACTTCATCGTCAATGGCGGCATCGCGCTCGCGCGTGCGGAGGCCTTCCACGCCGTCGGCGGCTTCGACGTCTCGCTCAGATATTGCGAGGACTGGCACTGCTGGTGCCGCCTCGCCGCGATCGGCGAGTTCGCGTTCGCGCCAAAGCTGCTGCTCGACTATCGCCTGCACACCGCCAACACCATGAACGCAGCGCTGCGGACACCGCAGGATTTCTTCCCCGCGATCGCGCGCATCTTCGATGACGGGCTGATCCTGGCCAGGCTGCCCGAGGGCGCCGCGGCCGGGCTGCGCCAGGCCGCCGAGATTCATCTCGTCACCTATTCGGCGACGCAGGCGATCCGCTTCGGCCGATATCGCGAGGCCTTCGGCTATCTCGGAATGATCGGCCGGCAGTCGCCGATATCGCTGCCGCGTGCCACGGTCAGGGTCGCGCTTGCCTGCTTCGGCATCTAGCGCGCCGCAGCTTCAAGTCACGATCTTCGAGGCCTCATAGGGCTTCGGATCGAAGCCAAAGGCAGCAAGCGCGGAGCCAAACGCCACCATCACGGGATGCATCGCGACGACGGCCTTCGACACCGGCAGCAGGCGGGCCGCGCGGAGCAGCGACAGCGGCAGCCGGCCGAGCATCTGCGCAAAGACCCGCGCCCGCGCCGCGGCGCCCCGTGCAGCCTTGTACTGCACGCGATAATTGATCGCGCCGATGCGCAGGCCACGCTTTGCGATCCAGCCGAGACTGGTGCGGTTCTGCGGCACCGTCTCGGTGATGACGGCCTCCGCGGTCCAGTGGAACATCATGCCGGCATCGCGGCAGCGATAGAAGAAATCGCAATCGCCGCCGCCGAGGAAGTTGAAGCGCAGATCGAAAGCGGGGTTGCCGAGCCGGTCGAACGCGGTACGCGTGATCAGGCAGTTGCCGCAGCCGTAGATCAGCGGCACCGCACCGGTGTAGTCGTAGGCGGGACAGAAGGCGGGGTGACGCGCAAGCCAGGGCTTGCTGTCGTCGTCGAACACCGGCAGCACCGGCCCGCCGACCACGTCGGCGCCGGTCGCCTCCGCGGTGCGAACCATCAGCTCGAGCCAGTCGGGCGAGGCAATCTCGTCGTCGTCGATCATCAGGAAGCGGGTCGCGGCGGGAAACAGCGCCTGCGCCGTCTCGAACGCGGCGTTGATCGCCTGGCAATTGCCTTGCCGTTTCTCGACGAGGCAGATGCCCTGAAGCCTGCCGTCGGCCAGATACTGCGCGGCGACCGGCGCGCTCTCGCGCCCTGCCGCGTCGTTCTCGACCATGACCACTGCGAAGGAGCGCGGGGTGCGCTGGCTCGCGAGCGAGTCCAGCGTCAACCGCAAATGCTGCGGACGGCGGAAGCAGGGAATGCAGACGACGATGCCGACGGACAGGTCGATGACGCGCGAGCTCGCCGCGATTTCGCGGTTGGGATCGCGCACCGCATCCGAGATCCGGCTGGCGGACAGGTCTGTCGGGATCAATGTCATGACGTCCTAGATGCCCGAGATATGTTGAAAAAACCCTGCGCCGAGGCGCGCCGTCCCGCGACGGCACAGTGTGGGACAGACGCGTACCAAAGTGAACGGCCACGCCGCGGCGCAAGGCGGCACCATCTCGCGGCTGTCTCGGCGATGCACGTATTCTGTCATACGCTTAACCGCTTTCGCGTGTTTCAACTGCAAATCCATCCGCACGTGGTACTGCAATTCGCAGTCCATCGCCGCCGACGGCGCGATGCGGACGATACCGTAGTTAACGGCCATGCGGATTAACCGGGCCGTAAGCACCTCGACCGGTGAAGCGTCGCGGCACCGGATTTGCTCTTCGGATAGGCGAGATTTTTCCTGTAAATTTGAGTCGAACAAGCGCGGTCAGAAAACATGAACAAGCCAGCCACGATCGATTTCGCGACAGCCACGGAGATCAACGCCCCCGCGGCCACGACGCATACCCAGGCGCTGCTCGATCTCGTCCCCGGCGAAGCCCGCGACAGCCTGCTTGCCGTCCACGAATTGCTGCGCAGCGAACTGCCGCAGGGCCGGCTCGCCACCTATGAAGCCGGTGGCGGCTCGTGCAGCTTTCTGCCGACGGAATTGCTGAGCCGCAGCCACGTCACCGTCGTCGACATCGACGAGGACCAGGTCAAGAACAACAATTACGCGGACGAGGCCATCCTCGGCGACGTGCAGACCTACCGCTTCGGGCCCGAAAGCTTCGATCTCGTGATCTGCTACAACGTGATCGAGCATCTTCCCGACGTCGAGGCCGCGCTCCTGAACTTCCGCGACGCGCTCAAGCGCAGCGGAATGATCCTGATCGGCGCGCCGAATCCGCGGTCGCTGTCCGGCGTCGTCACAAAGTACTCGCCGCACTGGTTCCACGTCTGGTTCTACCGGCACATCCGCGGCATCAAGAATGCCGGCCTGCCCGGCGAGCCGCCGTTCCCGACCTTCTTCCATCCGCTGGTGACGCTGCCGAAGCTCGAGGCCTTCGCGGCCGCCAACGGCCTCGAGATGATCTACCGCCGTGAGGTCGAGAGTCCGCGCTATCCCGAGATGCGCCGGCGCAAGCCGCTGTTCGCGGCCCTGGTCGATGCCGGTGCTGCCGTGATGAACGCCGTGCTGCCGCGCGACACCGACGTCCGCCGCGGCGATTATCACGTCATCCTGCGGAAAATCTGACAATGCGCGCGCAGCCGATCGCGAAAGATGCGAAGCCTCGCGGCCTCGCTGCGCGTGGTAACGAACCGTTAATCTCTCGGCGACAGCAGCGTCACTGCGACGCGTCGAAGAGTGGCATGCGCTTAAACGCTTTGTTTGCCATTTCGGTGAATAGTCCCTCAATGAGTATGGTTAATTTTCCCTGTTGCGTTGATTGGGCACCTATATCCCGGGTGCGTGGCAAGAAGCGAAGAGTAACCCCTCAGCCCGCGGCAGTTGGAATGGAAGCTGGGGACTATGCTTGACTATAACCAGCCGATAGATCGGGCCAGACCCGAGGCTCCACAACAGCGGCCCCAAGCCGGCTTCAACGTGCTGGAGCTGGTCAACCTGCTTTGGCGCCGCAAGATCGCGATTGCGGCCGCCGCCCTGCTCGGCGCGACGCTTGCGGTCACCGCCGGCAAGAGCCTGACGCCCCGCTACACCGCCACCGCCCAGCTCTACGTCGACCCGCGCGAGCTTCAGCTCGTCGACCGCGAGCTCACGCCGCGCGCGCAGGATGTCTCCGGCATGTCCATGGTGGTGGAGAGCCAGGCGCGCCTGATCACGTCGAACAGCGTGCTGCTCCAGGTGATCCAGCAGGCCGGTCTCGACAAGGATCCCGAATTCGGCGGCGGCGGCGATGCCAGGACGCTGATGTCGTCGCTGCTCGGCCTGATCGGCCTTCAACCCCGCGCGCCTTCCGCCGCAGAGACGAAGGAAGTGCAGCTTGCGGCGCTCGACGCGCTGAACCGGCACATCACGATCCGCAAGACCGAGAAGAGCTTCATCGTCGACATCGAGGTCTGGTCGACCGATCCGGCCAAGGCGGCGATGCTCGCCAACACGCTGACCACCGCCTATCTCGCGGAATCCCGCAACTCGCAGGCTTCGGCCGCACGGCGCGCCACCAGCGACCTGTCGGGCCGCCTCAAGGAGCTGCGCGAGCGGCTGCGTAACGCCGAGACCGCGCTTGCGACCTACAAGGCCCAGAACAATTTCGTCGGCACCCAGGACGCGCTGATCAGCGACCAGCAGCTCTCCAGCAGCAACCAGCGGCTTTCCGCGGCCCGCGCAGCAACGATGGACGCGCAGGCGCGGCTCGACCAGATCGAGGCGAGCCGGCGCACGGCCGCCGACGCCGGCGCCATTCCCGAAGCGCTGCAATCGCCGACGATTGCGAATTTGCGCGCGCAATATGCCGATGCCCGCAAGAAATACGCAGAGCAGACCGGCGAGCTCGGCCCGCGCCATCCGGCGCTGCGCCAGACCGAGAAGCAGGTCGAGGATCTCAAGCGCACCATCGCCGAGGAGATCGATCGCTTCGCCCAGTCGGCCAAGAACGATCTGACCCGGGCCCGCGACTTTGAAGCCTCGCTCAACCGCGCGCTGGAAGCGCAGAAGCGGCAGAGCGTCCAGCTCAGCCAGGCCTCCGTGCGCCTGCGCGAGCTCGAGCGCGAGGCCGATGCCAGCCGCGACGTCTATCAGTCCTTCCTCAAGCGCTCGCGCGAGACCGAGGAGCAGGAAACGCTCAACACCTCCGCGGCCCGCGTCATCGGCGAAGCCACGGTGCCGCAGCGGCGCTCGTTCCCGCCCGCGATGAGCCTGTTCGCCATGATCGGCTTCATCTTCGGCGCCATCGCAGCTTCAAGCTGGTTCGTCGCGGCCGAGCTGCTGTTTGCCGGTGCCCCCAATCCGGCCCGCCGCGAACGCACGCCGGCGCCGCAAGCACCTCGGGCTCCAGAGACGACGCGGGCTTCCGAGACAGCCCGGCCTCAACCGGCTGCGCGCGCCCCGGAAGTTGCGCAAGCTTCGCCGGAGCTCACCGCGCCGCCGCTGCAACCCGCGATGACCGAAAGGCCCCTGATCGAGAAGCCGCTGATCGCGCGCTTCCAGGAAGCCGACGTCATCCACACGCTCGGCGCCATTCTCGCCACCGGCGCCGGTGTCGACCTGACGCGGCTGGGCTGGCCGACGCTGCGCCCCGGCTTTCCCCTCACGAGCCTGCTCAATGCCTGGCGCGACATGCGCGCAGCCGTGACCCGGCGCGCCGGCGGCAAGGCAATGCCTGTGATCGCGCTGCTCGGTAACGGCGAGACCCCCGGGCGCAGCGTGACCGCGTTGAATTTCGCGCTCGCCGCCGCGCGCGACGGCGTCCGGGTGCTGATGATCGATGCCGACCATCAGGCACACCCGCTCTCGAACAAGGTCAATCGTTCCGGCAAGAGCGAGCCGAGTGCGCGCGGCTGGCTCTCGATCGGCAGCAAGGCCGCGCGCGAGATCAAGACGGTCAACGGCATCTCGGTGCTGCCGGCCGCCGAGGGCGACGCCGGCAAGGCGACTGAGGCCATCCGCAAGGCGATTGCGCAGGCACGCTCGGCCGGCGGCTACGACCTCGTGATCCTCGACGGCCCGGCGATGCCGCTCACGGCCGGCAGCCGAAAATTGCTCGATGACACCGACGCATTGGTCGCGGTGCTGCCGACCAGCCTCGACATCAACGACAGCCTCGAAGAGATCCTGAGCATGCTCGGCCGCGCGGAGCGCAAGCTCGTCGGCGTCGTGCTCGACGAACTCACCCCCGCAACCCAAGCGCGCCAGCGAGGCAGACAATATGCTTGAGCGCCGCGTCAACCTGGACGGCCGGGCCGCAACCGCCGACGTGCCGCGGATCACCGTCGGTGGCCTTCGTTTGGCCGCGCTAGATATGGAAGCAACCGCCGATTTCATGATCGAGGCCACCGATCCGCAACACCGTATCGGCCGGCCGCTGCATCTGACCTCAGCCAATGGCGAGGTGCTGGCGCGCTGCTCGACCGAACCGGAGACCGAACGCCTGTTTCGCGGCGCCGATCTCATCAACGCCGACGGCCAGCCGCTGGTGGCCGCGTCAAGACTGCAATCCTGGTTTCCGCTGCCCGAGCGGGTCGCGACCACCGACCTGTTTCACGTCGTCGCACGCAAGGCAGAAGCACTGGGCCGCACCTTCTACATGTTCGGTGCAAGCGAAGAGGAAAACGCGGCTGCCGTCGAGAACGTCCGGAAGATGTATCCCGACCTCAAGATCGTCGGCTACAGCCACGGCTATCTGCGTGGTGAGGCCCTCCGCGCGAAGGTTGAGGAGATCAACGCGCTCGCGCCCGATTATCTATGGGTCGCGCTCGGTGTGCCCAACGAGCAGGCATTCGTTGAGGAATACATGCCGCTGATGACCAATGTTGGCGTTATCAAGACATCCGGCGGGTTGTTCAACTTTTTATCGGGCAGCCGATCCCGCGCACCGCAATGGATGCAGAAAATCGGGCTGGAATGGGCCTGGCGCACTATGCTGGAGCCGCGCCGCCTGCTTTGGCGCTATTTGACCACCAACCCCCGCGCGCTCTATCTTCTCTTCAGCCGCAACCGGCCCCTCCGCTAAGAGAAGAGCAGAAGACGACATGACCGACCGACCGACCGTCCTCGTCACAGGGGGCGCGGGCTATATTGGCTCGCACGCCTGCCGCGCGCTGACCGCCGCCGGCTATCAGCCCGTCGTTTATGACAATCTCTCGACGGGTCATCGCAGCTTCGTTGCCGGCCCGCTGGTGACAGGCGATCTGCTCGACGGCGCCACGCTCGCGCGCGCCTTCGCCGAGCACAAGGTCACAGCAGTGATGCATTTTGCGGCGGCCAGCCTTGTCGGCGAGTCCATGACCGATCCGCAGAAATATTACATCAACAACGTCCAGGGCACGCTGTCGCTGCTCCAGGCGATGCGCAACGCGGGCTGCCAGCGCATCGTGTTCTCCTCGACCGGCGCGGTCTACGGCAACGCCGATTCCAAGGAGCTGCCGGAAGACTTCCCCTGCGCGCCGATCAATCCCTATGGCGCGTCGAAATTGATGATCGAGCGCATGCTCGCCGATTATCGCGCGGCCTATGGCTTCGGCGCGTTCTGCCTGCGCTATTTCAACGCCAGCGGCGCCGATCCGGCCGGCGGCATCGGCGAACTCCGTGACATCGAGACCCATCTCATTCCGCGCGCCATGATGGCGCTGCAGGGCCATGTCGAGTTCGCGGTGTTCGGCGACGATTACGACACGCCCGACGGCACCGCGATCCGCGACTACATCCATGTCACCGACCTTGCCGCCGCGCATGTCGCCGCGCTGAAGCTGCTGGAAACCGGGCATGCCGGCGGCAGCTTCAATCTCGGCACCGGCTCCGGATTCTCGGTGCGCGAGATCCTCGACGCCATCAGGCAGGAGACCGGGCGCGAGGTGCCGCACACGGTCAAGCCGCGCCGTGCCGGCGATCCCACTTACCTGGTTGCCGACGCCTCCGCCGCACGAAACGTGCTTAACTTCGTGCCGCGCCATTCCGACCTCGCGACGGTGATCCGCACCGCCTGGGCCTGGCACCAGAAGGCGCATCCGCTCAAGGGCCGTTAAGCAACCGTAACATCCGTACCTTGCCTGCCGTGCCTCCAAGCGGCTAGAATAGGCATTCGCTGCCGCCGTTGGCGTATCGCCGACGGCCGCATTTTTGGGCATTGCCGACGATGAAGTCGCGATGCATGGCTCCGCCTGTTGCGCGAGCCGATTTTCCTGGCGTCAGGACCACAAGCGAATCTGCGTGACGGTCTGTCATCCGGCGCGGATTCCGGGAGTATCGATTCAATGCATCAGGCTGCACGCCTGGAGTTCGAGCGCGTGATGGATGAATTCGTTCGCTGGCATGTCGTGGCCGAGAACGAGCGCTCGCCTGCGCCTGCCTGGTGGTGGGGGCCCGCCATGGCCGTGGTCGACGATCGGGAGCCGATGAGCTGCACATGGTGCGCCGAGCTCGGCCTGAACGAGGGCACGAGCTTCGCCGACGGCGCGCGCACGATCCTGGCGCTGTTCGTCGAGCAGACCTCGCTGACGGGGCCGCAGGATTTTCCGAGCAAGGCCGAGAGCGAGGATCACGGCGTCCGCGAGTTGCACCCGCAGCCGTCAGACGACAGCGCGTTTCAGCCGTAACGCCGCGGCTTCGGTGGCGGCAAGATCCGGCTCCGGCTGGAGCGGCGGCGCGACCGGCAACAGCATGGGCAGCAGCAGTTCCGCCATCTGCTTGGCCGGCAGCGGTTTCGAAATCAGGAAGCCCTGCATCTCGTCGCAGCCATGGGTGCGCAGGAACGCTTCCTGCTCGGCATTCTCGACGCCTTCGGCGACCACTGTCATACCGAGCGCCTTGCCCATGCTGATGATCGCCTGCGCGATGGCCTGATCCTCCGAATCCTGGGGCAGGTCGCGCACGAAGGAGCGGTCGATCTTGATGGTGTCGATCGGGAAGTGCTTCATCAGCGACATCGACGAATAGCCGGTGCCGAAATCGTCGATGGCCAGGCGAATGCCACGGCTCTGGATGGCGTCGAGCACCTTGAGCGCGCGCCCGACATTGCGCATCATCATGCTCTCGGTGACCTCGAGCTGGAGCAGCACCGGCGACATGCCGGAGGCCACCAGCGCCTCGTCGACGTCCTGCAACAGATGCTCGTCCACGAATTGCCGCGGCGACAGGTTCACCGCCATCGACACCGGCAGCAGGCCACGGCGCTGCCAGGCCATCGCCTGCGCGCAGGCCTCCTTCACCACCCAGCGGCCGATCGGCACGATCAGCCCGGTTTCCTCCGCGAGCGGAATGAACTGCGCCGGCGAGACGTTGCCCAGTTCGGGATGGTTCCAGCGCAACAGCGCTTCCACGCCGGTGATCTGGCCGGTCTCCATGTCTACCTTGGGCTGGTAGTTCAGCGTGAACTGCTCGCGTTCCAGCGCACGGCGCAGCGCGCTCTCGAGCGACAGCCGCTCGATCGACTGCGTCTTCACTTCCTTGGAAAAGAAACGGTAGCCGTTCTTGCCGTCTTCCTTGGCGAGATACATCGCCATGTCGGCGTTCTTGGTCAGCGTCTGCGCATCGGAGCCGTTGGCCGGATACATCGCGATGCCGATCGAGGCCGTGGTGTGGCACTCGTGGCCGGCCAGCTCCATCGGCTCGGCGAGCGCCGTCAGCAGCCCGGTCGCGATGCGCTGGACGTCGTCGATCTCGCCGCACTGGTCGAGGATGACCACGAATTCGTCGCCGCCGAGGCGCGCGACGACGTCGCTGGCCCGCAGCGCGCCGCGCAGCCGGGTCGCGACTTCGAGCAGAAGCAGATCGCCGGCCTCGTGGCCGAGCGAATCGTTGATGACCTTGAAACGATCCAGGTCGATGAACAGCACCGCGAAGCGGCGATCGTTGCGCTCGGCTTCGTCGATCGCCTCGCGCAGCAGCCCGTTGAAGGTCTCGCGATTCGGCAGATCGGTCAGGCTGTCGTGCGAAGCGAGATATTCAATACGCTCGTCCGCCTGGTTCTTCTCGTCGGCGCGATCGAAATTCTCCATCGCGAAGGAGACGTTGTCGGCCAGGCGCTGCAACAGCTCGACGAACTCTTCGGTGAAAGTGGCCGGCTCGGTCGACATGTAGATCATGACGCCGACGGCCTGATCGTGCGCGATGAGCGGGAATGCCGCGCCCGACCGCGCGCCGTCGCCGCGGACGACGGCATGGAAGGCGCGGACGCGGTCGTCGTTGAGATAGTCGTTGCTGATGCAGGGCTGGCGGGTCCGGAACGCCGTGCCGCTCATGCCGCGTCCCTCGGGACGCTCGGGATCGATCGAGAGGCGGACATTGCGCGTGGTGTCGGCGGACGGCCCGGCCGCGGCGACGATCTCCAGCTGGTCGCTGTCGGCTCTGGCCAGCGCGATCGTGGTCGAGGTGAACTTGGCGCCGCTCGATGCCGCGAGGCAGACGAGGTCGAACAGCTCGGCGCGCGATTTCGCCCGCATGATCGCCTCGTTGGTGGCGCTCAGTGCCGCGAACATGCGGGTCAGGCGTTCCTTCTGCGCCTCGGTGCGGGCTTTCTCCTCGGCGCGATCGAAATTGTCGAGCGCGAACGACACGTTCTCGGCGAGCCGCCCGAGAAGCTGAATGAGATCCGGCGTGAAGGTGCCTTCGTCCGGCGAGAGGAACAGCAGCGCGCCCACCGCCTTGCTGCCATTGCTGAGCAGCGGGAAGCAGGCGCCCGATTTCGTACCCTGCATGCGCGCGATCTGGTGCCAATGCGCGGTGCGGATATCGGTGAGAAGCTCGTTGGTGACGCAGGGGGCGCGGGTGCGGAACGCGGTGCCGGTCAGCCCACGGCCTTCGGGATGGTCGGCCGACGTCGAGAACCGCCATTGCTTGACCTGATAGCAGCTCTCGCCCTTGGTCATGGCGATGTCGAGGTAATCTCCGGTTTCGTCCACCAGCGCGATGGTCGCGGACGAGAAGGTGCCGCCGAGCACGGCCGCCTCGCAGACCACTTCGAACAATTCGTCGCGGGTCTTCACCCGCATGATCGCTTCGTTGGTCGCACTCAGCGCCTCGAGCATGCCCCTGAGGCGGTTGCGCTGCATTTCGGCCTTGGCCTTCTCGTCGGCGCGGTCGAAATTCTCCAGCGCGAAGGCGACATTGGCCTGGAGCTTGCGCAGCAGCTCGACGAATTCCTCGGTGAAGGTGCCGCGCTCCGGAGAGTTGAACAGGAACACGCCCTCGACCCGGTCGCCGTTGAACAGCGGCAGCGCCGCGGAGGACGCGATGCCGTTGCGGCGGGCGCTGGCCTGCCAGGGTGCGATGCGGTCGTCGGCGAGCACGTCGTTGCTGACGGCAGGCTGCCGCGTGCGGAACGCGGTCCCGGTCAGCCCGCGCCCTTCGGGCACCTGGTCGGAGGCGGAGAACTTGAAGGCGCGGACTTCATCGGCGTGAGGCCCGTAGCAGGCCACGACGCGCAGCAGCTCGGCGCGATGATCGACCAGCGCGATGGTGGCGGAGGTGAACTTGGCGCCCCTCGCCGTCGCCTCGCAGACGAGGTCGAACAGCTCCGATCGCGACCGCGCGCGCAGAATCGCCTCGTTGGTGGCGCTGAGCGCCGCATACATGCGCGCCAGGCGCTCCTCTTCCGCGGCGATTTTGGCCTTCTCGGCCTCGCGCCCGAAATTCTCGATGGCAAACGAGACGTTCTCGGCCATGCGCAGCAGCAGCGCGATGATTCCCTCGTCCTTGGCCCAGGAGCGGCTGATGAAGAACAGCAGCACGCCGACACTTTCGCCGTGCTCGATCAGCGGCGCGACCACGCAGGCGGCGACGCCGGTGTCGACGTTGGCCTGCTCCCACGGCGAGCCCCTGGTGCGGCTGGCGAGATCGTCTTCGACGATCGGCTTCTGCGTCCGGAACACTTCGCCGGAAATGCCCTTGCCGTAGGGGTTCTCCGGATCGATCGAATAGCGCGCCTGGGTCACCAATTCGAGATTCTGTCCGGTGGAGGCGACCGGAATCATCCAGTGCGAGTCCTTTTCGCGGAGCAGAACGATGGTCGCGAGCGACTTGCCGCTGTGCACGGCGGCATCGCACACGAGCTGATAGAGCTCGATGTCGGTCTTGGCGTGCAGGATGGCTTCGTTGGTGGCGCTGATGGCGCCGAACATGCGGTTGAGGCGCCGCATCGCCCGTTCGCCGCTTTGCCGCGCGGCTTCGCGCGCGAAATTGTCCAACGCATAGGAAATATTGGCCGACATGCGCTCGAACAGCGACACCATCTGCTCGTTCAGCGAACCGGCGTCGCGGCGGGTCACGTACAACACGCCGACACTCTTGCCGTTGCAGAGCAGCGGCAGCGCTGCGGCAGCGCCGATATTGGCCCTGGCGGCGCCCTCCCGCCACGCCCGCGAGCGCGGATCGTTCAGATAGTCGTTGCTGACGCACAGCTTCTGATCGCGAAATGCCTCGCCGCCGACGCCCGATCCTTCCGGCGTGCCGGCATCCGTGGTGATCTCGATCGCGCGCAGCCGCGCGATATCGTCGCCGCAGCCGGCCGCAAAGCGAAGCCACCGTCCATCCGGTCCCACGAGGAACACGGCCACGGCCAAAAAATCCCCGC
The DNA here is from genome assembly GCF_000282615.1 of Bradyrhizobium sp. YR681. Lineage (GTDB taxonomy): Bacteria > Pseudomonadota > Alphaproteobacteria > Rhizobiales > Xanthobacteraceae > Bradyrhizobium. The sequence goes on along the minus strand of NZ_AKIY01000220.1, from coordinate 13,311 downwards.
TCGAAAACCCGGCGTCGCAGACCTTCTGGTACAGCTCGTCCGGCGATTTCGCGTAGAGGATCGCTTCGTTGATGGCGCTCAACGCCGCAAAGGTGCGCGCGAGTGTCGTCGGCACGATCTCAGCTCCCGGGCATTTCTGCCTAATTCTCCCGGGTACGTTATGAACGGCCATCGCCTAAGTGGTCGTTATTGCGCGCCGCAAACCATCGATCAAAGTGAACGAGCTGCGAACGACCCGCGCCAAACTGTCGAAAATACCGCCGCACGGGACCAATCTTCGACCAAAGGCGCGTTCTCTTTACGAATTTGCAGCCCTGTATTGGTTTACGGGACGTTGATATCGGTCCTGCGCTTTGAGACGATGGCAGGCAACAAACGCCCGCCAAGGGCGAGACCCTAAGGAAACGCCATGCCGATCGTCAGGGCCGACCGCCTCACCCGCATCAGCGCTGCGCTGCTCAAGGCGGCCGGAGCGTCCCAGGAAGAGGCCGATGCGGTCGCGACCGGCTGCGTCAACGCCAATCTCGCCGGCCACGACTCTCACGGCGTGATCGCGGTTCCCACCTATATCGACCGCATCAAGGCCGGCCACATCGTTCCCGGCGCCAAATGGACCATCGTCCAGGAATCGCCGACCACGACCGTGATCGACGGCCATTGGGGGTTTGGCTTCCACGTCAACGCCAGGGCGATGGCGCTGACGATCGAGAAGGCGAAGACAGCGAACGTCGCCGCCTGCACCGTGTTCCGGCAGAGCCATGTCGGCCGCCTCGCCGCCTATCCGCTGATGGCGATGCGCGAAGGCATGATCGGGATTGCGACGGCCGATTCCGGCCGCTCGCCGAAGCACGTGGCGCCATTCGGCGGCAAGGAGCCGCGGCTCGGCACCAACCCGATCTCGATCGCGGTGCCGTCCGATCTCGACGCACCGTTCTATCTGGACATGGCGACCTCGGCGGTGGCGGCCGGCAAGATCCAGCTCGCAGTCGCGCGCGGCGAGACGATTCCGACGGGGTGGATCATCGACGCCGAAGGGCGGCATACCACCGACCCGACGCAATACCGCAAGGGCGGCGCGCTGCTGCCGCTCGGCGGCACTGAAGGCTACAAGGGCAGCGGCCTTGCAGCGATGGTCGAGGTGCTCTGCGGCCTGCTCACCGGTCTCGGCTTCGGCGTGGAGCCGACCGGGCGGCATAATGACGGGTGTTTCATGGCGGTGTTCAACGTCGCCGCTTTCCGCCCGCTCAAGGAGTTCAAGCGCGAGGTCGCCGAATTCGCGCAGTACCTGAAATCGACGCCGCCCTCGGAGGGCAGCACCGGCGTCTACTATCCCGGCGAAATCGAAGGCGTGCGCGAGCAGCAGCGGCTGCGCGACGGCATCGAGATCGAGGATGCGACCTGGGAGAAGTTGCGCGCGCTGGCGCGCGACTACCGGCTCGACACGATCCTCGATCTGGCCTGACGGCATCAGGAGAATGGCATGACGCGACAGATGGTATTGGTCGGCTTCCTTCAGGCGCAGAATTGCACCAACCTGCCGAGCTCGTGGCGGCACCCGGACTCGCGCGACGATTCGATGTCGGCGGACTACTACCAGGAAATCGCGAGAATCCTCGAAGCGGGCAAATTCCACATGGCCTTCTTCGACGATCGCCTGGCGATGCCCGACCGCTACGGCAACGACCACGCTCACACGGTCGAATACGGTATCCGCTGCGTGAAGATGGATCCGCTGATCGTGCTGACGGCAATGGGCCTGGTCACCGACAAGCTCGGCCTGGGCGCGACCTGCTCGACCACCTATTACGAGCCGTTCGATGTCGCGCGCCGCTTCGCGACGCTCGACCTGATGTCGGGCGGGCGCGCCGGCTGGAACGTCGTCACCTCGCTCAATGACGGCGAAGCACTCAACATGGGGCGCGACTCCCATCCCGAACACGATTCCCGCTACGACAAGGCCGACGAGTTCATGGAGGTCGTGCTCGGCCATTGGGACACCTGGGAGGACGGCGCCCTGATCATGGACAAGCAAAGCGGCCGCTTTGCCGATCCGGCCAAGGTGAAGCGGCTCGATCACAAGGGACCAGCCTTCAAGTCGCGCGGACCGTTCACCGTGCCGCGTTCGCAACAGGGCCATCCCGTCATCATCCAGGCCGGCGCATCGGGCCGCGGCCAGCGCTTTGCCGGGCGATGGGGCGAAGTGATCTTCACCGCCGCGCGCAATCTCGCGGCCGCCAAGGAGGGTTATGCGGCCGTGCGCAACGAAGCCGCCAAGGCCGGCCGCGATCCCGACCAGATGTTCCTCTGCAATCTGACAACGCCGGTCTGCGCCGCGACCAGGTCCGAAGCCGAGGACAGGATGGCGCTGATCAACAAGCTGCCGCTCGAGATCGATGCGCTGTCGCTGCTCGCCGAGGCGCTCAATTACGATTTCGCCTCCAAGGATCTCGACGAGCCGCTGACCACGGACGAGCTGAAGAGCATGCAGGGCATTCTGGGCATTCGCGACGGCGTGCTGAAAAATTCGGGCAAGAGCAATCCGAGCGCACGCGACTTCGTCACCTTCTCCGGCCGCGGCCAGGTCTATGACGCCATGGTCGGCGGCCCCAAGGAGATCGCGGACAAGTTGGAGGAGATGTTCGTCGAGCGCGGCTGCGACGGCTTTGTCATCGCCGCCACCTACGTGCCCGGCTCCTATGCCGATTTCGTGCAGCACGTCGTGCCGGAGCTGCAACGCCGAGGGCTGTTCCAGAAGGACTATCGCGGCAAGACCCTCCGCGAAAATCTGGGACTGAAGCGACCGGCCGCCGGCGCCTGGAAAGTGCAGCCGCGCGATGCCGCGGAGTAACAACGAGGATACATCATGCGCTGGCTGAAATTCACCGCCTCGGACAAGACCTCCTGGGGGATCGTCGAAGGCGACCAGGTGATCGCGGTCGACGGCGACCCCTTTGGCGAATGGCAGCGGACCTCGCGCACGCATCCGCTTGGCGACGTCAAGATCGAGCTGCCGCTGATCCCGCGCACGTTTTATTGCGTCGGCCTGAATTACCTCAAGCACCTTAAGGAGGCTGCCGACAAGCGCGGCGAAGTCCCGGCCGTGCCTGACCGGCCCGAAATCGGCTATCGCGCGCAGAACGCGCTGATCGCCCATGACGAGGAGGTCGTGATCCCGTCCTTTGCGACCGACAAGATCCACTATGAAGGCGAGCTTGTCGTCGTCATCGGCAGGAAGGTGAAGCACCTCACCAAGCAGAACGCGATGGATTGCGTGTTCGGCTACACCATCGGCAACGACGTCAGCGAACGCAGCTGGCAGAAGGCCGACCGCAGCCTGTGGCGCTCGAAGAATGCCGACACCTTCAAGCCGATGGGCCCGTGGATCGAGACCGAGGCCAATCTCGCGAAAATGCAGACCGTCGTCCGGGTCAACGGCAAGGAGACCAACCGCTTCTACACCAACGACATGATCTTCGGCGTCGTGCCGTTCCTGGTCGAGCTGACGAAATACTTCACGCTCTGGCCCGGCGACGTGATCTGGATGGGCACCGACGGTGCTTCGCCCGACATCAAGCACGGCGATGTCGTGGAGATCGACATCACAGGTGTCGGGACGCTGCGGAATAGATTTGTGCGGGAGCCGCGGTGATCCTCATCCTTGGGAGCTTGCGCAGCAAGCGTCTCGAAGGATGAAGGCCCGGTTCTCGGCCTCACCCTTCGGGACGGCCGCTGCGCGGCCTCCTCAGGGTGAGGAGATAGAGTCGCGTGTGCAGCAAAATCAACGGTGCCGTAAGGTGAGCAAAGGCGCACTCGCGCCGTGCCCACGATCTTTTTCCGCCGTGAAAGAATGGTGGGCACGCTTCGCTTTGCCCACCCTACGGCACCTGCCGTGTGTCAAAACGGCAGCGCCACGCTGGTCTTGATCTCTTTCAGCACCACATTGCTGCGGACATAGCGGATGCCGGGAATGCGGAACATGAACTCGTCGAGGAATCTGTTGTAGGCCGCCATGTCCTGCACGACGACGCGCAAATGATAGTCGGCGTCGCCCGTCGTCGCAAAGCACTCCAACACCTCGCGCCGCGTGGTCACCTGCGCGACGAACTCATCGACGAATTTCGCGTCATGGCGTTCCAGCGAGACATGGAGGATGGCCGACATCGCAAAGCCCGCCTGCTCGCGCGTGACCAGCGCGGCATAGCCGTGGATGATTCCGGCCTCCTCCAGCGCACGCACCCGGCGCCAGCAGGCCGAAGTGGACATGCCGACCTCGTCAGCCAGCTGCTGGTTGGTGGCGCGGCCGTCCTTCTGGAGATGGGCAAGAATCCGGGTGTCCTGCTCTTCAATCATGAATGCCCTCAATTTGATTGAATCTACCACATTATGTCCCTTGACGCAAAAACCTACCGAATTACCGCGGTACAGGGGATAGATAGGTAAGACCTACCAAGCCGGCGGGCCTACCCTCCCCCTATTCGGCAGGATGCCGCGCGAGGTCCGCCATGGACGCCATTCCGTCACTTGATGCTTATGAGCTCTCCGACCGCTATCACCGCGAGGAGGGCCGTGTCTTCCTCACGGGGACGCAGGCCATCGTTCGCATTGCGCTCGACCAGGCCAGGCGCGACCGCGCGTGCGGCCTCAACACGGCCGGCTTCATCTCCGGCTATCGCGGCTCGCCGCTCGGCGGCGTCGATCTCGAGCTGTGGCGCATCCAGGAGCGGCTCAAGCAGGACCGCATCGAATTCCTCCCCGCGGTGAACGAGGACCTTGCGGCAACCGCGGTGCTCGGCTCGCAGCAGGTCGAGACGCAAGGAGACCGCGAGGTCGATGGCGTGTTCGGCCTCTGGTACGGCAAGGGCCCCGGCGTCGATCGCTCCGGCGATGCGCTCAAGCACGGCAATGCCTACGGCTCCTCCCCCCATGGCGGCGTGCTGGTGGTCGCCGGCGACGACCACGGCTGCGTGTCGTCCTCGATGCCGCACCAGTCCGACGTTGCCTTCATGAGCTGGTTCATGCCGACGCTGCATCCGGCCGATGTCGGCGAATATCTGGCGTTCGGCGAATATGGCTACGCGCTGAGCCGCTTCTCCGGCATGTGGGTCGGCTTCAAGGCGATCTCGGAGATCGTGGAATCCAGCGCTTCCGTCGCATTGCGCCCGCCGCGCCATTTCCGCACGCCCGACTTCACGCCGCCGCCCGGCGGCCTGCACTACCGCTGGCCGGATCTTCCGGGCCCGCAGATCGAGGAGCGGCTGGAGGCGAAAAAGCACGCGGTCTACGCCTTCGCAAAGGCCAATCCGATCGACCGGCACATTTACGACATTCCCAATGCCACCTACGGCATCGTCACGACAGGCAAGGCGCATCTCGATCTTATGGAGGCGCTACGGCTGATGGGGCTGGATGAAGCCGCCTGCCGCCGCATCGGCATCGACGTCTACAAGGTCGGCATGGTCTGGCCGCTGGCGCTGCACGATGCCATGGACTTCGTGAAGGGCAAGCGCGAGATCCTCGTGGTCGAGGAAAAGCGCGGCATCATCGAGAGCCAGTTCAAGGAATATTTCTACGATTATCCCGGCAGCAAGCCCGAGCGCATGGTCGGCAAGCACGACGAAACCGGCGCACGGCTGATCTCATGGATCGGCGAATTGTCGCCCCGTGCGCTGGCATCCGTACTGGCGCGCCGGCTCGATCCGATGTTTCCGGGCCTCAATCTCGCCGCGCGGGCCGCTGCACTGCTGCCGGAGGCCGAGCGCACGATCAACGTCCCGGGCGCGACGCGCACGCCATACTTCTGCTCGGGATGCCCGCACAACACATCGACAAAGGTGCCGGAGGGATCAAAGGCCCTGGCCGGCATCGGCTGCCACTTCATGGCAAGCTGGATGGACCGCGAGACCTCGTCGCTGATCCAGATGGGCGGCGAAGGCGTGAACTGGGCGGCATCGTCGCGATTCACCGGCAACAAGCACATCTTCCAGAATCTCGGCGAAGGCACCTATTATCACTCCGGCTCGATGGCGATCCGGCAAGCGATCGCCGCAAAAGCCAACATCACCTACAAGATCCTGTTCAACGATGCCGTGGCGATGACCGGCGGCCAGCCGGTCGACGGTCCCGTCAGCGTGCATGCGATCGCGCACAGCGTTCGCGCCGAGGGCGTGACGCGCATCGCACTGGTGTCGGACGATCCTGCGCAGTTTTCGCCGGCGGACCTGCCCATCGGCGTCAGCATCCATCCGCGCGAGGAGATGGATGGCGTGCAGCGCGAGTTGCGCGAGGTCTCCGGCGTGTCGGTCCTGATCTATCAGCAGACCTGCGCCACCGAAAAGCGCCGCCGCCGCAAGCGCGGGCAGATGACCGACCCGAAACGCTTTGCGTATATCAACGATCTCGTCTGCGAGGGCTGCGGTGATTGCTCGGTCGAATCCAACTGCCTCAGCGTCGAGCCGAAGGAGACGCCGTTCGGCCGCAAGCGCCAGATCAACCTGTCGGCCTGCAACAAGGACTTTTCCTGCCTCAACGGCTTTTGCCCGAGCTTTGTCACCGTCGAGGGTGCGACACGGCGGAAAAAGAGCGCGAGCCAGATCGACGCAATCGGCCGCGCGGCCACGCTTGCCCCGCCCGCCCCCGCATCGCTCGACCGGCCCTACGATTTGCTCGTGACAGGCGTCGGCGGTACCGGCGTGATCACGGTCGGTGCGCTGATCGGCATGGCCGCGCATCTTGAGCGCCGAGGCGTCACGGTGCTCGACTTCACGGGTTTTGCGCAGAAATTCGGGCCGGTGCTGAGCTTCATCCGGCTCGCCGCTTCGCCCGAGGCACTGCACCAGGTGCGCATCGACCAGGGCGCTGCCGATGCGCTGATCGGCTGCGACCTCGTCGTCAGCTCCGCGCCGAAAGCCTCCGGCACCTATCGCCGCGGCACGCGTGCCGCTGTCAACACGGCGGAGATGCCGACCGGCGACGTCGTCCGCTTCCGCGACGCCGATCTGGCCTCGCCCGCCCGCCTGCGCGCGATCGGCCGCGTCATCGGCACCGACAATCTCGATACCATCAACGCCAACGCGCTGGCCGAGCGGCTGCTCGGCGATGCCGTCTATGCCAATATCATCATGCTCGGTTTTGCCTGGCAGCGCGGACTGGTTCCGGTCTCGCTGCAGGCGCTGCTCCGCGCGATCGAGCTGAACGGCGTCGCGGTCGAGCGCAACAAGCAGGCCTTTGCCTGGGGCCGCATCGCTGCCGCCGATCCGGATGTCTTGCCGAAAACCAACGAAGCGCCGAAGGCCGAGACGCTCGACCAGCTCATTGCTCGCCGCGCCGATTTCCTCTCCGCGTATCAGAACGATGCCTATGCGGCACGCTATCGGTCGATGATCGAGAAAGTCCGCCGCGCCGAAGCCACGCTGGGCAGCGAAGCCCTGAGCGAAGCGGTCGCGCGCGCCCTGTTCAAGCTGATGGCCTACAAGGACGAATACGAGGTGGCGCGCCTGCACATGAGAAGCGGTTTCCTCGACAAATTGGGGCGCGAGTTCGAGGACGGTTTCAGTGTCCAATACCACCTTGCCCCGCCATTCCTGCCATCAGGGCACGACGCCCGCGGCCGTCCACGCAAGCGCGCCTTCGGCCAATGGATCCAGATGCCGCTCGCGATGCTGGCGCGATTGAAGGGATTGCGGGGAACGCCGTTCGATCCGTTCGGCTACACCGAAGAGCGGCGCGCAGAGCGGGAGCTGATCACCTGGTATGAAAGCCTGATCGAACATATGCTCGGCCGGCTCGACGCAGCGCGACTGCCAGACCTCGTGACGATCGCGAAGGCGCCGATGGACATCCGTGGCTACGGCCCGGTGAAGGACACCGCGATCGCCAAGGTGAAGAGCGAGGTCGAGCGGCTCCTTGCGAATTTGACGACATCGGTAGCGCAAAAGATGCACGCCCACGGTTGACGCGGCACCAATGAGGCCTCAGCCTCGGGGCTACGCTTTGAGGGACGTCCTGTCGGCGCCTCTGCAATCGGGTGACGCATCATGGATTTCGACCAGTTGACCCTGACCCAGGCCGCGGCCGACCTGCGCGCCGGCAAGGTGACGAGCACAGCACTCACGACGGAAGCGCTTGCCCGCGCCAAGGCCCGTGCCGACCTCAACGCCTTCGTCACCCTGGACGAGGCCGGCGCCCTGAAGGCCGCAGCCGCATTCGACGCGACGGGCGACAAGGCACAACCGCTCGGCGGCGTGCCCATCGTGATCAAGGACAATATCGAGGTCGCGGGAATGCCCTGTAGCGCCGGCACACCCGCGCTGAAGGATTATGTTCCGAAGGCCGATGCGCCGGTGGTTGCGAAGCTGCGCGCCGCGGGCGCTATCATCATCGGCAAGACCGGCATGCACGAGCTTGCCTTCGGCATCTCCGGTTACAACACCGCATTCAAGACCGGCGCGGAGTTCGGCGTGCGCAACGCCTATGACCGCGCCCTGATCGCCGGCGGCTCCTCGTCCGGCACGGGCGCCGCGCTCGGCGCACGGATCGTCGCGGGCGGGCTTGGCACCGACACCGGCGGATCGGTCCGGGTGCCCGCCGCGCTCAACGGATGCGCCTCGCTGCGACCGACCGTCGGCCGCTATCCACAAGAGGGCATCGCGCCGATCTCGCACACCCGCGACACCGCGGGGCCCATGGCTGCGACCATGGCGGACGTCGCGCTGCTCGACCGCGTCATTGCGGGCGGCGACGTCATTGCGCCAGCCGATCTGAAGCAGGTGCGGATCGGCATCGTGAAGGCGATGCTGACCAATCTCGATGCCGACACCGACGCGGCGTTCCAGGCGGCGGTTGCGAAGGTGAAGGCGCAGGGCGTCACGCTCGTCGAGATCGAGATGCCGCGGCTGGCCGAGCTCAACGGCCAGGTCAGCTTCCCGGTCGCGCTGTACGAGGCCTATGACGATCTGGTCGCGTATCTCGAGCATACCGGTACTGGCCTTGGCATCGAGGCACTGGCGCAGGACATCTCCAGCGCCGACGTGAAGGGCACCTATGATGGTCTGGTGATCCCGCGCAAGCTGCCCGCCCCCGATGGCACGCTGGTCGACGCCAAGCCGATCTATGACGCGGCGATCAAGACCGCGCGGCCCGCGCTTCAGGCGCTCTATGGCAAGACTTTCGCCGACAACCGGATCGATGCCATCGCCTTCCCGACCACGCCGCGCGTGGCGATTGCCTCCAACCCCGAATCCAGCACCCTCGAGAATTTCGGCCTGTTCATCCAGAACACCGACCCCGGCAGCAATGCCGGCATTCCCGGCATCCAGATCCCGATCGCGCTCGGTGCGACCAGCAAATTGCCGATCGGGCTCGAGCTCGACGGCCCCGCAGGAAGCGATCGCCGCCTGCTCGCGATCGGCATGGCGCTCGATGCCGTGTTCGGGCGACTGCCGCCGCCGCGTTGACGCTTCCGTAGGCTGGGCAAAGCGACTTGTCCGCCGTAGCTCGCAGAGCGAAGGCGGAAGCGTGCCCACCTCTTCCCAGTTTTCGGGAGAGATGGTGGGCACGGCGCTGACGCGCCTTTGCCCACCCTACGGCACTGCCGATGCCGCTCATGAATACGGATTGATCAGCTTCTGCTGCTCGGCACTGTGATGCACCAGCATGTCGATGAAGGTCCTCACCTTCGCCGACAGATGATGCTTGTGCGGATAGACCGCGTTCATCGACATCTCGACCGGCCGGTATTCCGGCAGAAGGCGCACCAGCCGGCCGGCATCGAGATCGTCGCCGACCAGGAAACCGGCGGCGAGGCTGATGCCCGCACCCTGTAGCGCGGCCTCGCGCAGGGCTTCGCCGCTGTTGGTGATCAGATTGCCTGACACCCGCACCGAGGCCGGCGTGCCCTTGCGATCGAAGAAACGCCACTCGTCGAAGGGATAGTTGATGTGGCGGACGCAATTGTGCCCGGCCAGATCCTCGAGCTTCTGCACGCGTCCATGCGCCTCGATATAGGCGTGCGAGCAGCACAGCACGTGCCGCCAGGTCGCGAGACTCCGCACGATCAGGCTCGAATCCGGCGGCGCAATCATGCGCAGCGCAAGGTCAAAACCTTCCTCGATCAGGTCGACATTGGTCTCGCCCATGCGCAGATCGACCTTGACCTCCGGATAGGTCGCGAGGAATTCGGCCATCACCGGGGCCACGAACGAAACCATATGCGTCGCGGTATGGATGCGCAGCGTCCCGCGCGGCGTCGATTGCAGCGCGCCGGCGATATCGTCGGCCTGCTCGATATCGGCAAGAATCTGGATGCAGCGGTCGTAATAGGCCTTGCCGATCTCGGTCAGGTTGACCTTGCGCGTGGTGCGCTGAAGCAGCCTCACCCCGAGCCGGTCCTCCAGCGCCTGGACGTGATTGCTCACCATGGTGGTCGACATGTTGAGCTTGCGCGCCGCTGCGGAGAAGCCGCCGGTCTCGACCACCCGGCTGAACACTTCAAGGCTGGTCAATCGGTCCATAGCCGCTTGATTATCCGCTTTTGATCGACAATCGCAAGAAACCAACCCCGATTATCCATCAAACCATACACGATCTCGCTTGGCGTGCAGCAGGGCGCATGCGTGGCAGCAATCGCTCGACAGACGCGGCAATCGCTCTGGGGCAGTCGCGGGTCCGGTTCGCTAGAGCATGACGACCAGGACGATGCTTCCGACTATTCACCCCGGATGGATAATCCTTCCTGCATTTCACCAATTATCACTTGGCGCGGGAAGACCGATAGTCAGAGCAAGCCGACAGGAGATTGCGATGTCCGAGATGCCCCGCACCGAGAACTTCCAGCAAGCAACTGAAATATCTCACGATTCCGTCCAGGCGTCACCGGCTGTCCCGTCCGGGAACAGGGTCCGGCGCGTGGCGCTGGCGCTCGCGCTCCTCGCAGGCACGACGACCATCGTCTATTACGCGCACGATTACTGGACCAACGGCCGTTACCTCGAGACGACCGACGATGCCTATGTAAAGGCGGATTCCACGATCATCGCCCCAAAGGTCTCCGGCTACATCGCAAAGGTGCTGGTCGGCGACAACGAGACGGTCAGAGCGGGCCAGACGCTGGCGAAGATCGACGACCGCGACTTCAAGGCGGCGCTCGGCCAGGCCCGCGCCGACGTGGCGGCCGGCGAAGCCTCGGTCCGCAACATCGACGCCCAGCTCGAACTCCAGCAACCCATCATCGAGCAGAGCACGGCCGATGTCACCGCCGCCGATGCCAATCTGAAGTTCGCGCAAGAAGAGCGCGCCCGCTATGACGATTTGATGAAATCAGGCTCCGGCACGATCCAGCGCGCACAGCAGACCGACGCCGCGCTGCGCGCCAGCAGCGCGCAATTGCAGCACGCGAAATCAGGCCTGACCGCCGCACAGCGCAAGGTCGACGTGCTCACCACCCAGCGCGCCCAGGCGACCGCCCAGCTCGAGCGCGCCCGCGCGGTCGCCCAGCAGGCAGAGTTGAACCTGTCCTATACCGAGATCACCGCGCCGGTCGACGGCACGGTCGGCGCCCGCAGCTTGCGCGTCGGCCAGTATGTGCAGGCCGGCACGCAATTGATGGCGGTGGTGCCGCTCGATGCGGTCTATGTCGTTGCGAATTTCAAGGAGACGCAGCTGACGCATGTGCGTCCGGGCCAGCCGGTCGAGCTGCATGTCGACAGTTTTCGCAATCGCACGCTGCACGGCCATGTCGACAGCCTGTCGCCGGCCAGCGGACTTGAATTCGCGCTGCTGCCTCCCGATAACGCTACGGGCAATTTCACCAAGATCGTGCAGCGCGTGCCGGTGAAGATCGTGCTCGACGACCGCAGCCTGACCGGGCTGCTGCGGCCCGGCATGTCGGCAGAGCCGACGATCGACACCAAGGCGACGGTGCTGGCAGAGCGCGAGACGGCCAGGCGCCTCGCCGACAACGCGACGCGCCCGAACGGCGGCTGAAGCCAGGAAACGGGCGGGACTACCAAGTCCTGCCGGATGATCCTTCCAGGACTTCGGCGATTATTGAGACCATCGGCCTGACCCATCCTGTCTCCGTAACCGAGACGAGGCTTCCATGAGCACGCTCCAAACGACCGTCAACGCCACTGCGAGCCTCCCCGCTCCCGCTGCGCCCGTCACGCCGGCGATCTCTGCAAAAACCTGGATTGCGGTGATCGGCGCCACGCTCGGCGCCTTCATGGCGGTGTTGAACATCCAGATCGTCAACGCCTCGCTCGCCGATGTCCAGGGTGCGATCGGCGCCGGCATCGACGACGGCGGCTGGATCTCGACCTCCTATCTGATCGCCGAGATCGTGGTGATCCCGCTCTCCGGCTGGCTCGCCCAGGTGTTCTCGATCCGCCTCTATCTGCTCACCAACGCCGTCCTGTTCCTGATTCTGTCGGCGGCCTGCGCGCTGGCGCGGGACCTGCCGCAGATGATCGTGCTGCGCGCCGTGCAGGGCTTCACCGGCGGCGTGCTGATCCCGATGGCCTTCACCCTGATCATCACGCTGCTGCCGCGTGCAAAGCAGCCGGTCGGCCTCGCGCTGTTCGCGCTGTCGGCGACGTTCGCGCCGGCGATCGGCCCAACCATCGGCGGCTATCTCACCGAAAATTTCGGCTGGCAGTACATCTTCTATGTCAACCTCGTGCCCGGCGCGGTGATGGTCGGCATGCTCTGGTATGCGCTCGACGCGAAACCCATGAAGCTGGCGCTGCTGCGCGAGGGCGACTGGGCCGGCATCATCACCATGGCGATCGGCCTGTCCGCACTCCAGACCGTGCTGGAGGAGGGCAACAAGGACGATTGGTTCGGCTCGCCCTTCATCGTCAAGCTCTCGGTGATCGCGGCGGTGGCGCTGACCGCGTTCCTGATCATCGAGCTCACCGTGAAGAAGCCGCTCCTGAATCTGCGCCTGCTGGTTCGCCGCAATTTCGGCTTCGGCATGCTCGCCAACTTCCTGCTCGGCGTCGCGCTATACGGCTCGGTGTTCATCCTGCCGCAATACCTGGCACGCATCCAGGGCTACAATGCCGAGCAGATCGGCATGGTGCTGGCGTGGACCGGACTGCCGCAGCTCCTGCTGATCCCGCTCGTGCCGCGCCTGATGCAGAAATTCGACGCACGCATCATCATCGGCGTCGGCTTCGTGCTGTTCTCGGCCTCGAACTTCATGAACATCTATATGACCAACGACTACGCCGCCGACCAGCTGCTGTGGCCCAATGTCGTGCGCGCGGTCGGCCAGGCGCTGGTGATGGCACCGCTGTCGGCTGTGGCGACCGCCGG
>NZ_AKIY01000219.1 GCF_000282615.1 Bradyrhizobium sp. YR681 | reverse complement strand
CACGATGCCGGGGAGCCGCTGAGCGCGGGGCTCGTCAGCGGCTGGCGCGGCCGCATCGCCTTCCAGGCGTTGCGCGGCACATTGCCCGGCGGGCTCGAGCTGCGGCCCTTCGGCGGGACGATCCGGAGCGACGGCCAGTCGCTCGCGCTCGATGCGCTGAAGGGGAATGTCGGCGGCGGCGAGATGTCGGCGAGTTTCGACGCGCGCAATGGCGCGGGTGGCATCGCGCTGAACGCGCGGATCGAGCTCAGCAATGTCGATGCCGCCACGCTGCGCTACCGCGACCTCGCGCTGCCCAAGGGGCGCGCCTCGATGCAGATGGCCTTGAGCAGCCAGGGCCGCAGCGTCGCGGCCCTCACCGGCGCGCTTGCCGGCAACGGCACGGTGACGCTGGATTCCGCCGAGATCGCGGGCCTCAATCCCCGCGCCTTCGAGATCGCCATCCGGGCCAGCGACGGCGGCCAGGTTGCCGATGACAACAGGCTGCGACAGCTCGTCGAGCCCGCGCTGGCGGCAGGTCCCATTGCGGTCGCCTCGGCGCAGATCCCGTTTACGATCCGCGATGGCCGCCTGCGGGTCGGAGCGACACCGCTGGAAGCCAAGAACGCCCGTGCCATCGTGTCCGGCGGCTACGACATCCCCGCCGATCAGGCCGACATCCGCGCCAGCCTGACGCCGATCATGACCGGGCTCTCCGGCGCCCCGCCCGAGATCCAGCTGTTCGCGGCGGGTCCCCCCGACAGGCTCAACCGCACCGTCGATCTCGCGCCGCTGTCCTCGTGGCTCGCCGTGCGCACGATCGATCGCGAGACGCGAAGGCTCGATGCGATCGAGCGCGGCGAGCCGCCGCCCGCGACCGCCGCGCTCCCGACCCTGGTCTCGCCCGACCCTGCGCCCGAGCCATCATTGACCGACGTGCCGATGCCGGGCCGCGATCCGCGCCGCGCGCCGCCGCCGAAGCCAAAGGCCGCGCCGACGCCGAAAGCCCCGCAGGCCGCGCCCGCAGCGCCAAGCCCGCCACTGACGAACTCGCCACTCACAAGCCCACCGCTCACAAGCCCGCCGCCGCTCGCGAGCCAGCAGGTCGCGCCGCTGCCGCCGCCGATCGACGTGCGGCCCGCTCCGGGCCCGCCGCCCGCAAAGCCCAGGCCAAAACCGCCGCTGGTGCTGACGCCACAGAATCCGTGAGCTGACTTTTGGCTTGAAGAGGTCGAGCCGCGCCCTCGTCTACCTCTCCCGCTTGCGGGAGAGGTCGGCGCGCAGCGCCGGGTGAGGGTCTCTCCTCTCGGGGAGCCCCTCCGTGGAGACACCCTCTCCCCAACCCTCTCCCGCAAGCGTGAGAGGGGGCACATCCTCCTCTTGACGCCCCGCTGAACACATTCCCTCGCATTTTAACGAATTCTGCTCGGCAAAACTGATCTGCCGGTTTTACTGGATTCTCGCGTTTGTTCCCTAGTCTCGGCTCTCAGAGGAATGCGGTGTCGCGCCGATATCGGCGGGACGGCTCGGCAAAGAACGACCAAGAACTGGGGTGATCGAGATGAACGGGGCGAAAACGCTTCTACAGGACCTGGACGACGCCATCGCGCGCGGCACCGACGAGAGCCGGGCGAAGGCGTTGTGGCATGCGACCGACATTCTGATCACGGGCCGCTACAGCGACGACGAGATCAGCATGTTCGGCGAGGTGATCGGCCGGCTCGCCGACGAGATCGAGGTTGCCGCGCGGACGCAGCTCTCCGAATTGATGTCGGCCTGCGATCACGCTCCGCTCAACGTCATCGAAAAGCTTGCTCTCGACGACGAGATCGCGGTCGCCGGTCCCGTGCTGCGCGACTCCACGCGCATCGACGAGAAGATGCTGGTACAGAGCGCGCTGACCAAGGGCCAGGCGCATCTGCTCGCGATTGCCCAGCGCCCGTCGATCGGCGAGGCCGTCACCGACGTGCTGGTCAAGCGCGGCGACCAGGAGGTCGTGACCTCGGTCGCAAGGAACGAGGGCGCGCGCTTCTCCGGCTCGGGCCTGCTGCACATGGTGCGCCGCGCCGAGGGCGATTCGATCCTTGCCGAGCAGCTTGGCCTGCGCAAGGACGTGCCGCGGCACATCTTCCAGCAGCTGATCTCGAAAGCCTCGGAAGACGTCCGCCGCCGGCTCGAGAGCGAGCGGCCCGAGATGATGGCGCAGATCCAGAGCTCGGTGACCGAGGTGACCGGCGATCTGCAATCCAAGTTCGGCCCGTCCTCGCGCAGCTATTTCGTCGCCAAGCGCGTGGTGACGACGCAGTACCGCCAGGGCAACCTCAACCAGGACTCGATCTCGAATTATGCGCGCCAGCATCGCTTCGACGAGGTGCAGATCGGCCTGTCGCTGCTGTCGTCGCTGCCGGTCGACGTGATCGAGCGCGCGCTGATGGACCGCAACCGCGAGATGATCCTGGTGCTGTGCAAGGCGCTCGACTTCGGCTGGGACACGACCATGTCGCTGCTGTTCCTCGGCGCCAAGGATCATCTGATCACGGCGCGCGACCTCCAGGACAATGAGCGCGAATTCGGCCGGCTCAAGATCGAGACCTCGCGCAGCATCCTGAAGTTCTACCAGTCACGCAAGACCGGCACGGGTGCCGAGTCCGCTACGGGCCGCCAGCCCGAGCTCCAGATTCACTGAGCGGGAAATCGAGGGAGTATTTGCAATGTTGCCTCAATTCGGCTCCGCAGTTCGCAAGACCAAGAGCCTCAACAAGAGCCTCCAGGTCGATGCCGGCGGTTCGTCGCCAGAGAGGGCTTCCGTCGACGCCGCCTGGCTCGTGCTCGAAGCCGCCAACGATCTCGGCGACCACGCCGCGATCGCAGCCTGTCGCCGCGTCATCGATGCCGAGCTCAACGGCACGATCGCCAGCAGCGCGGACACCGATCTCGTGCTGGGCTATTTCAGATAGGTTTCGTAGCCCGGATGGAGCGCAGCGCAATCCGGGGCCGCTGCGCCTGCGCAAGAAGACCCGGATTACGCTGCGCTCCAACCGGGCTGCGCGACCATTTCCGGGCAGTCATTGCGAGGAGCTCTTGCGACGAAGCAATCCAGACTGTCTCCGCGGCAAGAGCCTGGATTGCTTCGCTACGCTCGCAATGACGGAGTCGGGGCGCCGTCATTGCTTCTGCGTTGAGAGCGACGTAGCTCGAAAATACTTTAAGCGTTCGCGCCGCCGTCGACCGTCAACGTCGTGCCGGTGATGTACTTGGCCTTCGCGCTTGCCAGGAACGCGACCGCGCTCGCGATGTCGTCCGTCGCGCCATACCGGCCGAGCGCCATGAACTGCTTCAACGTCTCCGCGGTCGGGCCGTGCGCCGGGTTCATGTCGGTGTCGATCGAGCCCGGGGCCACCAGGTTGACCGTGACGTCCCGCGGACCCAGCTCGCGCGCCAACGCCTTGGTGAAGGCCGACAGCGCCGACTTCGACGCCGCATAGATGCCGAGCACCGGCGAGGGCACGCGGTCGGCGAAATAGCTGCCGATGGTGATGATGCGGCCGCCCTTGCCGAGGTGCGGCAGCGCAGCCTTGCTCGCGACGATCGGCGAACGGACATTGACGTTCAGCAGTGCATCGATATCGGCGAGCGAGATGTCGTTGAGGCCTCCCAATCGCAGAATGCCGGCATTGTTGACCAGGATATCGAGCCCGCCCAGTTCCTTGACGGCCTTCTCGACCGAGGCCTGAACGGCGGCGACATCGGCGCTGTCGGCCTGGATCGCCACGGCTTTCCGTCCGCCTGCCTTGATGGCGTCCACGACCTTGGCGGCGCTCTCCGCGGACTTCTCGTAGGTGATCGCGACATCGGCGCCTTCGGCGGCCAGCGCCGCCGCGATGGCTGCACCGATACCCCTGCTTGCGCCCGTCACCAGGGCCCGTTTTCCTGCCAGCGTCATCTGCCTTCTCCTATTCTGTAACGATCGACACAGAATATGTGGAGTCTTGATCGCCGCGGTCAAGTGAATTATGTGTTGATCGTTACAGAAAGGCGGGCGATGGCAGGTCGGCCACGGGAATTTGATCGCGACGCGGCGCTCGATGCCGCCATGTACCTGTTCTGGCGCAAGGGGTACGAGGCGGCCTCGATGCACGACCTCTGCGACGCCATGGGCGTCCGCTCGCCGAGCCTCTATGCCGCCTTCGAGAGCAAGGAGGCGCTCTATCTTGCCGCGATCGAGCATTACGTCGAGACCCAGGGCGAGCCGGTCTGGGACCGGCTTGCGGAAGGCGCGACCGCGCGCGCCGGGATCGAGAAGCTCCTGATCGGGGCGGCCGAGACCCTGCCGAAATCCCGCTCGGCGCCGGCCGGCTGCATGGCCGTGCTGGGTGCCGTCAGCGACGAATGGCCGGCCACCATTACCCGCGCGGTCAGGAAGGTCCGGCTCGACATGCTGGACAATCTGCGCGGGCGGATCGAAGCGGCCGTCGGCAGTGGCGAACTGCCCGCTTCAACCGACACCGAGGCGCTGAGCCGGTTCTACCTGAGTGTCTTCCAGGGCATGGCGATCCAGGCCAAAGACGGCGCGACGCCGGCGGAGCTGCGCGGCGCTGTCGAGGCGGCGATGGCGGCGTGGCCGGGCGAGGGGTAGCTCGCGGCCTGCGAGTTGCGAAAGTGGTTGAACCCGACATCGGTCACTTTGTTGCCTTGCGCTCAGGTCCTATCGTTATTCGCCGCGATCCGGCGCAATGGCGACAAGTCGATGCGCGACAAGGAATAGGTGCTCAATGAATGAACGTACCGACGGCCAGCTAAGCGCTCGACAAGCCGGATTTGCCGATGTCACGCGCAAGGTTCTCGAGCGTCTTCCAATGCCCGGCAATCAGGAGCTCATGGTCGTCGAGGTCTCCTATCCGCCCGGCGGCGTGGCGCCGCTTCATCGGCATCCCGTCGCGGGCGCGATCTACATCGTCGAAGGTGTTGCCGAGTCCGCTTACGGCAGCGACGAGCCGCGACAATATCGGGCGGGCGAGACGTTGCAGGATCGGGCGGATCTTCCACACACCCTGTTTCGCAATTGTGATCCGGACCGTCCGCTCCGTTTCCTGACCATCTACGTGCTCGAACCCGGCCGTTCCTACACGATGGAGCCGTGAGATCGCCGTCGGATGGGGTGCGACGCGCTCACCCCATCCTGCCGGACTACGGTGGCAAGCCGTGTGCGAGTTCGAGCATTGTCGCCCGACGCTTGGCGGGATCGTCCGTCTCCGATGCCAGCGCGACGGCCGAAATGACGTCGCCGGATTTCGCCGCTGCGATGGCCAGCGCGCGTTGAAACGTTCCGCGAATCTTCGGATCGACATTGTCTCCGAGCAGGGGACGGATCGCGCGGGTTTCGTCGGACCGACCATGCTCGCCGTCCCAAAGCGCGACAACCAAAACGTTCAACGTCCTGTACGGTTCCAGCCCGGATTTGGCGATCTCGAGTGCGGCCTCGGGATTCTCGAGCCACAGCAGAAGCCCGACGAGCCTCTGATAGCCGAGATTGCGGGTGATCTCGATTCGGTCGGACGGCTTGCCCGACCCCGTGGGCAATTCCTTCAATGCGGCCCGCGCTCCGTCGATATCGCCGCGCGCGGCCCGCACGGCAATCAGCTTGAGACCAAGCTCCATGACGGTGTCGTCCTGAACCGCGTAGACCTTCTGGCTCTCCACGGACGATTGGGCTCTGTCGTAAAAACGAGCCGCCATCTTGCTGTCGCCTCGCTTGGCATAGGCGACGCCCAGCGACGTCAACAGGTCCAAGTCCGGCGGGCCAGCCGGGTTAAGGGCGACGAAGACGAGGGCCTGCTCGATCTTGCCTTGCTCAGCCAGCATCTTCGCGGCCGTGCTGAAGACGTTTCGCGGATCGGCCAACATCGGCCTGCCGAAAACGGGGATCTCGTCCAGCCTGTCGGCTTTGACGAGGGCCCGGATCATCTCATTCAGAGCGTTGCCGACCCAGGGGGGATCCAGCTCCGACATGAGATCGAAGGCTTCCTGGGTCCGGTTTGCAGCGATCAACCCCGTCGCAGCTAGCGAGAAATACTGCCACCGCAATGTCGGCGGGAGAGCCGGCCGGCTCATGACCTGCCGTTTCGCCTCCTCGATGTCCTCCGGCGCGAGGTATTCCGGATGATTCCGATAGCCGGTCAGCGCAATCACATCGAGGCGCTCCTTGCCGGAGAGTTGCCCATGTTCGCCGTCCAGCGCCTCGTCGAGCAGGCAGGATCGCGTCGGCGCGCTTTGGCAACTTGCCCAGTCCGCGCTGGCCGCCGATCCCCAGGCGACCCAGCCGCAAGTGGTTGCGACCGCCAGCGCGCGGATGCGATTGACCTTCACGTTAGCTTCCCCCAATCGTGGGCCGGCGTAGCCGCAGGCTGCACTGGATGTACGGTTGCGACATAGCACGCAGCGCGAGAAATGTGCAACGGCAGCACGTCGGCAAGCCGAGGCATTTGTCAGCTGGCAGTCGCAAGCCTATCAACAACTATCGTAGAACAGGTCGCTCGTTATTTGCCGACGGAGGTCGTGATGAACCCGATGAAAGCGGGAAGCCGGGAAGAGCATGGTAACGCTGACCGTGTGGACGAATTCGATCTCATGGCGGCGATCTGGATACTGTCTTCGCTCGATGAAAATCCCGTCATGACCTACAGGGGGATAGTCGATCGTGTCGGTTCAACGGAGGAAAACGTCAGGCGAGCGGTCTTCGGTCGACGCGAGCTGTTCCGAACCGGCGTGCCAAAGTACCGGTTGGACTCTTGGAAGTCGACATGAAGGCCGGGAGCCGAATTCCAAACTGGATTCGCGATCAACCCGATTTGTCAAAAGCCATCGATGCCTTGACGTCCGGTGACGTGTTCAGGAGTCAGTTTCGGGTAGAAGACAAGGCGAAGAAAAGTGATCTGGAAATCATTGAATGGGGACTGCAACACGTGGAACGGCTTCGCAAGGCCGATACAGAGCATCGCCAGGAATCCAAAGCCCGGTGGTCTCTCGTGCTCAGCAGCGTGTCAGTCGTAATAGCCTTGGTCACTGCTCTCGCGACGACCATCATCCAGGCAAGATCAATTTCCGCACAAACGGAGATGAAAATCTACGAAACCGAGTTCAAGCCCAAGCAGGAAGGATATTACGCGTTCGTTGCGGCGGTCGCCAGTGCGGGCATCCTGGCGCTGAAGCACGATCGGAAAGCTTTTGAAAGGACTGACGAAGTGCAGGCTCGATTTTATGCACTGGAGCCGTTCCTGAATCGTCAGGCGAGGAAGGCGACGTTTGAAGGAGTGCAGGCTTTCATATCGTTCTGCACCACGCAGGTCGAGGCAACGCAAGCAACTGATGCTAACAAGAACGCGGCGATAATCGAATACACGAACCGGAAGAACGACCTCAGAGACAGGTTGTACGAGGCGCTCTTCCACGATGTTCCGCTAGCAGGCCGGTGAGCCGGTATCTCCGACGAGATTTGTGCGACGCGGCAGGGACCGGGAGCTTGACTTGCCATGAGCTCCTGCAGCGCGGGGCCGTGAGCGGACAAGCGCGACGCACGCAGCTGTGATCTGTGAAACCGCCGGGCTCATGTAACGACGGAAGCTCCTCTTCGTAATGCCCTCAGCGAACATCTTGTTCGCCCACAGAAGCATGCGCAATCCGGGGAGACATCGTCACGTGCAAGGGTTCAACATCGCCGAGACCGGCGGAGGGTCCTATCGTCCGCTCGCCATTCTTCGCTGGGTCATGGTGGTCATCTTCGTATCGTTCGGCATGCAGAAGTTCACGCTGCAATCCGCGCAAGGCATCGCCCAGTTCATCACCAACAGTCCGTTCATCTCCTGGCTGTCGATCTTCGGCCTGAGGGGCGAGGCCTATGTTCTCGGCGTTTCCGAGTTCGTGATTGCGGCGCTGCTCGCGGCGGGCGCGTTCAGTCCGGTCTTGTCCGCCCTCGGTTCGCTCATGGGCGTGGTGACATTCGCGGTGACATGGTCGTTCTTCTTCACGACGCCGGGCGTCGTCACATGGAGTCTGTCGACCGATCCGATGGCGTGGAATCTGGCCGGCGAGTTCCTGTTCAAGGACATCGTCCTGCTGTGTGTCTGTGTCGTGCTGTTTCTGGCGTCGTTGCCGCGATCGGTCATTCGGCTGCGCGCAGGCTGAGCGCCGGGCCGTCCCTCATCGCCGCAAGCGCCCGAGCCAGACGGTGTGACGTCCGCATTCGGGATCCTCGATCACATGGTCGAGGACGTCAAAACCGTTGCTGTCGAGCAATTGGCGATATTCGGTCGCGTCGAGACTCGCATGATAGAGCCGCTCGCCCTCGAAAGTCCCGATCGCTTCTCCAAAAGACGGGCCGCTGGTGAACATCAGCGCTGCGCCGGCAGCGGCGTGCCGCCGGAAGATCGGAAACATCAGGCGTTGGTCGTCAGGGCTCAGATGGAAGAAGCTGTCCCAGGCCAGCAAGCCATCGAACGTCGCGTTCAGGTTCAAAGCGCGCATGTCCGAAACGAGCCAGGTCGCGTCGGGAAAACAGCCCTTTGCGATCTCGATCATTTCCGGAGCCGCATCGATCCCCGTGACGACACACCCGGTTTCGCGCAGATTGCGCGCGATCGGCTCCCCGGGGCCGCAGCCG
>NZ_AKIY01000218.1 GCF_000282615.1 Bradyrhizobium sp. YR681 | reverse complement strand
GTTTGTCAAAGCTCCCCCTGCCGGTCCGGCTCGCACTCCTGGTCGCGGGAACGACGCTGCCCATGATTGTCTTCGCGGTCGGCATTGCCGTCTACAATTACAGGCAGGACCGCAGCGACGCGACCCGTCGTGTGCTGGAGAACGTGCGCAGCATGCGCCTGGTGCTGGATTCCGAGGTGCAGCGGATGACCGGCGGCTTGCAGGTGCTCGCGCTGACGAACTCGCTGCGCAACGACGATTTCCCGAACTTCCGCCGCATCGCGCTCGGGTTCCTCGACCAGTACGGCAAGGGCGGGCTGGTACTGATCTCCGACCGCAAGGGCCGGCTGCTGTTCTCCTCCGCGACGGAAGATGCCGCGAGCCTGCCGCCGCGCGGGAATCTGGCGATCGTCGAGAAGGTTTTCGCGACCAGGGCGCCGCAATATTCGGACCTGTTCACCGGCGCGATCAACGGGCGACAGGTTCTGACCGTCGAGGTGCCGGTGGTCCGCAACGGCGAGGTGATCTACGACCTCTGCTTCAGCCCGCCGGTCGGCATCTTCCAGGAGCTGGTCGAGAAACAGCGGCCCGACCTGCAATGGACGGTGTCTCTGCTCGACACCACCGGCACCGTGTTCGCCCGCGTGCCCAATCCCGGCGAGACCTTCGGCAAGCGCGCATCGCCCTCGCTCTACACGGAAATGTTTCGCGCGCCCGAGGCGGCCCTCTCGACGGTCTCGCTCGACGGCGTCGCGCTTGCGTCCGCCTACACGCGATCGCGACTGACGGGATGGACGGTCGCCGCGGGCGTCCCGGAAAGTTCGTTGATCGCGCCGTTGTGGCGCAACATCGCGATCACCAGCCTGATCGGCGGCGTGCTGCTCCTGATCGGCCTCACCTTTGCCGTCCGGATGGCGACCACGATCGCGCGCGGCGAGATGCTGCACGATCTCCTGATCGAGGAGCTCAATCACCGGGTCAAGAACACGCTGGCCCTGATGCAGGCGATCGCGGTGCAGACCTTCCGCAGCGCAAGCCGCGACGAGCGGACCAAGTTCGAGGGCCGCCTCGGCGCACTCGCCGAGGCCCATAATCTGCTCAGCCAGGAGAAATGGGCAGGCTCCGAGCTGAAGGAGGTGATCACGCGCGTGCTCCAGCCGTTCCTGCTCAACTCGCCTGAACGCATCAGATTGGATGGCCCCGCGGTGCCGCTGTCGCCGCGGCTTGCCGTCGTGCTGTCCATGATCGTGCACGAGATCGCCACCAATGCCGCGAAATACGGCGCTCTCTGCAACGAGACCGGCCGGGTGACGCTGGAATGGGAGGTCATCGCCGACGCCCCGAAGCCGCGGCTGCGGCTGATCTGGACCGAGATCGGCGGACCGCCGGTGACGGAGCCGGTGCGGCGCGGCTTCGGCTCGCGCCTGATCGAGCGCAGCGCCCGCGACCAGCTCGGCGGCGAGGCAACCGTCGATTTCCTGCCGCGCGGCGTCGTCTGCACGGTGATCTGCAAGCTGGACGAGGCACGTTGAATCAAGCGGAAGGGCATCGGCGATGATCATCGCCAATGCCGCACCTGCCCGCTGGAACGCCGGCGACGTGCCGCTGCACCTTTTTTCATCAAACGTCTTTCCCAAGGCTCCCTTCAAGAGCTCGCGCAGCCAGCGCCGCCCATCGTGCGTTTGCGAAAACGCGCGCCCGCTTGAAGCAGGATCGGGCAAAGCATGGCCGCTTGAGGAAAGACCCCGCGCCTGTGCAGGCATAGAACCCGCGCCGACCCGTACAAATACGGGAACCTGATCCACAACCTGGGCCGATCGGGAGGAGCCACGCCATGATCGGGAGCACCACACTCATGCGCAATCCCTCACACAAGGGCTTGCCGCCTGCACCAGGCGCAGAGCCCGACCATGCGACGACCGGGCTGCCCGCTGCGGACGCGGAGATGGCCCGAGTGCTCAAGACGAGACCGCTTCGCATGGCCTCCGATTGCCAAAGCGGCACGATTGCCTTTTGGAAGCACGAGGCGCTGCACGACGTGGTCGAACCGATGGCCGATCACGTCATCATGACCTATCCCGCCGGCTCGCAGGCGCTGGAGCGGCGCAACGGAAAATCGGCGGCAATCAGCACAGCGCGTCCCGGCGTGGTGACGATCATTCCGGCGGGCTCGACGTCGCGATGGGACATTCACCGCCCGATGCATGTCGTCCAGCTCTATCTTCCGCAACGGACGCTGCTCCGGATCGCCGACGAGGCGAACGCTGCAGGTCCGGGCGATCTCCTGGAAAGGACCGGGCATCCCGACGCCATCACGTCCCGCCTGCTGTTGAGCGCCGCAGAGTCGCTCGAAGGCAGCGCCACGCTGGACACGCTGTTCAGGCAGCAACTGACCGACCTCCTCGCCACGCGCCTGCTCGCCGCTCATGCCGGCGTCGCGGCCACGCTACAGCCGACCATCGGCGGCCTTTCACCGACGGTCCTGCGCCGGGCGATCGAGCGCCTGCGTTCGGACAGCGATGCCGACGTGTCGCTCTCTGCGCTGGCGTCCGATGCCGGCCTCTCGCGCTTTCACTTCTGCCGTGCCTTCAAGGAAAGCACCGGGCTCTCGCCGCACGCCTGGCTGCGCCAGCACCGGCTCGAGCAGGCCATGAACCTGCTGCGGGACAGCGACGAATCGGTCGTCTCGGTCGCCGCGGCGCTTGGCTATTCCTCGCAGACCGCTTTCGCCGCGGCGTTCAAGAAGCTGACCGGTGAAACGCCGAGCGATTGGCGCAGGCGCGTGCGTTAGCAGCAATCTCTCGACAGGGACGGCAATCGCGCTGGGGCAGTCGAATATCTGGTTGGCTAAACATCCTGGCACTGCACTACGCGGACGGAGACCAACGATGGACTGGAAACACCTTGCAATCGCCCCGCGACGGAAAGCCATCACCACGGCGCTCTTGTACGGGCTGTCACTGACCGTGCGCTTCACCCAGCCGACGGCCGAAGAGTCGCCGCACCAGGCTGCACAGAGCGCCAATCCCGCGACGTCGATCCTGATCAATCAGGATTGGCCCAGAAAGCCGATGGTGCCGGCGGCCCTGCGCAGCTGGTCCTTGGGCCCGAGAAGCTGCCCGTCGGCATGCGAAGGCCCCGCGTTGCTGTCCTCGCTGCCGAACTGCACCGCGCCGTAACGGTCCAGCGGTTTCCGTTTCACCTCGCCGCACCATCGTCGATCGCGCAACAGGCCCTGCCGGCACCAGACGGCGGCGATGACGCGCGCACGTCCCGACCCACCAACCCAGGAGTCAACCACATGCGACTGCTCATCATTGGCGCCGGCTTCGCCGGCATGTACGCCGCCCTCTCCGCCGCCCGCCTGCGCGACATCCAGGGCGTTTCGCCCGACGATCTCGGGATCGCGCTGATCGCACCGGCGCCGACGCTGGTGGTCCGCCCGCGGCTCTACGAGCCGAAGCCGGAAACCCTGACGGCGCCGCTGCTCGACGTGCTCAAGGCGATCGACGTCGACTACGTCAGGGGCAGCGCCGAGACCGTCAACACCGAGGCGCACACGGTGCAGATCACGACTGCGACGGGCACGACGAAAACCTTGTCCTACGACTGTCTCGTCGTCGCCACCGGCAGCCGCCTGTTCCGCCCCGACATTCCCGGTCTCGCCGAGCATGGCTTCAGCGTCGACTCGCTCGACGACGCCATCGCGCTCGACAAGCATCTGCACGGCCTCGCCGACCGGCCGTTCACGAACGGACGCGACACCGTCGTCGTCGCCGGCGGCGGCTTTACGGGCATCGAGGCGGCAACCGAGTTGCCCGCGCGTTTGCGCAAGATCCTCGGCAAGGATTCCAGAGCACGCGTGATCATCGTCGAGCGCAACAGCGCGATCGCCCCCGACATGGGCGAAGGTCCCCGCCCCGTGATCATGGACGCGCTGCGCAAGCTCGGCGTCGAGACCCGACTCGGCGCCGGCGTCGCCTCTCTGGACAAATCCGGGGTGACGCTGTCGACCGGCGAGCACATCGAAACCGAGACGGTGGTCTGGGCGGCCGGCATCCGCGCAGCCCCCTTGACGGCGCAGATCCCCGCCGAGCGCGATAAATTCGGCCGGCTGCTGGTGGATCGCGACCTGCGCGTACCGGGCGCCGCCGGCATCTTCGCCACCGGCGATGCGGCCCGAGCCGCCTGTGACGACGACGGCAATTACGCGCTGATGTCGTGCCAGCACGCCACGCGGATGGGCGCCTTTGCCGGCAACAATGCCGCCGCCGAGCTGCTCGGCGTTCCGACCAGGCCCTACCACCAGAAGGCCTATGTCACCTGTCTCGATCTCGGCGAAGCCGGCGCGCTGTTCACACGCGGCTGGGAACGCAAGGTCGAGCTGGTCGGCGACGTCGCCAAGAAGACCAAGCAGGAGATCAACACCGTCTGGATCTATCCGCCGAAGCCCGAACGCGCCGCCGCGCTCGCCTCGGCAGATCCGGAACGCGTGACCGATCTCTAGCGGCGCGATGACGGCCGCGCTCTCCTGGCTACGCGGCCCGCTCAACCAAGACCAGCCAGAACCCGGACCAACCACCTTTCCATGAAACAGGAGACGAACATGAACTTGCACGCCACCTCATATCCCGTGTCATCGGGCCCCGAAGAGCTCGTTCCGTCGCGCTACGCGCTGAAGGTCGGCGAGATCGACGTGCTGGTGGTCAGCGACGGCGTGCTGCCGCTGCCGACCACGATGCTCGCGCACAACGCCGCCCCGGCCGAGCGCGCGGCCTGGCTACACGACATGTTCCTGCCGCAGGACGCTTTCGACTGGGCGCTGAATGCGGTCATGGTCCGCAGTGGCGACAAGACCATCCTGATCGACGCGGGCCTCGGATCCGACCCGAACTTGCAGCTGCCGCGAGCAGGGCAGTTGACCAAGCGACTGGAGGCCGCCGGCATCGATCTGTCGTCCGTGACCGATCTGGTGCTTACCCATCTGCACATGGACCACATCGGCGGGTTGCTCGTCGACGGCGTGAAGGAGCGGCTGCGCAAGGACCTGCGCATCCACGTTGCGGCCGCCGAGATCAAATTCTGGGAGGCACCCGACTTCTCCCAGACCAACATGCCGCAGGGCTTTCCGGACGCGCTTCGCGCGACCGCCAAGCGGTTCGTGAGAGAGTACGGCAGTCGGTTGCGGTCATTCGATGAGACGCGCGAGATTGCGCCGGGCGTCATCGTCCGTCGCACCGGCGGTCACACCCCCGGACACAGCGTGGTTCGCGTCGCGTCAGGCGATGACGCGCTGACCTTCGCCGGCGACGCCGTGTTTGCCGTCGGGTTCGACCAACCCGACTGGCACAACGGTTTCGAACACGACCCCGAGGCAGCCGCGCGCGTTCGTGTCCGTCTGCTGCGGGAGCTTGCCGAAACCGGCGAGATGCTGATGGCGACGCATCTGCCGTTCCCGTCCCTGGGTCGGGTCGCAGTCGACGGCGACGCCTTCCGTTTTGTGCCGGCGTTCTGGGACTACTGAGGGCCTATTTGGCTAAGCCGAAACAGGGCGCGCGCTCATGGCATTCGTGAGAGCGCGCTCGTTCGCTTTCGATGACGATCGAACGAGCGATCTACCCGATCGTCTGCAGCGCCGGGAACGTCTCGAGCAGCCAGATGCTCACATTCGAGACCGCGCCGGTGAGAAAGCCGATGCCGGTGATCACCATCAGCACGCCCATGGCACGCTCGACATTGACGAGATGACCCTTCATGCGGGCGAACAGTGTCGAAAACTGCTCGATCATCAGCGCGGCGATCAGGAAGGGAATGCCAAGGCCCGCGGAATAGACCGCGAGCAGGCCTGCGCCCTTGGTCACCGTGGCCTCCGCCGCAGCGATCGAGAGGATCGCGGCCAGGATCGGGCCGATGCAGGGCGTCCAGCCGAACGCGAAGGCGAGGCCCATGATGTAGGCGCCCCAGAGGCCGACGGGTTTGGGAATCGGCAGCCGTCCCTCGCGCATCAGCAGGCCGATGCGCGTCAGACCGAGGAAGTGCAGGCCCATGACGATGATGACGATGCCGGCGAGGATCGACAGCTCGGCCGACCAGGCCCGGATCAGCCCGCCGATCAGCGAGGCACTGGCGCCGAGCGCCACGAACACCGTGGAGAAACCGAGCACGAACAGCAGCGCCGACATCATGATCGCGCGCTTGGACGCCGAAGCCTCCTCGTCGCTCTCGACGTGCTCGATCGTCGCGCCCGTGAGATAGATCAGGTAGGGCGGGACCAGCGGCAGGACGCAAGGGGAGAGGAAGCTGACGAGGCCGGCAATCAGCGCCGCCGGGATCGAGACATTTTGCATGATGCAGTCGGAGCCATCTCAGGCCCAGGCGCGGCGCGCGGGGAATGCGCACGGACCGGAGCACCGGCTAGGTGTAGCCGATGCCGGAGAATGCGCAACTGAGGCGCACAAAACCAGGGCTCCTCCCGATGCCGTCCGTGATCACAGATGCGGCATCGGGACGCGCACAAACCTCGCCAAAAAGCGAGACTCGGCGGCGCGGCTACTTCACCACGCGGAGCAGCGGAC
Source organism: Bradyrhizobium sp. YR681 (assembly GCF_000282615.1). Taxonomy (GTDB): domain Bacteria; phylum Pseudomonadota; class Alphaproteobacteria; order Rhizobiales; family Xanthobacteraceae; genus Bradyrhizobium. Next base: position 65,858 of record NZ_AKIY01000218.1, on the reverse strand, counting down.
GCCGGGGCTGGTCCTGCGTCTGCTTGGAAGGGGGCTGCGGTTCGTGTCCAGAACTCCGCAGCATTTCGTCGCACAATGCCTTGAGATCGGCACTGTCAATTCCTTTGAGCTTCATCCGCACGTCGAGGATGACAATGGACAGCAGCTCGGCCGACTCACGGCTGTTGCTCTCATTGAGCACCCTGCGGCACTCCTCGAGCGTTTCCAGCACCGACTGCAACTGTTCGTCTGAATGCGACACCGGCGTTCTTTCCGTTAATTCGGCCTGTGAGACGTGTTCGTGACGACCCCTTCGGCCCCCATACAGGAGTAAGGATAGCACGAGGCCACCGCGCCTCTGAACATGATTTCAGTCTGTTTCCGCGTTGAAACCGCAGTTCCCGCGATCATCGTCCCGATGCGCTGCGAGGCATCGGAGAAGCGGTCGGAGAGGAAAAACCTGGAGCGCCGTGATTGATCCATCCGGGAAAGCGGCGGCGCCTCTCGCGCGAGGACGTCCATTGCGGACAGCGCCGACAATCCCGCAGCCATTTCAAGGCTCGCAACGGAACTCACGCCACACCCCTCATACGGGCGACAATCTGCCCGATTCCCAGTTCAAATCATGGCCTTGGCAGCACCCCGATACCACCCGCCAGACAGTAAGGATGACGTTCAAAACTCGTCATTCCCCAACCCGCCGTGGTTGTGGTTTGCGCCAGATTCTGCCAGTTTAGCGCCCCGAAGGGACTTGTATGCACTCCTTGGCGGAAAGGGGCGTTCCACTGGAGGAACGCCTAAAGACAAATATCAGCGGCCTCTCGGATTGGGATGCGGCTCGCATATTTCTCGAAGTCGTTCGACGCGGCAGTTTCCGCTCGGCGGCCGAACGCCTGTCTCTGTCGATCAACGCCGTCCGCCGCCGCATCGATGATTTCGAGCGCCAGACCGGCACCACCCTCTTCACTCGCGACGTCCACGGCACCCATCTGACCGATGAGGGCGCGATGGTGGTGTCCGCCGTGGAACGCATGGAGGCGGCAGCCTTCGACGTTTTGCGCACCAGCGATTCGACGGACAGCTCGCTCTCCGGCGAGGTCCGCGTCGCCGTCACCGAGGGGCTCGGAACGTTCTGGCTGGCCCCGCGGCTGGTCGAATTCCAGCAGGCCTATCCCAAGATCCTGGTCGATTTGCATTGCGCGATGCGCTCAGCCGACGTCTCCCGCCACGAGGCCGACGTCGCCATCCATCTGTCGCGGCCTTCGGCGCTCGACGTCAAACTGGTGCGGCTCGGCCGCATGCATCTGATGTTCTGGGCTTCGGAAAAATACCTGGAGAAATACGGCACGCCGCGCTCGGCCCACGAATTGATCAAGCACCGCCTGGTGCTGCAATTCGCCGACCAGCTCGCTGCCAAGGAAACCTTCGAGAGTTTCTTCCCGGGCGTTCCGGAACGTGACCTTCTGGTCATGAAGACCAACGTCTCGAGCGCCAACTACTGGGCGGTCGCGAATGGCGCCGGAATCGGCGTATTCCCGAGCTACGCCATTGCGCTCGGCGGGAAATTGATTCCACTGGAGGTCGAGTTGAACCGACCGCTGGATATCTGGTTGTCCTACCATCCCGGTAGCGGCCGGATTCCCCGCGTGCGGCACATGATTGACTGGCTGATCGAAGCTTTCAATCCGGCTCGCTTCCCGTGGTTTAAGGAAGAGTTCGTGCATCCGCATGAATTCAAGGACTCGTATATGGGCGAACCCCTGACCCAGCTCTTCGGGGGATTTTCAACCGAAGAACAAAGGTGAAAACGAAGATGAAAGCAGCGGCGAAGAGAATGAAGCAGCGCAGTGCCGGCAAGCCGGACATCGAGCTTGGCAAGCGGATCCGTCTGCGGCGCGTCGAGATGAAGATCTCGCAGGCTGAACTGGGCGAGAAGCTCGGCGTCAGCTTCCAGCAGGTCCAGAAATACGAGAAGGGCGTCAATCGCGTCGGCGCGGCTCGGCTTCAGCAGATCGCCTCCGCCCTCGATGTGCCCGTGACCTTCTTCTATGACGGCGACAACAAGGCCCGCGAAGTCGAGAGCCTGCTGTTCCTCGATTCGGCCTTCAGCCTCCGCCTGCTGCGCGCCTACAGCAAGATCAAGGACCAGACGGTGCAGCGTCAGCTCGTCTCGCTGATGGAATCGATCGCGGCCAACGAAGCCTGATCGATCGGCGGTCTGGCCGTTACGGCCGATGTTCAATCCGCCGCGTCACGGGGGCGCGGCCGGATTGGACGAGACCGGGCTTGGGCGCCATCCGCGCGCAGTCTCTGCTTGATAAGGGCGGCTTGGCCGCCCTTTTTCTTGTCCGATTGCCCGCCATTCGTCGCGGATTCCGGGGCATCGAGAACGACGCGACGCACTTTATGGCGGCGCCATGCAATCAACGCGCAGGCGGATGAGAAGCCCCGTCCCCTGCCACGGTTGACCCGGGTCTTGCCCCGACCGCACATTGCGCCCGGCCTATGACAAGCGAGCGCGCAATGCCTGACCCTTCCAATGAAACTTCCTACGCGGACGGCAAGATCCTCAAGCACAGGGCCGGCGGCGTCGGCGTCGTCACCTTCAACAATCCCGACAAGCGCAACGCGATGTCGCTGGAGATGTGGGAAGGATTTGGCGAGGCGCTGACCGCCTTGCGCGACGACGACGCGGTGCGTGTCGTGATCCTGCGCGGCGCCGGCGGCAAGGCGTTCGTATCAGGCGCCGACATCAGCCAGTTCGAGAAGACGCGTCACAATGCGGCGGCGTCCGAGGAATATGGCAAACGCAGCGCCGCCCAGCGCGCGCTGCTCGCCGACTATCCCAAGCCGACCATCGCCTGCATTGACGGTTTTTGTCTCGGCGGCGGCATGCAGGTCGCGATGCTCACCGACATCCGTCTCGCCTCCCATGGCAGCCAGTTCGGCATTCCCGCCGCCAAGCTCGGCATCGCCTATGGCTATGACGGCCTAAAGCATCTGGTGTCGCTGGTTGGCCCGTCCTGGGCGCGGCTGTTGATGTACACGGGCATGCGGATCGACTCCGCCGAGGCGCTGCGCATCGGTCTGGTCGAGCGCGTATTTCCGGTCGACGAGCTCTGGGGCGAGACGATGACGATCGCCGAGACGATCTCGCAAAACGCCCCGCTCGCGATCAAGGCCGCGAAGATCACCATCGCTCAAGTGCTGAAGGACGAAAGCGCGCGCGACATGGAAGCGATCAAGGCGATCGGCACCGCCTGCATGGACAGCGCGGATTTCCGCGAGGGCCGGCAGGCGTTCATGGAGAAGCGCAAGCCGCAATTTTCAGGGAAATAGCGCTGACTGCCTGATGAATGGGCGTTGATACCGATGAATGTATTTCTAATTCTGTCGATGCTCTGCTTCGCGATCGGTGTGGTGCTCTTCATTTATGGAATATGGACCTGGATTATTCAATTCAACGGCGACGTCTATTACCATTGGGCAGGATTGGCCGTGGTGGCGGGCGCAGTATTCCTGGTTGTCGGGCTGTTTCGTCACTGGCGACGAGCATGATCGCACGCCTTGCCTTGAGGCAACCTCGGGGCCGCAACGCGTTTTTTACCCATCCTCTTTTGACTACAGCGCCGCAATCACCGCCTTCGTGATATCCGCCGTGCCGTTGCTGCCACCAAACTCGATCGGCTTGATGCCGCCGGCATAGACCTGATCCACCGCGTGCTCGATGCGCTCGCCGGCCTCAGCCGCGCTCTCGACGCCGTGCTTCTCCGCGAGCCAGTCCAGCATCATCGCGGCGGAGAGGATCATGCCGGTCGGGTTGGCCTTGCCCTGCCCCATGATGTTGGGTGCGGTCCCGTGGCAGGGCTGAAACACGGCGTATTTGTCGCCGATGTCGGCCGACGGCGCCATGCCGAGGCCGCCGATCAGGCTGGCGGTGATGTCGGAGACGATGTCGCCAAACATGTTCTCCATCACCATCACGTCGAAATCCCAGGGACGCTTGACCAGCATCGCCGAGCAGGCGTCGACATAGAGCCGATCGGTCTTCACATCAGGGTGCTTCTTCTCGATCTCGTCGAAGATGCCGCGGAAGAAGGCAAAGGCCTTGAACACGTTGGCCTTGTCGACACAGGTCAGTGCGCCCGGCTTGCCCCGCGCCTTGCGCCGCTCGGCGAGGCGAAACGAGAACTCGAACAGGCGCTCGGAGGTCCTGCGCGTGATCACCATGGTCTCGCGTGCGTCCTCGTGGGTCACGACGCCCTTGCCCATCGAGGCGAACAGGCCTTCGGTGGATTCGCGGATCACGACGAGATCGATGCCGCGCTGGTCGGCGCCGACGATCGGGCTCGGCACGCCCGGGATCAGCCGCGCCGGACGCACGCCGGCATAGAGATCGAAGATGAAGCGCAGCTCGATCTGCGGCGCGATCTCGGTGTTGTCGGGGTAGCGCACCGACGGCAGACCACAGGCCCCGAGCAGGATCGCGTCCGCCTCCTCGCAGAGCCTGATCGTCGAGTCCGGCATCGACTTGCCGGTCGCAAGATAATTGTTGGCACCGGCCGGCGCCTCGGTGAAGCGGAAGCTGAGGCCCGATTTCGCCTCGATCTTGCGCAGGACTTCAATGGCCGGCGCCATGACCTCGGGACCGATGCCGTCACCGGCGAGCACGGCGATGTGGAAGGCGTTGTTTGCGGACATATGAAGAAAATCCCGAGAGAAGGCGACAGAAGGAATGTGTGGCCTCGTCATTGCGAGGAGCTCTTGCGACGAAGCAATCCAGAAGTGCATCCGCAGAGGCAGTCTGGATTGCTTCGCCGCGTCGCTCCTCGCAATGACAGGGGAGAGAGCGTTGGACTACGGCGTCAGCACGGTGCGTCCGACCACCGCGCCCTGCTGCAGTTGCACCAGCGCGTCGTTGGCCTTGTTGAGCGGCGCCTTCGTCACCGGGATCGGCGCGACGTTCTTCGCGCGCACGAGATCGAGCAGCTCCTGCGTTTCCCGCAAGTTTCCGACATAGCTGCCCTGGATCGTCACCGCCTTGATCGGGATCAGCGGCAGCGCCCAGGTCGCGCCGCCACCGAACAGGCCGACGATCACGAGCTTGCCGCCCTTGGTGAGGCAGTCGAAGCCGAGCTGCGTCGTCGCGGCATTGCCGACGAGGTCGATTACGGCGCGGATCGGCCCGCCCGCTTTCTTGGCGAGTTGCTCCAGCGCATCGGGTGCCTTGGGATCGACGGTGGCGAGCGCACCGGCTTTCTCTGCGGCCTCGCGCTTCCTGGCGTCGATATCGACCATGATCGCGCCCTTGCCGCCCATTGCCTTGAGCAGCGACAGTGCCATCAGGCCAAGCCCGCCGGCGCCGAACATCACGATCGGCGTGTCGAAATGCTGCTCGACCTTCTTCAGCGCGCTGTAGGTGGTGACGCCCGAGCAGGCATAGGGCGCGGCCGACGCGGGATCGAGCCCTTTCAGGTTGAGCAGATAGCGCGGATGCGGCACCAGCATGTGGTCGGAATAGCCGCCGTCGCAATAGACGCCAAGCGAACGCGGCGTCAGGCACATGTTCTCGTCACCGCCAAGGCACGTCGCACATTTGCCGCAGCCGATCCAGGGATAGACCAGGCCGACATCGCCGAGCTTCAGATCGCCCTGATCGCCCGGCTTCACGTCGGGACCGAATGCCAGCACTTCGCCAACCGTCTCATGGCCCATGGTCAGCGGCAGGTTGATGCCGCGGTCCTTCAACGACAGCGGCTTGCGGCCGTGGCCGAGATCATAGCCGCCCTCCCAGATGTGGAGATCGCTATGGCAGACGCCGGCGGCCTTCACCTTGATCAGCACCTGCGTGCCCGACGGCTGCGGCGTGGCCTCGTCGAACTCCTGCAGCGGCGCCTTGAAATCGGCGACCTTGAAACTCTTCATCGGCGTCCTCCCGGCATATTTCTTCGTCGCGCCACCATGCCATGACCGACGAGGCGAGACAAACCCGCAGAGCCGTCTTAGTTCAGGCCAGCGGATGGTGGCAAGCCGCGAACTGGCCGGGCACGACTTCGCGCAACTCCGGTATCTCCGCGCTGCATCGCTGGTCGGCGCGCGCGCAGCGGGTGCGGAAGCGACAGCCGGACGGCGGCGCGATCGGCGACGGCGGCTCGCCAATTGCCACACCCTCGACGGGACGGACATCCGGGTCCGGCACCGGGATCGCCTGCAGCAACAGGTTCGTGTAGGGATGCACAGGCCTCGCGAACAATTGTTCCGACGGACCGACCTCGCAGAGCCGGCCGAGATACATCACCGCGACGCGGTCGCTGACGGCTTTGACCACGGCGAGATCATGCGCGATGAACAGCAGCGTCAGGCCGAAGCGCGCCTTCATCTCCTCCAGCAGATTGAGGATCTGCGCGCGGATGGAAACATCGAGCGCCGAGACCGGCTCGTCGCAGACGATGAACTCGGGATTGAGCACCAGCGACCGCGCGATGCAGATGCGCTGGCACTGGCCGCCGGAGAATTCGTGCGGCAGCCGGCCCGCCACGAGATCGGGATCGAGCCCGACCGCACTGAGCACCTCGCGAACGCGCCGCCTGCGCTCAGCGGCATCCCTGACGCCGGCGATGATGAGCGGCTCGGCGACGATGTCGCCGATCCGGCGGCGCGGGTTGAGCGAGGCGATCGGGTCCTGGAAAATCAGCTGCACGCGGCGGCGCATTTTTCGCAACGCCTCGCCCTCCATCGCCGTGAGATCCTCGCCGTCGAACATCACCCGGCCGGATTTGGCACGGCGGAGTTGCAGCACCGCCCGCCCCAGCGTCGACTTGCCGCAGCCGGACTCACCGACCAGAGCCAGAGTCTCGCCACGCGCAACCTGGAGGCTGACACCAGAGACCGCATGCACAATCTTGTTGCCGAGCCCGTATTCGACGACGAGATTGTCGACGTTCAGGAGCGGCTTTGCGGGCACGGCAAGCTGCATCATGCGCCGATCCCCTCAGCCATCTGGATCGGATGGAAGCAGGCGTAGAGATGCCCGGACGTCTCGGCGCTCTTCAGCTCGGGCTTGGCCTCGTGACAACGATCCGCGGCATAGCGGCAGCGCGGTGCGAAGGAGCAGCCCTTCAGCGGCCGGGTCGGATCGGGCGGACGGCCGGAGATGGCGGGCAGCGGCGTATGCGGCGCGGCGTCCAGCTTCGGGATCGCCGCCAGCAGCGCCTCGGTGTAGGGCATGTGCATGCGCTTGAACAGCGCCTGCGTCGGGGCGCGTTCCACCACCCGGCCCGCATACATCACCGCGACCTCGTCGGCGCGACCGGCGACGACGCCAAGGTCATGAGTGATGATGATCATCGCCATGTGGCGGCGGCGCTGCTCGCGCGCGAGCAGATCGAGGATCTGCGCCTGGATGGTGACGTCGAGCGCGGTGGTCGGCTCATCCGCGATCAGCAATTTTGGTTCGCAGGACAACGCGATCGCAATCGCGATGCGCTGGCGCATGCCGCCGGAGCATTGATGCGGATATTGCGCGAGCCGCTGCTCCGGCGCGGGAATGCCGACGGCGGCGAGCAGCTCGATGCTGCGCGCCTTGGCCGCCGGCGCATCGAGCTCGAGATGCTCCTGGATCGTCTCCATCAACTGCGTGCCGATGGTGAGAACAGGATTGAGCGACGTCATGGGATCCTGGAATACGACCGCGAGGTCGCGCCCGCGCAGACGCCGCAGGCGCTCTTTGTCGAGCCGCACCAGATCCACGCCATCGAACATCACGCGTCCGGTGAGTTTCGCCTTCTTCGGCAGCAGTTGAAGCACCGCGCGCGACAGCATGGTCTTGCCGCAACCGGACTCGCCGACGATGCCGAGCGTGCGCCCCGCGTCCAGCGACAGATCGACATGATCGACGGCGCGCAAATTGCCGCGCGGGGTCGGCAGCTCGACCGCGACGTCCGCGATGGTCAGCAATGGCGCGCTCACAGCGCCCCCTGACGCGGGTCGGTCAGTGCCCGCAAGGTGTCGCCGACGAGGTTGAAGGCCAGCACGGTCAGGAACAGCCCCGCCGCCGGCAGGAAGGCGAGCCGCGGCGCGACGTCGAGACTGTCCCGCCCCTCGCCGATCATGCTGCCCCAGCTCGCCATCGGCGGCGGCACGCCGAGACCGAGGAAGGACAGCGCGCCCTCGACCACGATGGTGACGGCGACCCCGAGCAGGAAGAACGCCAGCAGCGGCAGGATCACGTTCGGCAAGAGTTCGCGCAGCAGGATACGCGCGTGGCTGGCACCCAGCGCCTCGGCCGCGATCACGAATTCGCGCCGTGCCAGCGTCAGCGTCGCCGCGCGCGCCACCCGCATGAAGGCGGGAATGCCGAGCACGCCGAGGATGATCGTGAGATTGGGAATCGACTGGCCGAGATAGGCGACCACCGCGAGCGCGAAGATCAGCGGCGGAAAGGCCAGCAGCACGTCCATGCTGCCGACCACCAGCGTCTCGAACCGTCCGCGAAAATAGCCGGCAAGCAGGCCGAGCGCGCCGCCGAAAGCGAGGCCGATCATCGGTGCGATCAGCCCGACCGTCAGCGACACGCGGGCGCCGAAGATCAAGCGGGCGAGCTCGTCGCGGCCGAGGCTGTCGGTGCCGAGCCAATGCTCGGCGGAGAACGCGGCTCGCCGCTCCAGCATGTCCATGTCAACAGGGTTTTGCAGCGGCAGCACCGGCGCGAGAATCGCAAGCGAAAGGATGATGGCGAGCCAGATGCTCGCGATCCAGAACAGGAGCCCGACCCGGCGCTTGCGCCTGACCGGTTCGGGGACCGCCTCGTCCCGCATCGACAGTTCAAGTGTGGCCATGGCGGATCCTCGGATCGAGCACGGCGTAGAGCAGGTCGACGATGAAGTTCACGATGACGAAGCCGCAGGCCACCAGCAGCACCACGCCCTGGAGGATGACGAGGTCGCGGGTGTAGATCGCACCCACCAGCAGCCGGCCGATTCCGGGCAGCGCGAAGATCGTCTCCACGATCAGCGTGCCGCCGAGCAGGCGCCCGATATTGATGCCGGTCACCGTCACCAGGGTCAGCGACGAAGGCTTGAGCGCATGCACGAACAGGATGCGCGAAGGCTTGAGGCCCTTTGCCTTCGCGAGCGCGATATAGTCCTCCTGCAAGGTCGCGATCATGTCGGAGCGCAGCACCCGCATGATGCCGGGCCATTCCGCCAGCGCCAGGGTCAGCGCCGGCAGCACGAAGAAGCGCAAATTGTTGAGCGGCGCCTCGGTGAACGGCACATAGCCGGTCGCCGGCAACCAGTGCAGCTCGACCGCGAACAGATAGATCAGCAGGATCGCCATCAGGAACGACGGCATCGACAGCATGGCGAAGGCGCTGCCGGTCATGAAGCGGTCGAACGCGCCGCCGGCACGCGCGGCGCAGGCGATCGCGACGGGAACGCCGATCAGGAGCCCGATGAACTCGGCCATCAGCATCAATTCGAGCGAGACCGGAATGCGTTCGGCGACCGCCTGGAGCACGGTCTGCCCGGTGCGGAACGAGCGGCCGAGATCGCCCTGAAGGACATGGCCGAGCCAGCTGAGGTATCGCCACCACAGCGGCTGGTCGAGCCCCATGTCACGGCGGAGCGCCGCGACATTCTCCGGCGTCGCCTGGTCACCGAGGATGACATAAGCAAGATCGCCCGGCAGCAGCGAGGCGATCAGGAATGTCAGCAGCGAGACGGCAAGCAACACCGGCAGGATGGCAAGCAGCCGCCGAACGACGAAGTTCAGCATTGCAAATTCATTCCAGCCAGGTGGAGGAGACGTCGATCACGCCGTTGTAGATCTTCGGGAAGCCCTTCAGCTTCGCGCTCGACAGCGCATAATAGGTGTTCTGGAAGGTCCAGAACCAGATCGCCTCCTTGTTGATCAGGCGGCTGATGGCGCAATAGTCCTCGATCCGCGCCGCGGGATCGGCGGTGACGCGGGAATGGTCGAGCAGACGATCGAGCTCCGGATCGACGAAGTTGGAGAGCGCGAGCGGGCTGCCGCTGCGGAAATTCGCATACATCTGCGGATCGGGATCGGCGAGATCGACGATGCGCCACGGCACCAGCTGGAACTGGCGCATGAAGGCGCGCGGCGGGATGGTGGCCTGGTCGACCTGCTCGATATCCATATTGGCGCCGGCGCGCTTCCAGAATTGCTGGAGCACCTGGCCGATCATGCGGCCGCGCGGCGTCGCGGTCACCAGCATCTTGAACTCGACCGGCTTGCCATAGTCCTTGAGCAGCGCCTTGGCCTTCTCGACGTCGAACGGCAGCGCGCCGTCGTCCTTGCACTTGACCCAGGAGCCGTCGCCGTAGGGATTGCTGGCAGGCCGGCTCAGGCCGTTGCTGATCGCCTGCGACATCTTGGGGCGATCGATCGCCATCACCAGCGCCTGGCGCACGCGGACGTCGTCGAACGGCGCGACCTTGGTGTTGAAGGCGTAGACCTGCGCGCCCGAGCCCTTGTAGGTGTGCACGGTCAGCTTGGAGTCCTTCTGCGCCTTCATGATGTTGTCGGCGTCGTTCTCGTCGTCCCAGATGATGTCGGCCTCGCCCGATTGCAGCGATGCAAAGCGCGACTGCGCGTCGGGCAGCGGCTTCAGGATGATGCGGTCGAGATAGGGACGGCCCTTGTCCCAGTAATTGGGGTTCTTCTCCAGCACCATGCGGTCGCCCGCGGTCCATGATTTCAGGATGTAGGGACCGGTGCCGACGGGATTGCGATTGTAGTCGTCGCCCTTGGTCTTCCAGGCCGTCGGCGAATGCACGGCATTGTTCTGGCTCTGGATGCTGATCACCGCCGGCAGGTTCACGGAGGGATCGGTGAGATTGTAGACGAGGGTGTATTCGTCGGGCGCCAGCACCTCCTTGACGTTGGTGATATAGAAGGCGCAGCGGCACTTGTTGGCCGGGTCCTTCTGCCGGTCGAAATTCTCCTTGAAGGCCTGCGCGTTGAACGGCGTGCCGTCGTGGAATTTCACGCCTTGGCGCAGCTTGAAGGTCCAGCTCTTGTAGTCGTCCGAATGCGTCCAGGACTCCGCGAGCTTTGGCGCGGCCTCACCTTTGTCATTGAGCGTCGTGAGCGTGTCGAAGATCGCCGCCGCCGCGGTGAAGGTCGAGGTATCGTAGACGCCGACCTTGAGCGGATCGAAGCCGGTAATCTCCAGCTCCTGGCCGACGGTGATGCTGCCGCCCGCCTTCTGCGCCTGCGCCGGCTCGGCCAGCGGGAGGAGACCAAATGCCGCAACAAGGAAAATCGGCGCGCGCCTGCGCGCCGCGGCAGCGATGTTCGTCATGGTTCCTCCCGGGATCCCTCGTCCGATGTTTTCGGATCGTTGAATGACTCGGGAGCGAGCTTGGCGACAAAAGCTCGCCACGGCAAGGGGAACGCACGCGAGATCAAACGCCGCAGCGGTGCTGCAATGCGCTCAGTTTGTCGCGGCTGTTTTGCCTGACGGAATTGACACCTCATTGGCGAGGCCGATTTCGTCGCGCAGCGCATCGGTGTGCTCGCCGAGCACGGCCATCGTCCTGGCCGGCGCGGTGTCGGCGCCGGACATCCGGAACGGCAGATTGAGCACCTGGAACGAGCCGCCCGCATCTTCCACCGACGAAAGCGCCTGCCGGTGCGCTAGCTGCGGATCGGCCAGCGCCTCGGACACGGTGCGATAGGCCGAGGCCGGCACGCCGGCCGCGCTCAGGTCGACGAGGCATGCATCGGTCGAGAGCTGCTTCGACCAGGCTTCGACGCCGTCCATCAAATCGGCCCAGTTCTCGCGGCGCGCGGCGTAGGCCGAGAAGCGCGGATCGGAAATCCATTCTGGGCGGCCGATCACGCCCATCAGACCCTGAAACGTCTTCTCGCTCGCGACCGTGATCATGACATAGCCGTTGGCCGTCTCGGTCGGCCCGAACATCGGGCGCGGCGGCGGCTTCACCGCGAATTGCGAGCTCTGGAGTTCGATCACCGTCAGCGTCAGCATCGACTCCAGCATGGAGACGTCGATGTGCTGGCCCTGCCCCGTCACGGTGCGCTGATAGAGCGCGGACGCGATCGCGCCAAAGCCGTAGGTGCCGGTGACGACGTCGGCATGGTAGATGCCGCAATAGTCCGGCCGGTGGCGGCCGGGCTGGTAGGCCAGATGCGCCATGTCGTAGCCGGAGGCCGCGTGGATCACCGGCGCGTAGGCCGGCAGCTCGGCCGAGGGCCCGGTCTGGCCATAGCCGGAGATCGAGCAATAGATCAGCTTGGGGTTGACCGGGCGCAGGCGGTCATAGTCCAGCCGCAGCCGGTGCATCACGCCGGGGCGAAAATTCTCGACCAGGATATCGGCGGTCGCGGCAAGCCGGCGCACCGCCTCCCTGCCGTCCTCGGATTTGAGGTCGAGCACGACGCTCTTCTTGCCAACATTGAGCTGGCCGAACACGGTGCTGCACCCGTTGCGCAGCGGCGGCCGCGTCCGCATCGTCTCGCCGCCGTCGGTCTCGATCTTGATGACCTCGGCGCCCATGTCGGCAAGCATCCGGGCGCAATGGGGGCCGGCGATGGTGGTCGAAAAATCCAGCACCCTGAGGCCCGCGAAGGCCTTTGTTGTCGTGCCCTCATGCTTATCTGTTAACTGCATGCTTACTGCGTCCTCGGGCCCGTTAGGAACTAACAATGTTCCCTATCGTTGTTGGGCCGACCCTAGAGGGCGGCGGTCGAGTAGGAAAGTCTTTACCGAGCGGACGCGTCTTGCGGTGAGTTTGAAAATTCCAGGGGCAACTGGACCCGTTCTTGCATAGCAATAAACGGGATCGGATGAGGGCAGCAGTTCTTGAGGGTCTTGTTCGTTACGACAGAGATGGACGACTTCGTCCGCGTCGGCGGACTTGGAGCCGTTTCCGCAGCCCTCCCCCGAGCCTTGCGCCCCTTCGCCGATATCCGGATCATGCTGCCCGGCTATCGCGACATCATCGAGCAACTCACGCACATCCAGATCGTCGGCCGCTGCCCCGCATTCGCGGAGATGCCGGCCTGCTCGCTCGGCCGGGCCGCGACCAAGGACGGCCTGCCGGTTTATGTGCTGTTGTGCTCACAGCTCTACGACCGGCCCGGCAATCCCTATGGCGACGAGTCCGGGCGCGACTGGCCGGACAACGACATCCGCTTCGCGCGCTTCGCCTCGGCAGCCGCTGAGCTTGCCATGGGCAAGCTGGACAAGAATTGGGCAGCAGACCTGGTTCATGCCAATGACTGGCAGGCCTCGCTCGTGCCGGCCTATCTCGCCTGGCGCGGCGCCAAGCTGCCGTCGATCCTGACCATCCACAACCTCGCTTATCAGGGCCTCTTCCCGAAGGACTCGCTGCGGCGAATTGGCGTCCCCGAGAGCTCCTTCCATATCGACGGCGTCGAGTTCTACGACCAGCTCTCCTTCCTCAAGGCGGGCCTGGTCTACGCCTCGCATCTCACCACCGTCAGCGGCACCTACGCGCGGGAAATCACCACGGAGGAGTTCGGCTGCGGCCTCGAGGGCCTGCTCCGCCTGCGCTCCGACGCGTCCGAGCTAACCGGCATCCTCAACGGCATCGACGAGAGCTGGGACCCGCGCTCCTGCGCCCAGCTCGCCCAGCAATTCGGCGCCGGCGACTGGGTCGGCAAGAAGGCCAATGCGGACTACGTGCGCAAGCAGTTTGGCCTGGCGGTCTCGCGCGGACCGATGTTCGGCATCGTCGCCCGCCTCGTGCACCAGAAGGGCATCGACCTCGTGCTGGCGGCCGCCGACGAGATCATCGATGCCGGAGGCCAGATCGTGGTCACCGGCTCCGGCGAGCCGGCGCTCGAGCAGGCGCTGGTCGACGCCCATCGCCGCCGCCCCGACGCCATCGGCGTCACGATCGGCTTCAACGATGCCCAGGCCCGGCGCATCTTCGCCGGCAGCGATTTCACCCTGATGCCGTCGCGTTTCGAGCCCTGCGGGCTCAGCCAGATGTACGCCCAGCGCTTCGGCTCGCTGCCGATCGGCCACCAGACCGGCGGCCTGGCCGAGACCATCACGGACGGCGAGACCGGCTTCCTGTTCTCAAAACCCTCGCACGAATCCTTCCTCGGCGGCGTCCGCCGCGCCTTCGAGGCCTTCATGGCGCAGGACCAGCTCGACACCATGCGCCGTAGCGCGATGGGCCGGTCGTTCTCCTGGAGCATCTCGGCCGGAAGCTATAGCGCGCTGTACCGGAAGCTGGCCGCGGTGTGACGCCGAGGCTGCCTCGGCATACTCCGTCATTGCGAGAGCACCACTCTATCTCCGTCACCCTGAGGTGGCCGCTCCTTCAGCGGCCCTCGAAGGGCGACGGCCCGGCTGCGGGGCCGTGCATCCTTCGAGGCTCGCTGCGCTCGCACCTCAGGATGACGGGTTAAAGGCCAGGCCCTCACCCCTTCCCGCGCACATCCATCTGCGGCCGGCCGATCCAGGCGCGATTGAGACACCGCGTCATCCAGTCAGGCTGCGGCTCGCCGCGCAGCCGCGCCTGCGCTTCCTGGCAGGGACCGACATAGCGCACACGGTCGGGCAATTTCGGATAGAGGCGCCTGATCCATCGCAGCGCGTTGTCGGCGGATCTGGTTTCGCGCTCGTCGAGCTCAAAGCCGAACCCCGCGCGCAACGGCGCCGGCAGCAGGCGCGCCGTGAGCGCGCGATACCATCGCGGCGGCCGCAACCACGGACGCGCACCGCCAAAAATCTGCGCGGCGATCTCGCGGGCCGCCGGGCTGACGGTCAACGTATCCGACGCGGCCATCGCCGCATTGTACGCCGCAAAGCCAGCCCAGTCCGCCGGCAAGTCATCGGCCGTCAATCCGAACAGCGCACCAAAAGTCCGGCTCTCGGCCCAGTAGCGCTCGCGCTCTTCCACCGAGAGCGGCGGCAGCACCAGGTCATGCGCCATCAGCGCGGTCTCGACCAGCGTCGCATGAACCCAGCGCAGCGACGGGATGTCGTTGGCACAATAGCGCGAGCCCGCCGCGAACGGACCGACTGCCTCGGGCATCTGCCCGACGATCATGCCATGGCGCCGGTACAACTGCCGGGACGACAGCAGCGCCCGGTCGAGCGATCCGAACACCATGGCAAAGACAATGTCGAAGGTGCGATGGAAGCGGCCGATCGGATCGGCAAAGGTCCTTGAATGCTCGGCGATGGCGGCGGCGACCCAGGGATGCGCCAGTTGCAGCAGCAGCGCACGGCCGGCGCCGAGGAAGATGACGGCCTCCCTGTCGATCCGCCACGTCACCGAGGAAGGACCGAATACGCCCGCGACCGGTCCTGCTGCGTCAGTGCGGACCTGATCGAGGGCCATTTCCAGGTCGTTCTCGGAGACCAACTGCAAGGCCTTTCAATTGCGAACGGAGTGTCCGCAAGACCTGTGGCAATTCAATGGACACGCCGGACATCGCACCATGCCGGGAAGGCGCCCGTGCCCCTATTCCGCAGCCAACGGCATCTCGTCCATATGCTCGTGCAGCACCACGCCGGCGAGCGGATCGAATTCGCCGATCCACGGCTTGCGCGCGAGCACCGACTTCGTGTGAGCATAGCCGGCATGCCAGCGCCGTGTGATCCCCGACGGACTGAAGTCGATGTCCTTGGTATGGGTCTCGCGCTCAAGCTGCGGTGCCAGCAACCGTACGACATGCATGCGCGTGGGGCAGCCGTAGCTCATCAGCTCCCTGACCCCGGGATCGCTGCGCTCGCTCTCCGGCAATCGCGCGGCAAGCTGGTTGATGACGTGGCGCAGCCGGTGGGACTGCTGCTGGCGGACGATCTGGCTCGCGATCCGGCTGGAATACATCACGTCCTTGTGCCGGTTCAGCACCTCCGCCATCGTGGTCGGCTCGGCGCCGATGGGATTCCACAGATGCACCGAGAAGATCAGCGAATCCCTGCGTGGGTTGTCGTCGAACACCGCTTCCGTCGGCGTGTTCGAGAGGATGCCGCCGTCCCAATAGAGCTCGCCGTCGATGCGCACCGCCGGGAAGGCCGGCGGCAATGCGCCCGAGGCCATGACATGCTTCACCGTCAGCTCGCCGTCGCGGCTGTCGAAATAGCGCATCTCGCTGGTGCCGACATGAGCCGCACCGACCGTCAGGCGCGGCGCGCAACGATTGGCCAGATCGAAATCGACCAGCTCGCTCAGAGTCTGCTCCAGCGGCGCGGTCGAATAGTAGCCGGCGCGATCGGCGCCGAGCGGATAGGAATCGCCGGCATGGGCCAGCGGATTGGGCCGGAAGAAGCCGGGAATACCGTGCGTCACGGTCGACCAATAGGCCAGCTTCTCGTTGAAGCCGGGGAACGCGGCGCGCCAATCCCAGGCCGGGGCCTGCTCCATCCGCTTCCAGAATTCCTTCAGGCGCGCAAGCCGCTGTTCCGGCGCGTTACCCGCGATCAGGCAGGCATTGATCGCGCCGATCGAGGTGCCGATGATCCAGTCCGGCTCGATGCCGGCCTCGTGCAGCGCCTGGTAAACGCCGGCCTGGTACGAGCCGAGCGCGCCGCCGCCCTGGAGCACGAGGACAACCTGGCCCGGCAGGTCGTTGCGCTGTATGTGATTCTGCGTGCCGTTCATGGTTCGCTCCTGATCAGCCTGCACTGCTCCGATATTCGCCGCCGGCCGCGACTTGTTACGCCGGCCCATGTTAATGCGCGGTCCAGCCGCCGTCGACCGGCAGCGCGACGCCGGTGATCGAGCCGGCTGCGTCCGTCGACAGGAACACCGTGAGCGCACCGATCTCCTCGACCGTGGCAAAGCGCTTGTTCGGCTGCTGCGCCAGCAGCACGTCACGGATCACCTGATCGCGGGAGATGCCGTGCGCCTTCGCCTGTCCGTCGATCTGCGCCTCGACCAGCGGCGTGTAGACGTATCCGGGGCAGATTGCGTTGCAGGTGATGCCCTGTTCGGCGGTCTCCAGCGCAGTGACCTTGGTCAGACCGACGATGCCGTGCTTGGCCGTGACATAGGCCGCCTTGAACGGCGAGCCGACGAGACCGTGAGCCGAAGCGATGTTGATGATCCGGCCGAAGCCATTCTGGCGCATTGCCGGCAACGCCAGCCGCGTGGTGTGGAAGGCCGAGGTCAGGTTGATGGCGAGGATCTGGTCCCATTTCTCGACCGGAAACTGGTCGAGCGGCGCAACGTGCTGGATGCCGGCATTGTTGACGAGGATATCGAGCCGGCCGGACCCCGAGACGGTGGCCGCGATCATCTCTGCGATCGATTTCGGCTTCGTCATGTCGGCGGGCGAGTAGCTCGCCTTGATATTGAATTCCGCGGCGATCTGCTCGCGCGTCCGGCCGATCTCGCTGGCGTCGCCAAAGCCGTTCAGCACGATGTCGGCGCCGGACGCGGCCAGCGCGCGCGCAATACCGAGGCCGATGCCGCTGGTCGATCCGGTCACCAGCGCCACCTTGCCGGCCAGCACGCGTGACGAGGCGGATGTTTGCGTCTTGATGGGGATATTCATGATTCAACCTCCTTGCGCGAACAGCCGTGGACGGGCGAAATCTGGGTGATCATCCGCTTTTACGGAAATGCCGGTTGGCTTCCGAGTTCATACGTCCGCGCTATCGCGCCCGGGATATCATTCCCGGCTCCGATCGGTTAGATTTCCGGCCGATTACGCTGGGAGCCGATCCATGGAAATGCACCAGGTCCGCTACTTCCTCGCGGTGGCGCAGCTCTTGAACTTCACCCGCGCGGCCGAGGATTGCAACGTGACGCAGCCCTCGCTGACGCGCGCGATCAAGCAGCTCGAAGCCGAGCTCGGCGGCGATCTGTTCCGTCGTGAACGTCCGGCGGCGCAGCTGACCGAGCTCGGCCAGCGCATGCACCCGCTGCTGAAGCAGTGCTACGACGCCGCCGCCGGCGCGCGCTCGCTGGCTTCGACGTTCAAGAGTGGAGAGATCGGCGCGCTCCGCATCGCGCTGACGCACTCGATCGACCTGGCGCTGCTCATTCCGCATCTGAACGAGATCAGGCGGCAGTTCAACCGGCTTGAACTGCGCTTCCTGCGCGGGACGAGCCGCGAGGTCGCCGAATTCCTGAAGAAGGGCGAAGCCGAACTCGGCATCGCCGCCGAGATCGACGAGGCCTGGGACCGGCTCGACGTCTGGCCGCTTTTCACGGAGGGTTTCGAGCTCGTCGTCAGCAACGGACATCGGCTCGCCGGCCGCAGCTCGATCGACCTGGACGATCTGCGCGCAGAGCAACTGCTTGGACGGACGTTCTGCGAACACGCCGGACGTATCTCGGCAAGCCTGCGCGAGCACGGCATCGACGTCGAGCATGGCCATGAAGTGTCCAGCGAACACGATCTGATCGAGCTGGTCGAGGCCGACATCGGCGTCGCCATGGTCCCGCACACGTCCCCCGTGCCGGAGCGGCTCACGCGTGCCGCGGTCACCGGGCTGGACGCCCGTCGCACCGTCAACCTTTACGGCGTGGCCGGCCGGCAACGCACAGCCGTGGCCAATGCGGTGATGCGGATGCTGCGGGGCGCCGACTGGCGAACGATCGCAGGCTGATATTGCTGCAGCGCGCGGCTAGCTCTCCCTGCCCGCGCTTTCCAGCGCGGCAAGCAGGTCGTCGATCTCCATGCGTTTGCGGAAATCAGGATCGACGAAGCGGGCCTTCACGATGCCATCGCGACCGACCACGAACACGGCCGGGATCGGCAGCATCCAGCCGTCATTGCCGTGGAATTTCGCCATGTCCTGGTAGGACAACAGGCTCTGGATTTCGGCGCCGAGCCAGATTGCGAGATTGAGCGACAGCGCATAGCCATTATCGAGGTCGGTCAGGACCGGAAATGGCGCGCCGGAATCGGCCTTGAGCTGCTTGGTATATTCCTGCGTCTCGGGCATGATCGCGACGACCCGCGAGCCCATCGCCTCGATGCGATCGAGCGCCTGGACCACGGCGCGGACGTTGAGCCGGCAATAGGGGCACCAATGGCCGCGCAAGAACATCACCGCGACCGGGCCGTTCTCCAGCAGCCCGGTCAGCGTGACGAGACGTCCGTTTTCGTCCGGGAGCATGAAGGGCGGCATCGCATCGCCAGGGCGCGGCGCGGTCTCGCCGCCACCGTTCCCGTTCAATCGCGCCACCAGGCGATCGACCGCCTCGCCATAGGCCGGGAAGACCTCGCGACTCGCATCGGCATAGGCGCGGAGCTGCTCGTTCAGCGTGCCGTCCATGTCGCGGCAGCGCTGGAAGGCAGACCTGAGTCGCTCGGCGTCGGCTGGCGAGAGTGACGTCATCTTCCGCTCCGGCATTCTTGAGGCGAATACTAGTTGCCCGGTTCGGCCGCCCGCAAGGGGCGGCCAGCATTCCCGGAGGTTCAGTTCACGTAGAAATTGCCGGTCGGATCCAGCCGGCCCGACGCCGAGTACAGCGTGCCGTTGTCCATGAAGAAGACCGTGTTCTCGGGCACCTTCCGGGCGTTCTTCATCATGGCCTCGTGGTTCTTTTCGGCCGGGGCCATCGCCATTGCCGACATCTTGCCGGGACCGCCATAGACATAGGCCATGCCGGCCTTCAGATCCCAGGCCGCTTCCGAGAAGGCGGAGGTGGCAATGACCGCGAAGGCGGCGGTGAAAATCAGGGTCTTGGATACTTTCGTCATGAGATGCTGCTCCGGATTGACGTGACGCCCGCCAATTCGGGCGCCCTGCCATCGGATGCCGGATACCTCGAAAGCGGAAATGCCGATCCGCAATCGCTTCGATAGCCGCCGCGCATCAACATAGCGCCGGGCTATCGCGTCGAGAGCAAACCGGCATTTCAGAATGAACGCGGTCTCGACCAATCTCCTGCCATAGCCGGCGACCAGCGAGGTCGCGGCCAACAGAGGAGACCTCCCCATGTCCAGGCATCACATCTCGTCACGCGCGCGTTGGTCGGGCGTTGCCGTTCTCGGCATGCTCAACTTCGCAACGTCCGTTTTCGCCAGCGAATGCCCCGCCGACAAGATCAAGCCGAATGCACAGCAGATGGTCGACCACAAGCCGGTCGGCGTCACCGACACCACGCTGGGCGCGATCGACCTCGGCAGGCAGCCGGCCCATATCGACGGCCGCGAGCTGCGCTTCCGCAAGCTGACCATCGAGCCCGGCGGCATCGTGCCCTGGCACAGCCATGACGACCGCCCGGCCCTGATCTTCGTGCAGCAGGGCGAGATCATCGAATACGCCTCCAACTGCGTCGATCCGATCGTGCACAAGGCCGGCGACATCCGTCCCGAGGTGTTCGGCACCTCGCACTGGTGGAAGAACCTCGGCAAGGAGACGGTCATTCTCTATGTCGGCGACGTCCGCAGGGATCCCAACGACCACCACATGTGATTCGCTGCGGCCATCCCTTCGAGACGCCCGCTTAAGGCGGGCTCCCGAGGATGCGGGCGGAGTGCGCGGTAGCAGCATCGACGGGTACCGATGTCGCTTAGCCTCATCCTGAGGACACCGCGAAGCGGTCGTCTCGAAGGACGAGGCGCGTATTCGGTGCCGACGAATGCCATGTGCGACAGCCCTTAGTCGTTCCGGGTCGCGACGCCGCACCCGGAGTGACATCGGGCATGAGGAGACGCAACCCCATGACCGATCTTTCCGCGCCCATGAAACCGGCCGCGATGACGATGCAGGCGCACACGCCGGGTCTGGCGCTGCGCTCGCTCGTCATCGGCCTCACCGCATTCCTCACCGTCGTCGATCTCTTCGCGACGCAGGCGATCCTGCCTTCGCTGACGCGCCATTACGGCGTCACGCCGGCAGCGATGGGCTTTGCCGTCAACGCCAGCACCTTCGGCATGGCAATAGCCAGCCTCGTCATCGGTTTCTTCAGCCCGCACATCAACCGGCGGACCGGCATCCTGCTCAGCCTCTCGCTGCTGGCGGTCCCCACGAGCCTGCTGGCGACCGCACCAAATCTTGCGGTCTTCACCGCCTTGCGGATCGCGCAGGGCCTGTGCATGGCATCTGCCTTCGCGTTGACGCTCGCCTATCTCGGCGAACAATGCAGCGCAATGGACTCCGGTGGCGCCTTCGCCGCCTACATCACCGGCAATGTCGCCAGCAACCTTGTCGGCCGGCTGATCTCCGCGGCGGTCGCCGACGGCCTTGGTCTTGCCTGGAACTTCTATTTCTTCGCAGCCCTCAATCTGGCGGGTGCGGCGCTGGTCCATTTCACGATCAAGCGGGCACGGCCGATGCACGTCCTGGCACCGACGGGATCGCCGCTTGTCGCCATGATCGCACACTGGCGCAATCCGCAACTGCGCGCAGCCTTCGGCATCGGCTTCTGCATTCTGTTCGCCTTCATCGGCACCTTCACTTTCGTCAATTTCGTTCTGGTGCGGCCTCCGCTGTCGCTGGGCATGATGGACATCGGCCTCGTTTACTTCGTCTTTCTGCCGTCGGTCGTCACGACGCTGCTGGCCGGAAAGGTCACGTCGCGCCTCGGACCACGGCCGACGATCTGGGGGTCGCTCGCTGTCGCCGGGCTGGGGCTGCCGCTGATGCTGGCACCGCATCGGGGAGAGGTGCTTGCCGGCATGGTTCTGGTCGGTGTCGGCACATTCTTCGCGCAGGCCGCCGCAACCGGCTTCGTCGGACAGGCCGCAAGCGACAATCGCGGCGTCGCCAGCGGGACGTATCTTGCCTGTTACTTCTGCGGCGGGCTGGTCGGTACGGCCATGCTGGGGCGGCTGTTCGACAGCTTCGGCTGGCACGCCTGCGTCGCCGGTGTCGGCATCGCGCTGGCCGGGGCCGCTTTGCTCACGTTCCGCTTGAAGCGCTAGCGCTTGACCGGTGCTTCCTGCGGCGGCTCGTCATCGGCGATCGCCCGCCACGCCGCACCGTCGAGATCGTCATATTGGCCGCTCCGCAGCGACCACAGGAAGGCGACGAGGCCCGCGCCTCCGAGCATCAGCGCCAGCGGCACCAGGATGACCAGGATTTCCATCACACGGTCTCCCGGGAGGCACCGCGGGCGCGCAGCGAATTCAGCATGACCAGGATCGACGATCCGCTCATGGCGGCAGCAGCGATCAGCGGCGTCACGACGCCGCTGATCGCGACCGGCACGGCGAGCACATTGTAGCCGATCGCAAGCCAGAGATTCTGCCGCATCAAATGCAGCGCCTTGCGTGAAGCGTCGATGGCGGCGACGACAGGGGCCAGCGGCCGGCCGAGGAAGACGAGATCGGCGGTGGCCTGACTGAGATGCGCGGCCGAAATCGGCGACATCGAGACATGGGCCGCCGCCAGCGAGGGCGCATCGTTCATGCCGTCGCCGACCATCAGCACCTTCATGCCGCGCCGCTTCAACTCCTCGATGCGCGCGATCTTGTCGGACGGCGTGACACCGGCGCGCCATTCGGGAATGCCAAGCGCATGCGCCGCTGCGATCACCGCCGGCTCGCGGTCGCCGGAGAGAATCTCGATGCCGATGTTGCGCAGCTTGAGTGCCGCGATCACGGCCTGGGCGTCCGGACGCAGGCCCTGGCGCACCGAGAGGATGAACCTCTCGCTGTTCTTGCTGAAAGCGACGATGGAGGCCTCGGGATCGAGCTCGACGCTGCCGATCAACGCCTCGGCGCCGCAAAACGACGGACGGCCAAGGCGGAGCTCGACGCCGTCAACGGTCGCGCGGACACCCTGCCCGGCTTCCTCGACGGCACCTACGATCGGCGACTTGGCGTCGGCGGCCTGCGCGACGGCGGCGGCGACGGGATGATGGCTCGACAGCGCGAGCCGGCCGGCCAGTTCAAAAATGTCGGCGGGAATGTCGGCCGCGTTCGTCACTTCGAGGTCGGGCAGCGTCAGCGTGCCGGTCTTGTCGAAGATGACGTGGTCGGCCTCCGCCAGCCGCTCGATGGCGTCACCGGAATTGAGCAGAACGCCGGCCTTGAACATCGCGCCCGAAGCCACCGTCTGCACGGTCGGGATCGCAAGGCCCAGCGCGCAGGGACAGGTGATGATCAAGACCGCAACGCCGGTGACGATCGCATCGTGCCAGCTTGCACCGAAAAGGACCCAGCCGAAAATGGTGATGAGCGCGGTCGCGTGCACCACCGGCGCGTAGAGCCGCGAGGCGCGGTCGGCGAGCCGCATGTAGCGCGAGCGCGCCTGCAGCGCGTTGTCGAGCAGCCGCGTGATCTCGGCGAGCAGCGTCGCCTCGGACGCTGCCGAGACGCGCACCCGCAGCGTGCCGGAGATGTTCATGGAGCCGGCGTAGACCGGTGTGCCCTGCTCCGCCGTGACATAGAGCGTCTCGCCGGTGATCAGGCTCTGGTCGATCTCGGAACGTCCCTCGATCACGGTACCGTCGACCGCGCAACGTTCGCCGGGCCGCAGCAGCACGATATCCCCGGGATGGATCGCCGCGACCGGCACCTGCGAGATCTCGTCAGGCCCGACGAATTTCGCGGCCGTCTCCGCCTTGAGCGCGGCAAGGTTGCCGGCGACCGCGCGGGTCCGCCGCCGCATGTTCTGGTCGAGGACACGGCCGACCAGCAGGAAGGCCAGCAGCATGATCGCCGCGTCGAAATAGGCGTGCTCGGCGTGGTGGAAGGTCTCGACCACGGACATGCCGAGCGCAAGGCACACGCCGATCGAGATCGGCACGTCCATGTTGGTGGTCCTGTTCGACAGCGCGCGCCAGGCGGAGCGGAAGAACGGCTGGCCGGCATAGGCTGCGGCCGGCAGCGCGATCAGCGCCGACAGCCAGTGGAAGAAATCACGCTGCTCCGGCAGCATGTCCGAGACGTTGCCGGACCACACCGGGATCGACAGCATCATCACGTTCATGGTGGCGAAGGCGGCGACGCCGAGGCAGCGCAGCAGGAAGCGGGATTCGGCGACTTCGGCCACCTCCGCACTCTCGGTCTCGTAAGGATAGGCCTTGTAGCCGAGCTCTTCGAGCCGGTCGATGAACCTGCCGGGATCGAGCGTGCCCGCCTTCCATTCCAGAGCGACGCGGCGATCGGTGAGGTTCACGCGCGCCAGCGTGACGTCGGGGATGGCGGACAGGCCGCGCTCGATCTTGGCCATGCAGCCGGCGCAGTGGACGCCCTCGACCGCGAGGTCGATGTGCCTGATACCCTCGCCCGCGGCCCGGACGTAATGCGAAAAATCCCGCGTGACCTGCATGACGAATTCCCTCAGTTCAGGATCACGCGGTTGCGCGACATGAACACGCGCGTGCCCCGCGTCTCGCCTTCGATCACGAGATCCCACTGGCCGGGCGCGACGGACGCGGCATTGCCGCGATAGATGCCGATGCCGGCTTCCGAGAGCTCGACCGCGAGATCGGCGCGCTTGTCGGTCGGCCGCTCCAGGCGCCCGCCGAACTTCAGGCCGCTCATCGGCCGGCCGCTCGCATCGCGCGCATCGACCTGGAGCGTGGCAGCGCCGTCGGCGCGGCGCTCGATATGGGCATTGACCTGCCATTTGCGGGCAGCCTGATCCTGCGCCGCCGAGATCTCGCGGTCATAGCTGAGACCCGCGGCATAGGGACTGTCGACGTCGGTACCGGGCAGCGTCGCGATCGCCAGCTTCATCATGGTCAGGTTGACGCCGATCACGAGCCCGAAGAAGGCGACCAGCATCAGGAAGACCTTTGTTCCGGTCAGCGGCTTGGTGGCCATGGCAGGCTCCTGAATTTACGGCGCGACGAAATTGTCGGTGGCGGTGGCGACTTCGCCGAGGCCGATATCGGTGACGTGGAAACGCACGGGTATGGACTTCTCCGGATTGCTCTCCGCCGGCGCGGTGACCAGCAGGCGCAGCTCGCTCGTGGTGTCGCGCGGAATCACGATCATCGGCCGGTCAGGCGTCACGGAATCGGCGCCGACGACGTGGACCGTCGCATTGACCGGGCCGTTGGCGTCGATCGCGATGACGCGGTCATAGCCGCTCTTGTTGAGCAGCCGGACCGTGTAGGCGTTGCGGATCGAGCCGTCGCTGAGCTTGACCGCGACCGGATTGCGGTCGTGCAGCACGTTGACGTCAAGCAGGCTGCGGGTCGCCAGCGTATAGATCATGAAACCGCCGACCGCCGCGATGATCGCGCTGTAGACCACGGTTCGGGCGCGCACGATCTTGTAGACCGGCGCCTTGCCTTCCTGGCGGCGGTGGATGTTGATGTCGTTGTCGTAGCCGATCAGCCGCTTCGGCCGGCCGATCTTGGTCATCACGTTGTCGCAGGCGTCGATGCAGAGCCCGCACTGGATGCATTCGAGCTGCGGCCCGTTGCGGATGTCGATGCCGGTCGGGCAGACCGCGACGCATTGATAGCAGTCGACGCAGTCGCCGACTTGCTGCCCGAGCGCGCGCAGCTCAATTGCCTTCTTCACCGAGGTGCGCTTCTCGCCGCGGTCATAGCGATAGGTGACGTTGAGCGCCCATTCGTCGGTGAGCGCGGCCTGGATGCGCGGCCACGGGCACATATAGGTGCAGACCTGCTCGCGCATGAAGCCGGCGAGCAGATAGGTCGTCGCTGTGAGGATGCCGATCCAGATATAGGCGATGACAGGCGCCTGGAAGGTCAGCAGCTCCTTCACCAGCGTCGGCGCGTCGTTGAAATAGAGCACCCAGGCGCCGCCGGTCCACCAGGCGATCATCAGCCAGATCGCGTGCTTGAGCGCGATCTCGCCGACGCGCCTGGGCGTCAGGCCGGACGACTGGTCCTTCTTCATCCGCTCGCGGCGATCGCCTTCGACGAAGCGCTCGACCGCGTAGAACAGGTCGGTCCACACCGTCTGCGGACAGAGATAGCCGCACCAGATGCGGCCGCCCACCGAGTTCATCAGGAACAGCGCCACCGCGGCGACGATCAACAGGCCCGTGAAATAATAGACCTCCTGCGGCCACAGCTCGATGAAGAAGAAATAGAAGCGGCTGTTGGGAAGATCGATCAGCACCGCCTGGCTGGGGGCGCCAAGGCCGCGGTTCCAGCGCACGAAGGGCAGGAAGTAATAGACGCCGAGGCAGAACGCCATCAGGCCCCATTTGATCCGGCGGAAGGTGCCGGAGATGCTCTGCGGATACACCTTCTTTTGGGCGACGTAGAGCGGCCCGTTGTCGTCGTCCGATGTGAGCTCGTTCGGGTTCACGGTCTTGTTCATCGCCTGGGACTTCTCGAAGGTGCGATTCAACCTAGACCCGACGCCGCCGCGTCAGTTGATCCAGCTCAAACGGGGGCGATTTTGTTCGCCCCCGCTGGAACCCGTCGCTCGCCGGTCGGCTACTTGCCGCCGCCCAGCGAGTGGACATAGACCGCCATCGCCTTGATGGTGGCGGGGTCGAGCCGGCCTTCCCAGGCCGGCATCACGCCGGCGCGGCCCAGGCTGATGGTCTCGATCAGGCTCGCCTCGTCCGAGCCGTAGAGCCAGATCTTGTCGGTCAGGTTCGGCGCGCCCATCTCCGGGTTGCCCTTGCCGCCGTCGCCATGGCAGGCAACGCAGTTCTCCGCGAAGATCTTCTCGCCCTTGGCCGCGTCGTAACCCTTCCGGGTCGAGAGGCCCGACAGCGACCGCACGTAATTGGCGACCGTGACGATCTCGTCGCTCTTCAGCACTCCGTCCTTGCCGAAGGCGAGCATCTGGCCCTCATGCGCCTTGGCATGGCCGGAGCGCGCGCCGTACTGGATGGTCTGCATGATCTGGTCGAGCGTGCCGCCCCACAGCCAGTCGTCGTCGTTCAGGTTCGGATAGCCCTTTGCGCCGGCGCCGCCGGAGCCGTGACACGGCGCGCAATTGTCGCCGAACACGGTCTTGCCCTTGGCACGCGCGAGCGCCAGCAGGGCCGGATCCTTCTCGATCTCGGCAAGCGGGGCCGCGCCCAGCGCCGCCATCTTGTCACCGCGGATCTTCTCGAGATTGGCGAGCTCGACCGCCACGTCGGCGCGCGAGGAGTAGCCGAACAGCCCCGTGGTATTGTTCGAGATCAGCGGCCAGGCCGGATAAACGATCCAATAGCCGATCGCCCAGACGATGGTGAGGTAGAACGTAATCACCCACCAGCGCGGCAGCGGCGTGTTGAGCTCCTTGATGCCGTCCCACTCATGCCCGGTCGTGGACCTGCCGGAGACGGAATCGAACTCGCCATGATGATCGGTCATGATGTCTTACTCCTCCCGCAGCGGCAGCCGTGCCGCTTCGTCGAACGCAGACTTGTTGCGGGGCCAAAATGCGTAGGCGATGATCGCGAGAAAGATCGCGACGAAGATCGGTGTCCAGATCGTGGTCACGAGACCGGACGCGAGATTGTCGAGTGTCAGGATGGCTTTCATCGGTGATGCCTTCTCAGCGAAGATTGGCTTTCTCGTTGTAGATTTTGAAGTCGACCAGCGTGCCGAGCATCTGCAGATAGGCGATCAGCGCATCCATCTCGGTCGGCGTGCCGGTCTTGCCGTCGAAATTGCGCACGACCGCCTTGGCGTAGCGCTTGCTGAAGGCGTCGGAGCCTGCATTGTCCGGATCGGCCTGGGCCTTCAGATCGGCGCCTGCGTTCGCGATCTGGTCGTCGGTGTAGGGCGTGCCGATCGCCTTGAGCGTCTTCATGTGGTCCGCGATCGTGTCCGGATCGACCTCGGTTCGGCTGAGGAACGGATAGCCCGGCATCACCGATTGCGGCACGATCGCGCGCGGATTGGTCAGATGGGTCACGTGCCAGTCGTCGGAATACTTTGCGCCGACGCGGGCAAGGTCCGGACCGGTGCGCTTCGAGCCCCACTGGAACGGGTGGTCGTACATGCTCTCGGCGGCGAGCGAGAAGTGGCCGTAACGCTCGACCTCGTCGCGCAAGGGACGGATCATCTGCGAATGGCAGAGATAGCAGCCCTCGCGGACATAGACGTTGCGGCCCGCGAGCTCCAGCGGCGTGTAGGGCCTGACCCCGTCGACCGCCTCGATCGTGCTCTTGAGGTAGAACAGCGGGGTGATCTCGACGAGACCGCCGATCGCGATCACCAGCAAAATGCCGACGATCAGGATGATCGAATTCTTCTCGAAGACTTGGTGGCGTGTCCAGAACGACATGGATAGCTCCTCATTCCGCCGGCTGGAGAGCGACGGGCATCTGGACTTCCGCTTCGCCGACGCGAACCGTCATCCAGAGATTGTAGGCCATGATCAGCGCGCCGATCAGGAACAGGCCGCCGCCGGCGGCGCGGATGATGTAGAAGGGATGCATCGCCTCGACGGTCTCGATGAAGGAATATTCGAGGAAGCCGAGCGAGGTGTAGGCGCGCCACATCAGGCCCTGGAGGATGCCGGACACCCACATCGCGGAGATGTAGAGAACGATGCCGAGGGTGGCGATCCAGAAGTGCCAGTTGACGAGCTTGAGGCTGTAGAGGCCCTTGCGATTCCAGACCCACGGCACCAGGCAATACAGCGCGCCGAAGGAGACGAAGCCGACCCAGCCGAGCGCGCCGGAATGCACGTGGCCGATGGTCCAGTCGGTGTAGTGGCTGAGCGAGTTGACCACCTTGATCGACATCATCGGGCCTTCGAAGGTCGACATGCCGTAGAAGGCGACGGAGACGACCAGCATGCGCAGCACGGGGTCGGTGCGCAGCTTGTCCCAGGCGCCCGACAGCGTCATCAGGCCGTTGATCATGCCGCCCCAGGAGGGCATCCACAGCATGATCGAAAAGGTCATGCCGAGCGTCTGCGTCCAGTCCGGCAGCGCCGTGTAGTGCAGATGATGGGGACCGGCCCAGATGTAGAGGAAGATCAGCGCCCAGAAGTGGATGATCGACAGGCGGTAGGAATAGATCGGCCGCTCCGCGCGCTTGGGAATGAAGTAGTACATGATGGCGAGGAAGCCGGCGGTCAGGAAGAAGCCGACCGCGTTATGGCCGTACCACCACTGGAACATGGCGTCCTGGATGCCGCCCCAGGCGACGTAGGATTTCGAGCCGAACACCGAGACCGGAAGAGCCGGGTTGTTGCCGAGATGCAGGACGGCGATGGTCACGATGAAGGCGAGATAGAACCAGTTGGCGACGAAGATATGCGGCTCTTTCCGCTTGATGACCGTGACGAGGAAGACCAGCAGATAGGTCACCCAGACGATGGTCAGCCAGAGGTCGGCATACCATTCCGGCTCGGCATATTCCTTCGACTGGGTGACGCCGAGCAGATAACCGGTGCCGGCGACCAGGATGAAATAATTGTAGCCGAGCACGACGAACCAGGGCGCAAGATCGCCGGCGAGGCGCGCGCGGCAGGACTTCTGCACCACATAGAAGGACGTGCCGATCAGCACGTTGCCGCCGAAGGCGAAGATCACCGCGGAGGTGTGCAGCGGCCGCAGGCGGCCGAAGCTGGTCCAGGGCAGGTCGAAGTTCAGCGCCGGCCAGGCCAACTGCGAGGCGATGATGAGACCGACGAGGAAACCCGCGATGCCCCAGAACATCGCCATGACCGCGGTGAACTTGATCGGGCCCATATTGTAGTTGGGACGTCCATTGATCTCCGCCGGCGGCAGCGCCGCGGGGCGGTCGAAATAGCGGTTGACGATGCAGAACACCGCAGCCAGGCTCGCAAACGCGCTGAGCGCGGCATGGAAGGCGAAGGGCGCATCGAGCGCCTTGGCCGACGCGATCACGCAGAGAAAGGCGGTGACCGCGAACACGACGGAAAGGCCACTTTCGCCTGTCGTCATGGTTTTGGAGATGGAGGGCTGGCTCATGCGGATTCTCTCTGAAAGAACACAGCGCCAGAAACCACATCCACCCTCGCGGGGAATTGATTGAAATCAAGATATGCGTTTTGGTCCTGAGTATCTGGCGGGCTTTTTCAGGTGCGCCCGTATTTCTGCGGAGCGACCAGCTAAAATGCCCTCTCCCCTTGCGGGAGAGGGCAGAACCGCAGGGGTGAGCAAAGGCGCAAAGCGCCGTGCCCACCATTCCTCCGTGATGGATACGAATCGTGGGCACGCTCCGCTTTGCCCACCCTACGGCACCGCCTCAGTCACTTGCCGTGGCCTTCAGCGCCTTGATGACGTCCTCGCGCGCGATGATGCCGGCCAGCTTCTGCGTGCCGTCGAGCACGATGATGCTCCTGATGCGGTGCTCGACCATGATCTGGAGCACGCGCGTCAGCCGCGTGTCCGGGCTGACATAGATGAACTCCGGCGTCATGACGTCGCCGATCCTGCGGCTCATCAGGTCGTGATAGCGCGGCAGCATCTGGCTCGGCGAGAAGGCAAAGCACTTCAGGATGTCGAACTTGGTGACGATGCCGACCACCTGCCCGTCGTCCTCGACCGGATAGGAGTTGAAATCGTCGCGCTCGAACATCTCGCTGAGCGCAAGCAAGTCCTGGTCGCGCTGCACGGTTCTGACGTTGCGCGTCATGTAGCCGTCGACGGTCTCTTCAAGAAACTTGTACACGGCGCGTCCTCCTCGAATGGCTCCTGGCCAGCCGTCAGTGCGACAGCAGCACGCAGCGGGTGGATTGCGTGACCAGATATTGGGTGACGCCGCCGAGAATCAGCTCGCGGAAACGCGAATGACCGTATGCTCCGGCAACGATCAGGCCGGCGCCGACATCACCGGCGATCTTCTCCAGTTGCGTTGCGGTGGTTTCGCCTGCGGCCTCCGGAACGCGGGCCGTCGCGGTGACGCCGTGGCGGGCGAGCCAGGCGGCAACGTCCGTGACGCGCGCCATCGCGGCCGAGCGCCCGTCATCCTGCTCCGGTATCTCGACGATCGCGACGTCCTTCGCCTTGCGCAGCATCGGCAGCGCATCCGCCACCGCGCGCCGTGCCTCCGGCGTGTCCTTCCAGGCCACGAGCACGCTGCGCAGATCGAGCCATTTGACGCGATCGGGCACGACCAGAAGCGGCCGCCCGGCCTGCATCGCCAGATCCTTGGGGCTCGCGAGCGCGAACGCGTCGGAGAAGGCCGGGCTCTGTCCGCCGCTGACGACGATGTCGGCGCAGCGCACCTGCGACAGCACGAATCGCGCCGGAAAATCCATGGCGCTGCGCCACTCCGCCTGCCCGCCGCGATTCCTGGTGGCGGCGCGGAATTGCGCCTCCAGACCGGCCAGGCGCCGCTTGACGGACGCTTCGCCCTCGTCGATCAGCCTCTGGGCCTCGGCGCCGTCGGCGAAATAGAGCGGCGGCGCGAACTGCGCTGCGGTAACCCCGACCATGGCCGCCTCGAATCGCTCGGCAAGCTCGCCCGCGACCTGAAGACGCGCCTCGTTGGACTGATCGAGCGCCAGGCTGACCATCACGGTCGCGTATGTCATCGGGAATCTCCGGGAGGCAATGAACTGCCACGAAATCTAGCCTCACCGGCGCAAGGCAGGATGAGATAGATCAAACCGCCTGCGACCATGATACGGGAAATCCGCCAATGGAATCAGACATCCGAACTTGCCTCCGACGCGGCCTTGGGCGAAATTGCGGACATATTCGCGGCACCGGGCCCGCCGCGCGAAACTGGGAGTCATCGCTTGTCGCCGACCCGTGTAACGCATCCGCAAGATGACGGCCGGGGCGAGCATTTCCGCGTCCGGATCGAGGGATTCGGCGTCGGCACCTGGGATCTCGACCTTACGACGCGCGAACTGGACTGGTCGGAGACGGCCGGAAGCCTGCTTGGTCTCGAGCCGAACCAGTTGGCGAGCTACGACCTCTTCCTGTCGCGCCTCGAGCCCGGGGATCGCGAGCGCGTGGAGAGCGCAATCAAGCGCGTCTCGGAGCGCGGCGGCGGTTTCGACGTCTCATTTCGAGTCTCGAATGCATCCGGCAACGGCCAGTGGATCCGCGCCCGTGCGGGGGTCATTCGCGACGATGCCGGCGTCGCCCGTCATCTCAGCGGCATCTTTCTCGATATCGACGAGGAGAAGCAGGTCGAGGAGGCGCTGCGCACGCGCGAGACCCATCTCCGCTCGATCCTCCACACCATTCCCGATGCCATGATCGTCATCGACGGCCGCGGTATCATCCAGCTGTTCAGCACGGCCGCAGAGCGCCTGTTCGGCTGGTCCGAGCACGAGGCCATCGGCAAGAACGTCAGCATCCTGATGCCCGAGCCTGACCGTTCCCGCCATGACAGCTACATCGCCCGCTACCGGACCACGCACGATCCGCACATCATCGGCATCGGCCGCATCGTGACCGGCAAGCGCCGCGACGGCACGACCTTTCCGATGCACCTGTCGATCGGCGAGATGCAGTCCGGCGGAGAGCCCTATTTCACCGGCTTCGTCCGCGACCTCACCGAACACCAGCAGACCCAGGCGCGGCTCCAGGAGCTGCAATCCGAGCTCGTTCATGTCTCCCGGCTGACCGCGATGGGTGAAATGGCCTCCGCGCTCGCCCACGAGCTCAACCAGCCGCTGGCGGCGATCAGCAATTACATGAAGGGATCGCGTCGGCTGCTGGCCGGCAGCCTTGATCCGAACACGCCCAAGATCGAAAGCGCGCTCGACCGCGCGGCGGAGCAGGCCTTGCGCGCCGGCCAGATCATCCGGCGCCTGCGCGACTTCGTCTCCCGCGGCGAATCGGAAAAGCGGGTCGAGAGCCTCTCCAAGCTGATCGAGGAGGCCGGCGCACTCGGCCTTGCCGGCGCGCGCGAGCAGAACGTGCAGCTCCGCTTCAGCCTCGATCCGGAAGCCGATCTCGTGCTCGCGGATCGCGTGCAGATCCAGCAGGTGCTGGTCAATCTGTTCCGCAACGCACTGGAGGCGATGGCGCAGTCGCCGCACCGCGAGCTCGTGGTCGCAAACAACCGCGCCGCCGACGACATGATCGAGGTGGAAGTCTCCGACACCGGCTGCGGCTTCCAGGACGACGTCATTCCAAACCTGTTCCAGACCTTCTTCACCACCAAGGACACCGGCATGGGCGTGGGATTGTCCATCAGCCGCTCGATCATCGAAGCTCACGGCGGGCGCATGTGGGCCGAGAGCAACACATCGGGCGGCGCGACATTCCGCTTCTCCCTCCCGGCAGCCGACGAGAATGATGCATGACCACCAAGGGCCACATCTACGTCATCGACGACGACGCGGCGATGCGCGACTCGCTGAATTTCCTGCTGGATTCGGCCGGCTTCGGCGTCACGCTGTTTGACGACGCGCAAGCCTTTCTCGACGCCCTTCCCGGCCTCTCCTTCGGCTGCGTCATCTCCGACGTGCGCATGCCGGGCCTCGACGGGATCGAGCTTCTGAAGCGCATGAAGGCACAGCTCAGCGCGTTCCCGATCCTGATCATGACCGGCCATGGCGACGTGCCGCTCGCGGTGGAGGCGATGAAGCTCGGCGCCGTCGATTTCCTCGAGAAGCCGTTCGAGGACGAGCGCCTCACCAGCATGATCGAATCGGCGATCCGCCAGGCCGAGCCGGCGGCCAAGAACGAAGCCATCTCCCAGGACATCGCGGCCCGCGTCGCCTCGTTGAGCCCACGCGAGCGCCAGGTGATGGAGGGGCTGATTGCCGGCCTCTCCAACAAGCTGATCGCCCGCGAGTATGACATCAGCCCACGCACCATCGAGGTTTACCGGGCCAATGTGATGACCAAGATGCAGGCCAACAGCCTCTCGGAGCTCGTGCGGCTGGCGATGCGTGCCGGCATGCTGAAGGATTGAGGCAAGTCAAGTCTCCTTACCCGCACGGTGCTAGTCTGACAGCATGATCGAGGTCAGCTCACATCCTGCGCGTTCGTCGTCTCCCGCAAGACCCACCGTCTATGTGGTCGACGACGATGCCGCCGTCCTGGGGTCCCTGCGGTTCCTGCTGGAAACCGACGGCTTTTCCGTGCGGACCTTCAGGAATGGCACGGCTTTGCTCAACGCCATCCAGGTGCCGGGCGCGGATTGCTACGTGATCGACTACAAGATGCCCGACATCAACGGCATCGAGCTTGCCGGGCGGCTGCGCAAGTCCGACGGCGACACACCGGTGATCCTGATCACCGGCTATCCCGACGAGAACATCTCGGCCCGGGCGGCGGCGGCCGGGGTAAAAGACGTGGTTTTAAAGCCACTTCTCGACGAAAGCCTGGTCAAGCGGATCCGCGGCGCCATCCAGAACCGGGCCTCGGAGTGACCTACGGGGTTCTACGTAGGTAGACCCCCTTAAGATATCGCGCGAAATTTTCGACCCCCCCGATACCGCGTATCAAAGCGTCATCACAACGGAGATGGCGCAGATGCTGACCCAGACACTCAACACCCGGACGATCGACACCCAGATCGGTGGCAAGATCGCGCCTGCCCATCCCGTCACCGACCAGTTCGGCGCGATCACCGGCCATGTCGGCCTCGTCGCCACCGAGTTCTCCTACCGCAAGGACGAGGAGATCTATGGCGAGGACGAGCCGGCCGAATATGTCTACCAGGTCGTCACCGGCGCCGTGCGCAGCTACAAGCTCCTCTCCGATGGCCGCCGCCAGATCGGCTCGTTCCACCTTCCCGGCGACGTGTTCGGCCTCGAATCCGGCTCCAGCCACCGCCTCGCTGCTGAAGCCATCATCGACACGACCGTGCGCCTCGTGAAGCGCGCCAGCCTCGAAAAGGCCGCCGGCATCGACGTGCAGGTCGCCCGCAAGCTCTGGGCCATGACCGCCGGCGAGCTTCGCCATGCCGAAGACCACATGCTGCTGCTGGGCCGCAAGACCGCGATGGAGCGCGTTGCGACCTTCCTGCTCGAAATGGACCGCCGCCTCGCCGTCGCCGGCATGATGGCGCTGCCGATGTGCCGCCGCGACATCGGCGACTATCTCGGCCTCACCCTCGAGACCGTGTCACGCGCGCTGTCCCAGCTTCACGCCCAGGGCATTCTGGGCTTCTCCGGTGCCCGCCAGATCGTTCTGCGCAACCGGGCGCGCCTGCACAATCTCGACGCCTGATTTTTTCTTCCCCACTTATGGCCGGCTGAATGCGTTCAGCCGGCCATTTCTTTGGCCGCGACCCGCCGGGTCTCCGGCATCACGAACAGGATGAGCAGAAGCCCGGTTGCCGCCACCCCCGACAGTCCGATGAAAGCCGTGGCGTTGCCGAACTTGTCGCTGACATAGCCGCCGAGCGCCGTGCTCAGCGACGCGCCGATACCGGTCGCGGTGCCGACAATCCCCTGCGCCAGGTTGAAATGGCCGCTGCCGAAGGCGACGTCGGCCACGATCAGCGGGATCATCACCGCAAACACCGCCGCGGTGAGGCCGTCGAACACCTGCACCGCAACCAGCAGATAGGGATCGCGTACGGTCGCAAACAGCAGGCCGCGGATCGTCAACGCACCGAATCCGATCAGCAGCAGCGGCCGCCGGCCCCAGGCTTGCGCCTTACGCCCGACCGTTGGCGACAACAGCGCCACGATCGCCTGCGGCACGACGATGCAGAAGGCGACGAGCACGGTCGCCCACTGGCTCGACCGCGCCGTCACTGCGCTCGCCATCAGCGGCATCATCGCGGCGTTCGCCAGTTGCAGCAGCAGCACGCTCAGTGCGAAGACAATCAGCGGCTTCTGCCGGATCAGGTGCCAGATGTTGGTGTCGCCGCGAACTTCCGCCTCGCGCGGCATCTCGCCGTGGCAGCGCGCGATGTCGACTTCTTCCTCGCGGATGCGCGACAGCGCGATCAGCGTCGGGATCGCGAGCAGGAAGGTGACCAGGAACACCGAACGGCTCGACAAGAGATAGCCGGCGGTGCCCATCACCGCGGCGGCGACGCCGTTGCCGAGCGAGGCGAAGCGCGCATTGCGGCCAAGCCGCTCGCCGATCCTGAGCGGGCCGACCAGACCGAGGCTGATCGCGGCGATCGCCGGCCCCAGCACGCAGCTTGCCGCCGCATGCAGGGTGGCGGCGGCCACCACCACGGGGAAGATCGGCATCGCGGCATAGGCGAGCGCGCAGCAGCCGATGGTGGCGATCGCAAGGCCCGCCACCAGCCGCTCGGATTTTGCCGCGTCGATGATGGCGCCGCCCGGCATCTGCCCGATCAGTGCGACGATGCCGCCGATCGACAGCACGAGGCCGATCTCGACCTGGGTCCATTTCTGCGTCGTCAGGTAAACCGCGATGAAGGGACCAAATCCGGTCTGCACATCGGCGAGGAAGAAGATGAACCAGTCGAGGCCGCGCAGGCTCTGGCGCGACGGCGCCGGGATGCCTGCGGCCGAAGCCGCGGCAACATTGTCCTGCTCAACGCGGCGAGCACGATCCTCGGCAACAGGGTTCGGCTTTCTCGACAACAACACCGGCGGCCATCCCTCCCCGCGCCTCACTGGACCGCTTGCAGCGGTTGCAGGCTGCCGGATGCGCCGAGCACGACCATCGGCGTGTCTTCCTTGTATTCAGGCGCCGCCGCGACCTGCGCCTTGGTCAATTCCAGCGTGATGCTGTCCTTCTTGTTGACGATCTTGCCGAAGCGCAGCGCGTTCCAGTCGACCACGATCTTGCGGCTGCCGACGCCGAGGAAGCCGCCGAAATCGATCACGGCGGCGCGGACGCGGCCGGTGCGCTCGACGATGACGTCGACGATACGGCCCATGTCCTCGTTGGCGGCGCTGAGCACGTCGCGGCCGAGCACGCCATGGGCGTCGCTCGCGCCGATGATGGTCACCGATGGCGGCGGCGCGGCATCCTTCGGCGTGACAGGCACGGCAGAGGCCGGCGGCTGTACCGCTGCCGGCGCATTCGCTTCGCTCGGGGGCGTCGTTGGAGCTGCGGGCTGCTCTTCCGCGGCACGCGATACGGCGACCGTCAATCCCGCGACGATCGCCAAGCTCAGCACCAGTGCTCCGATCGTACGCATGAACCCTCCTTGTACGCCGCTAGCGCGCCAGCACGATCGATACCTGGATCTGGCCGCGCGTGCGCAACACTTCCAGCGCCACGTCGTCGCCATGGCGACTGACGCGCAGATCGACGCTGGATTCGCCGAGGCGCAGATCGCGCAGGATCACCTCGTTCAGGAACGTCGGCAGATGCGGATTGCGCAGGCGAATCTCGCCGCGCGCGACGTCGAACTCGATGCCCAGCGCCGCCTCCAGCAGGGTGAACGGCGTCGCACTGGCCCAGGCCTGCGGCGCGCAAGCGACCGGATAGAGCGTCGGGCCGCGCCGCTTCTCGCGCCTGAAGCCGCAGAACAATTCGGGCAGCCGCCGCAGATCCATGTAGGTCGCGGCATCAAACAGCCCCTTGAAGACATGCGCGACCGAATGCTTGAGCCCGTAGCGCGCGAGCCCGAGCGCAATCAGCGCATTGTCGTGCGGCCAGATCGAGCCGTCATGATAGGACATCGGGTTGTAGCGCACCTCGCCGACAGCGACGGTGCGGATGCCCCAGCCCGAGAAGAAATGCGGCTGCATCAGATCGGCGGCGACGAGACGGGCGCGGTCCTCCCGGATCATGCCGCTGAACAGCACCTGCCCCACATTGGAGGTCCGCACCTTGCAAGGCCGCTTCCTGCCGTCGAGCGCGAGCGCATAAGTGCCGAGCTCCTCGCACCAGAACGCCTTCTCGAAGCGTTCGGCCAGCGCCTGGGCTTCTGCTTCAAGCTTGCGCATACGGTCGGGCTTGCCGAGCCGCAGTGCGCAACGCGCGGCGAGCTGCTTGGCCATATAGACGTAGCCCTGAACCTCGGCGAGCGCGATATTGCCCTCGGCAAGCCGGCCGTCGGCATGGAAGATCGCGTCGTAGGAATCCTTCCAGCCTTGATTTGCCAGTCCCTTCTCGGTCGCGCGCTGATATTCGACGAAGCCGTCCTGATCGGGATCGCCGGGGCCGTCGATCCACGCCAGCCCCGCCTCGATGGCCGGCCACAGCTCGATCAGCGTCGCCTCGTCGCCGGTGCGCTCGAAATAGCGTCCGGCAAGCATGATGAACAAAGCCGTTGAATCCACGCTGCCGTAATATTGCGAGAACGGCACCTCACCCAGCGCCGCCATCTCGCCGCCGCGCATCTCGTGCAGAATCTTTCCGGGCGCGGCATCGGCGAGCAGATTGATCGCCTTGGCCTGGAAATGCGCCAGCCGCCTGAGCACGCCCTTGGCGACGCGCGGATCGACCCAGAGCATCTGGAGCGCGGTGATCAGCCCATCGCGGCCGAACGTCGTCGAGTACCAGGGAATGCCGGCATAGGGGTAGCGGCCCTGCGGCGTCTCCGTCATCAGCATGTTGAGGTCGGCCATGGCCTGGCACAGCACCTCGTTGAAGATGTTGTTGGAGGTCTCGATGCTGGCCGCCCCGACCGTCGACTGCCGCATCTCGCGGCGATGGGCGAGCAGGCCCCTGAAAAAGCGCGCGGGCCTTTCTTCGAGCGGCCGGTTGCAGGACGCCGCCACGAACAGCGATTTCGACTCGTGCGGGTCCAGCTCGAGTTGCCAGGTCGCCGCGTTGACCGAAAGCCGGGTCGGGCGCGGATCGAAATGCAGGCCTGTCGTGCGCTGGGCATCGTCGAGGCCGCGATACTCGAACAGCACGTCGGTCGGACCGAGCAGCTTGCTGGTGCCGGTGCCGCGGCGCGGGCGCCGCTCGCCGCGAACCTCGAACAGATCGGCAAAATCGTTGTCGAACAGCAGCGTCAGCTCGAAGCTGGCGCGCCGGTCGCCGTGGTTCTGCACGCCGATGCGCTGATAGGCCGTGCCGCGCCACAGGAAGATCGTCCGCACGATGTGCAGCAGGTCCTTCTGCAGCACGAGGCTGCCCTGACGGTAGATGTCGGGGTTGGTGAGATCGACGGTCAGCGCGGAATTGTCGTCGCGCAGGTTGGAGCCGAGCAGCAGCGGCTGGAGATCGTCGAGCACGAGCTCGAGCCGCGCGAGGTAGCGCGTGTCATGGTGAAACAGGCCATCCGGCCCGCCGGCCGATGCGCCGATGTCGCCATGGCTGTCGAGCACGATGAAGGTATCGTCGTGCTTGAGCGAGCGCCGCGGCCGCGCCGACGGCCCGGTCATCGGGATATAGAACGGCTGTTCCGCGACCTGCTCCACGGTCCGCGCCACGGAGACGAACTTGGTGACGACTTCGGCGGCCATAGGCTGCTCCCCTGCGCTTGTTTCGAAACGCAACCAACGCAAACGCGACTATTGGGTTTACGCGGCGGCTTGCGCGAGCCGGCTCATTTCCTGCGTCACCAGCTCACGGTACGGCCCGTGGCCCTGCATCAGACGCTCGGGCGCGCCATCCTCGATGATCTTGCCGGCCCTCAGCACCACCACGCGATCGAAATTGCGCAGTGTCGCCAGGCGATGCGCGATCGCAATCACGGTGCGGCCACGCATCAGGCGCGACAGCGCCTCGCGGATCGCCTCCTCGGACTCGCTGTCGAGCGCCGCGGTGGCCTCGTCCAGCAGCAGGATCGGCGCATCCTTCAGGAAGGCCCGCGCAATCGCAATGCGCTGGCGCTGGCCGCCCGACATCTTGACACCGCGGTCGCCGACCATGGTGTCGAGACCTTCCGGCAGGCTGTCGATGAAGTCGCAGCGCGCCGCGATCGCCGCGCGCAGCACCTCGTCGTCGGTCGCGTTCGGCCGACCATAGCGGATGTTCTCACGAATGGAGCGGTGGAACAAGGAAATGTCCTGCGGCACGACCGAAATCGCCTCGCGCAGGCTGAGCTGCGTGACCTTCGCGATGTCCTGGCCGTCGACGGTTACGCTGCCCTCGTCCGGATCGTAGAAGCGCTGAAGCAGCGTGAACAGCGTCGACTTGCCGCCGCCGGACTGGCCGACCAGGCCGACCCGCTGGCCGGGCTGGAGGCGCAGGCTGAAGCGCTCGAAGATCTTCTCGCCGCCGGGATAGCCGAAGGTGACGTTGTTGAAGGCAATCGCTGCGCCGCTCTTGACCAGTGGCTCGGCCTCGGGGTGGTCGCGCAATTCGTGCGGCACCAGCAGTGTCGCAATGGCCTCGGTCAGGCGCGCGACGTGCTGGGTCACATCCACCAGTGCGACGGCGAGATCGCGGGTGGCGCTCAGGATCGAGATGCCGAGCGTACAGACCAGCACGACGTCGCCGGTGGTCGCCTCGCCCTGCTGCCACAGCGTGACCGCCCAGGCCATCAACCCGACCGTCAGCAGCACGGTCACGGCGGCGTGCAGCAGGCGCAGCTTCTCCAGATAACGCAGGCTGCGGCTTCTTGCGGTGAGCTCCCGGTTCACGGTCGCGTCGAACCGCTCGTGCTCGTGGCCGATGCCGCAGAAGGCGCGGACCAGCGGCATGTTGCTGATGACGTCGATCATCTCGCCGTCGACGACGGCCGCCTTGTCGGCGAAATCGTCATGCAGCGGCTTGCCGGCCGCGGCCAGACGGAACATCGCGATCACCATGCCGCCTGCGATCACGATCAGCCCGAGCGCCATGTAGGGACTGACGGTTCCAATCAGCGCGATGGCCGCAACCGTGGCGATGCACGGCGGCAACACGTTCCAGACGAACATGTTCTCGACCGTGAACACGGCATTGGATGTGGCGGTAATGCGGCTGGTCAGCATGCCCGGCATGCGGTCGGAGAAATAGCTCGGCGCGTGGCCGGTCAGATGACGAAAGATGTCACGCCTTAGATCACCCGTGACGCGGACGAAGGTGAAGCTCGCTGTCCAGCTCGCGATCCGCCACAGGAAGTTGTCGGCGGCGATCAGCGACATGAGCATGATGAATGCCAGCCATACGCTGCCACCATGCGATGTTCCCGCCGACAGACTGTCGACCAGGGACTTGACGCCGTATTGCGTGCCCACGGAGCAGGCAACGGCCGCGACGACAGCAGCCAGGATCACGAGATGTGATGCCAGACGGCGACGGAGATAGCGCAAAACAAAGGCAAATGGCCTGCGCGCGTATCCAGAGAGATGATCCATGTGGCTGCGACCCCGTTATGCTTTCAATTTTTCTTAGCTGTCGACTGAACATCGACCGCTTCGCCTCGGTTCCCGGGCAAAGCCATCACGACATGCGGATGCGGGCGATCTGAGTTGAGGTGATGGCAGCATCGCGACCACGCTGAAGTGTGTCGAAGAAGTAACGTTCATTGAAGGAACTTCGCAATTGCGAGAACGTTCCCTCGACTGGCATGCCGGTGCCGTGACACGGCGGGGGTTTTTGACTTCATGATCGCACAGAGGAGAAGGTGAGATGCGCATTGCGCAGGTAGCTCCGTTGACGGAGGCTGTTCCACCCAAGCTGTATGGCGGCACCGAGCGGGTGGTGCACTGGTTGACGGAAGAGTTGGTGGCCCTGGGACACGACGTGACATTGTTCGCCAGCGGCGATTCACAGACGTCGGCCAAACTGGACGCGACCTGGCCGCGGGCGCTTCGCCTCGACGGTTCCGTGCGCGATCCCAACGCGTTGCATATGGTGATGCTGGAGCGCGTACGGCAGAAATGTGACGACGAGGAGTTCGACTTTCTCCACTTCCATCTCGACTACTATCCGTGGTCGCTGTTCTACCGGCAGCCGACACCGTTCCTGACCACGCTGCACGGCCGGCTCGACCTGCCGGAGCATCAGCCCGTCTTCAACACCTTCTCCAAGATGCCGGTGATCTCGATCTCGAATGCGCAGCGGCGGCCGGTGCCGCAGGCGAACTGGGTGGGGACGATCCATCACGGCCTGCCGGAGAATTTGCTGACCCCGAAGGCGGTGAAGCAGGACTATCTCGCCGTGCTCGGCCGCATCGCGCCCGAGAAGGGCGTCGACCGCGCCATCAAGATCGCGACCCAATGCGGCATCCCGCTCAAGATCGCGGCCAAGGTCGATCGCGCCGACCAGGATTATTACGACGAGCTGATCAAGCCGATGATCGTGAACAATCCGCTGGTCGAGTATATCGGCGAGATCAGCGATCACGAGAAGTCCGATTTCCTCAGCGGTGCGCTCGGCCTGTTGCTGCCGATCGACTGGCCGGAGCCGTTCGGCCTCGTGATGATCGAGGCCATGGCCTGCGGAACGCCGGTCGTCGCCTTCAACCGCGGCTCGGTGCCTGAGATCATCGACGAGGGCCTCACCGGCTTCGTGGTCGAGGACGTCATCAGTGCAGCCGGCGTCGTCAAGCGCTTGCCGCAACTGGACCGCGCCGCGATCCGCAAGCAATTCGAGACGCGCTTCACGGCGCGGCGAATGGCGCTGGACTATCTCGCCGCCTACCGCAGCCTGACCGAAGCGCAGGCGCCGCGGATCAAGCTGGTGAGCAGCGCGGAGTAGCGGGATCGCCCCGCCACTCTCGTGTCCCGGACGCGCTGCAACGCCACTTGGCGTTGCAGCGCAGAGCCGGGACCCACGCGGCAGGGTATGCTCTCGGAGACATGGGCCCGGCTCTGCAGCGCACCGCTGAAGAAGCGCTGCGCTGCGTCCGGGGCAAGAGACGGTTACGACGAGTGACCTACACCACCATCACCCGCTTCGGCTCGACGATCTCGAACATCCGCGGGAATTCGTCCATCAGCCCCATCAGCTCGGCAAGCCTCATCGGATTGCCCGACAGTTTGACCTTGCCCGCAGCAACCGCTTCCGGGAAGCTCGTCAGCTTCGCGATGACCTCGTCGAGCGTCGCGCGCGCCAGCGTGAAGCTGGCATCGGCGCCCTCCGCCTGCACGCCCTCGGTGTAGGTCAGCGCGCAGTTCTCCAGGTTGAGCACGAACGTCTCGCCGGTATCCGAGAAATTCCAGTTCAGCACGATGCGCTTGCCTTCCGCCTTCGGCCCGTTGAGGCGGATGCCGAGCACGTCCCAGAGCTGTGAAGTGCGCAGTGCCGCCAGCGTCTCGCGCGGCATTGGCGGGCGCGGCGGTGTCTTCGGCATGCCCTGGCGCAATTCCTGGGCGCCGAACAGATAGGCGTTGCGCCAGGTCGAGCTCTCGGCGGCATAGCCGAGCTGCTCCAGCGTATCCGCCAGCAGACCGCGTGCCGCCGCGTTATCGGGCTCGGCGAAGACGAGATGGCCGAGCGCCTGCGCGACGAAGCGGAATTCACCTTTGTCGAAGTCGTTGCGCGCCCGCGTCAGGATCGCGTCGGCGCCGCCCATATACTCGACATATTTCTTGCCGGACTCGACCGGCGGCAGCGGATCGAGATTGACCGGATTGGCGTCGTACCAGCCGAGATATTTCTGGTAGATCGCCTTCACATTGTGCCGGATATGGCCGTAGTAACCGCGGCCGTGCCAGGCGCCCTCCAGGCTCTTCGGCAACTGGATCGTTTCGGCGATTTCCGTCGCGGTCAGGCCATGGTTCATCAGGCGGATGGTCTGGTCATGCGCGAATTTGTAGAGATCGCGCTGCTGCCGGATCATGGTGCCGATGCGCTCGGCTCCCCACACCGGCCAGTGATGCTGGCCGCACATCGCCTCCGCCTTGCCGTCCCAGAGCTGCAAGGCCTCGCCCAGATATTTCGACCAGGCCAGCGCATCGCGCACGTCGGCGCCGCGGAACGGCAGCAGATTGTGGAAATTGTGCGTGCAGTTTTCCGCAAGATTCAGCAGCTTGTAGCGCGGGATGAAGAAATGCATCTCGGCCGGCGCCTCGCTGTTTGGCGCCATCTGGAATTCGAATTCAACGCCGTCGATGACGCGCCGGTCGCCGGTTGCCATGATCAGATCGGTCGGCCGCAGCAACGCAACGCCGCCGGCCGCCATCGACTTGCCGAGCCCGTTGTCGACCTGCCCGCGCACGCCTTTCGCAAGGAATGGGCCAAACTGGTATTGCGCCCGGCGCAGCATCGCCGGTCCCGCGATGATGTTCTCGGACACCGCGTGCTCCATGAACAGGTTCGGCGCGATGATGGGCACGCGACCGGTCGCCAGCGCGCCCTCCTCCAGCACGCCGCGCGCACCGCCCCAATGGTCGGTATGGGTGTGCGTGAAGATCACGGCGGCGACCGGCTTCTGGCCGCGATGCCTAAAATAGAGATCGAGCGCGGCCCGCGCGCCCTCGATCGAGGTCAGCGTGTCCACGACGATGACGCCGCTGTCGCCCTCGATCAACGTCATGTTGGCGATGTCGAGCCCGCGCACCTGGTAGACGCCGGGCACCACCTCGAACAGGCCATGATGCATGTTGAGCCGCGCCTGCCGCCACAGGCTTGGATTGACGGTCGGGGGAGCCTGCTCGGCAGAGAGGAAGCCGTAAGGCTTCAGGCTCCAGACCGTTCGCCCCTGCGGGTTGGCGATCTCCGCATTCTCGATCGTGCCGAGAAAGCCGCGCGCGGCATCGTCGAAATCCCGCGTGTCGGAAA
This sequence comes from Bradyrhizobium sp. YR681, assembly GCF_000282615.1. GTDB lineage: Bacteria > Pseudomonadota > Alphaproteobacteria > Rhizobiales > Xanthobacteraceae > Bradyrhizobium. The sequence continues at coordinate 21,628 of NZ_AKIY01000218.1, read as the reverse complement.
ACGGCAGCGCGTTCAGCATGGCCGTTTGCTGCGCGATGACGGATGGCGTTGCGTCCTTGGGCGCGTCGGCTGCTTCGGTGCTGTTCATGAAGGCTCCTCCCCGGCTCGTCTTCTGGGAAGGCATCTAACCGCATCCGGCGTGCGGTTCCAACCGCTGCCTAAGCGGCCAGCCCTTCGGACACAATCTGGCCCGATGCGGCGGTCTTGTCCGCCATCCGCAAGTCCCGCGCCAGCACATAGCCGCCGCGTTCCTGCTTGGCCCGGTACAGCGCCCGATCCGAGCGCGACAGCAGCGCCTCCGTGGTGCGGCCGTCGTCCGGCGCGACGGCGACGCCGATGCTGACGCCGACCTCGATCACCTGCCCGTCGATATCATAGGGCGCGCTGATCGACTGCACGATGCGTTGGGCCATCGCCTCCGCACCATCAGCCGCGCACTGCACCAGCACGAACTCGTCGCCGCCCATGCGGACCACGAGGTCATCAGGCGCGGCCAGCACCTTGAGCCTGCCGGCGACCTGCTTGAGCAGCGCGTCGCCGACGGGGTGGCCGAACCGGTCGTTGGCTTCCTTGAAACGGTCGAGATCGAGCGTATGGACGGCAACCGTCCCGGCCGCCAGCATGGCGGGCAAGTCCGTCGCCAGCACCGAACGATTGGACATTCCGGTCATCGGGTCGATGCGCGACAGCTGCTCGAACTGCCGCTTCAGCGTGATCTGGTTGATCGAGGCGTTGAAGCTCAGCCGCACCATCTCGAAGCTCGCGACCACATACATCAGGATGAGGAGCCCGAGCCCGACATGGCGGAGATCGGGCTGCATGAAGGTCACGATCGCGGCCGGCGCGGCGATCGCGACGAGATCGAGCAGCGCCGCGACGGGCCGCAGCGCCAGCCGCGCCACCACGCCGGCGCCAAAGCCGAATCCGATGCCGATCGCCATCACGGAGCAGAGCGCATCACCCAGCACGATGCTGCGCGCGGCGAACACGCCGAGCACGGAGGCCGTCGCGATGGTGCCGGCGATGTAACGCCGCTCCCAGCGCGCCGCCTCGGCCCGGCCGAGCTGCGGTGACTGCGCGAGGCGCCGGCGGAACGCGACGATTTCGAACAGGCGGACGATCGCCACCACGACGCCGGCGACCGTCAGGGCCGCCGTCACCATGTCGCCGGTCTCGTAGGTCGTGATGGCGCCGACCATCACCAGACAAGCGGCGGCGAGAATGTTGGGCATCGTCGTGCCGTGCAGGCCCGCGATCACTTCCAGATAGACGGCGTCCGAGATCGACGCCCGTCCGGTTTCCATTCTGTCGAAGAACATGCCAGCTCCATCCGCTGGCATGGTCCTACCTCACATCCGTAAAAATGCGTGCATCGCACCACGCGGGCATTTGAGCGCGCGTCTTTACCGCGCGTTAGCCATGCGTGCGCCTTCCCCGCTACATCCCCAGCAGCCGCGGCAGAAACAGCGACAGGCCCGGCCAATAGGTCACCACCACGAGGAATCCCAGCATCGTCAGCAGCCACGGCCACACCGCGACCGTGAGCTCGGTGATGCCCATCTTCGCGATACCTGAGGCGACGTAGAGATTGAGGCCGACAGGCGGATGGCAGAGGCCGACCTCCATGTTGACCGTCATCAGGATGCCGAAATGGATCGGGTCGATGCCGAGCTTGACCGCGACCGGAAACAGGATCGGCGCCATGATCAGGATGATCGAGGACGGCTCCATCACGTTGCCCGCCAGCAGCAGCAGCAGATTGACCACAAGCAGGAAGCCGATCCAGCCGAGCCCCTGGTCGATCATCCACTGCGCCAGCTGTTGGGGCACGTTCTCGTAGGTCATCAGGAACGAGAACAGCACCGCGTTGGTGATGATGTAGAGCAGCATCGCCGAGAGGTTGGCCGATGACAGCAGCACCCGCGGCACGTCGCGCAGCTTGAGATCCTTGTAGATGAACACGGCGACGATGAAGGCATAGACCGCGCTGACCGCGGCAGCCTCCGTCGGCGTGAACAGGCCACTATAGATACCGCCGATCACGATCACGATCAGCAGGATTCCCCAGATCGACTTCCGGAACGCGTCGATGCGTTCCATGAACGTCGCCTTTGGCATCCGCGGGTAGTCATTCTGCCAGGCGCGGTAGAACGTCGTCAGCCCGAGCAGGAATGCCAGCATGAGTCCCGGCACGATCCCGGCGATGAAGAGCTTGCCCACCGAGGTATTGGTGGAGACGGCGTAAAGAACCATCGGAATCGACGGCGGAATCAGAATGCCGAGCGAGCCCGACGTCGTGATGACGCCCGCGCCGAACCGCTTCGGGAATCCCTGCGCGACCATGGCGGGCAGGATCACCGAGCCGATCGCCACCACGGTCGCCGGCGACGAGCCGGAAATCGCGGCAAACAGCGCGCAGGCCACCACGCCCGACAGGGCAAGACCGCCATACCAATGACCGACCAGCGCGGTCGCGAAAGTGATCATCCGGCGCGCCACGCCGCCATGGGTGAGGAAGTTGCCGGCGAGGATGAAGAACGGGATCGCCATGATCTCGAAGCTCTCGATGCCGGTGAACAGCTTCAGCGCCACTGATTCAGTTCGCACGTCGGTCAGCGTGAACATGAAGCTGAGCACCGTGAGACCAAGCGCGATCGAGATCGGCATGCCGGTCAGCATCAGCGACAGCAGAAGGGCGAAGACGATGAGCACCCGCAGGCCTTGCGGCAGCGTGATGAGATGAGCCGAATGAGCGAAGCAGATCGCGACGATCAGGACCGGCAGCAGCATCAGGATCCAGCCGAGCGGACTGCGTTCGTCGCGAACGACCTGGCTGCGCGTGACCGGCGCCGGATGCACCGGATCCGGCTCGATGCCCTCGACGCCGGCCATGTCGTGATGCGGCAATTCGCCGGTGCGGTAGAACGACCAGGCGACCTGCAGGAAGCGGAAGCACATCAGGCCGGAGCCGAGCGGGATGGTGAGGTACACCATCCACATCGGCGCTTCCAGGTCGTTGGACTGCTGGCCGGTCTGCCACATCTGGCCGACGAAGGCGGCGCCGAAATAGCACACGATGGCCGTAAACAGCGCGCCGCAGAGCAGGCCGAAGGTGATCACGCGCCGGCGCGATCCGCCCGGCAGGACATTGACCAGCACGTCGACGCCGACATGGATGCCGGTGCGCACGCCGTAGGCGGCGCCGAACTTCGCCATCCAGATGAACATGTAGATGCAGAGCTCTTGCGCCCAGGACAGGTCGAGCGCGGCAAGCCAGACGAACGCCGCGCGCGAAGGCACGGCGAGGAAGCTCAGATTGCGAGCCTCCGCCCATTTTGCGATGTCGATCGAGAGTCCTGCCCCATAGCGATGCAGCACGGCGACGAAGATGAGCGACGTCGCGGCCGCGATCATCGTCGCGATCAGCCACTCCTCGAGATGATCGAGAAAACGATTCAGCACACGCAGCAACTTGATTCCCCCAGCATCGGCTCATCATTCAAGAGCGAAACGGCCGGGAGTGGGATCACCCCCGACCGTTCATGGTTGTCCTTTGAGACGCGGCCGTCAGTTCATCTTGACGTCGAGTTCCTTGGCGACCAGATCGAGCACCTCCTGCCCGACCCGGCCCTTTGCCCATTTATACGTCGGCTGCATCGCTTCCTGCCATGCCTTGCGGTCGGCATCGCTCAGATAATGCAGCGTGGTCTTGCCCGTCTTCTTGATCTCGGCCAGCGCGTCCTCGTTCTCCTGGCGTGCGATCGAATTGGTATAGTCGGTTGCGTCGTTCATCGCCTTCTCGAGCTGGGCGCGGATGTCGGGCGGCAGGCCGTTCCAGAATTTCGAGTTGACGATCACGGCATATTGCAGATGCGCGTGATAGGACACGGTGATGTCCTTCTGCACCTCGTAGAACTTCTGCGTCAAATAGTTGGACGCCGTGTTCTCGCAGCCGTCGACCACGCCGGTCTGCAGCGCCTGGTAGACTTCCGAGAACGCCATGATCTGCGGGATCGAACCCATCAGGCGGAAATACTGGTCGGCGATCTTCGATCCGGAGATACGGACCTTGAGTCCCTGGAGGTCGGAGGGCTTCATCAGGGGACGGTTGGCAGAGAGCATGTGGAAACCGTTGTCCCAATAGGCCAGCCCGGAAACGCCTTTGGCCTCGAGCTTCTGGAACAGCCACTTGCCGACCGTGCCCTTCATCGCGTTGGAATAGGTCAGATCGTCCTTGAACAGCCAGGGGAGGTCGAGCGCCTCGAACTCCTTGATGCCGAGCGGTGCGAACTTCGCGGTGGACGGCGCGAGCATCTGCACCGAGCCGAGCTGGAGCGCCTCGATCTCCTCCTTGTCCTTGTAGAGCGTGGAGTTCGGATAGACCTCGACCTTGACCTTGCCGTCGGTGTATTTCTCAGCCAGTTCCTTGAACTTCAGCGCGCCCTTCCCCTTCGGGGTGTCGTTGGCGACGACATGGCTGAACTTGATGACGATCGGGCTCTGTGCCTGGACAACGGCTGGGGCGAGAGCAAGCGCGGCCGCAGCGACCGCGAGCAGCAGTTTTCGCATGAAGGACCTCCCCAACAACCTCGGAATACCGGGTCTTTTTTGTTTTACGCTTTCAGTAGTGGCAGCAAACCACCACCCGAACAACTAGACCTAAGCCCAATTTGCCGCAGCCAAGCTATCTTGACGGCTGTTGGGGGCGCAACCCGGCACCCGCTCTCCTCCCCGGCAGCGAGCGCTTATGTCGCATTGCGATAATCGCGTCAGCCCTTGCGCTGGGCGACCATGAACAGACGCCGGAACGGGAACAGCGTCTGCCCCGCCGTAGTCTTCGGGTAGGCTTTTGCGACCCGCATGCCATAGGCCGCCTCGAAAGCGGCCTTCTCGTCGCCCTGTAAAATGTCGAGATAGCGCGTCAGCCAGGTCCCCTTGGTCCATTCCTTCACGGGGTTCTCGCCGTCGAGCACCTGCAGATACTCGGTCTCCCAGATGTCGATGTTCTGCGAGAGCGGTGCCAGTAGATCGTGATAGAAAGCCGGCCCCTCGACCGGCGGCGGCGTGACGAGGTGCTCGACCTTGGCCCGCCACGGACCGTCGAGCGCGGTCTCGCCGATCAGCACGTGCGACGGGGCCAGGAAGTTGCGCGGCATCTGCACCGCGAGCATGCCGCCGGGCCTGACCTTCTCCATCACCGACGGAAACAGTGCCGCATGATTGGGCAGCCAGTGCAGTGCGGCATTGGAATAGACGACGTCGTACTGCTTTGCGGGACGCCATTGGCCGAGGTCTTGGTGCGACCATTCCACGTCGGGAGCCGCTTTGCGGCCGGCGGCAACCATCTCGGCCGAGCCCTCGACGCCGGTCACCGCCGCATCCGGCCAGCGCTCCTTGATCAGTTTCGTCACGTTGCCGGCCCCTGCCCCGAGATCGGCGATCTCGCGCGGGGCGACATCCGGAATCCGCATCAACAGGTCGATGGCGGGCCGGAGCCGGTGGCCGGAGAATTTGAGGTATTGCTGCGGATCCCAGACCATCGGTTCAGCCTTTTCTTTTTCGTATTTCCTTCAACCTTGCTCTTGGTTACCACTGCTCGTCCCGCTCAGGCAATTCAAGCCGGGCGGGACAGGGCAGGAAACGAGCACCAATCATCAAAAGCCGAAACAAGAAAGCGTGTGACCATGGACCTCGGGCTCAAATCGAAAACCGCTGTCGTGACGGGCGCCAGCATCGGCATCGGCCGCGCCATCGCCAAGGGCCTTGCGGCCGAAGGCGTGCGCGTCGTCGGCGTGGCGCGCCGGACTGATCTGCTCGCCGAGCTGGTGCAGGAAGTCGGCTCCGGATTGATCACGCCGCTCGAGCAGGACGTGATGGCCAAGGACGCAGCGGAGAAGATCGCGGCTTTCGCATTGAAGGAGCTCGGCCATGTCGACATCCTCATCAACAATGCCGGCGGCAGCCGTCCCCTTCCCGTCGATGCACCCGACAGCAAATGGGACGAAGCCTTCGCGCTGAATTTCACCAGCTACCGCCGCATCGCGCACGCGCTGCTGCCGCAGATGATCGAACGCAAATGGGGCCGCATCGTCAACATCACCGGCAAGTCCGAGCCGGAAGGCCTCAACGCCGCCTTCGCCGCCAAAGCCGCCGTGCACGCCTGGGCCAAGGGCCTGTCGCGCGAGATCGGCGAGCACGGCATCACCATCAATTGCATCCCGCCCGGCCGCATCATGAGCGAGCAGATCCGCCGCAACTATCCGCCCGATTATCGCGAGCGGTTTGCGGAGGAGGAAATCCCGGTCGGCTATTGGGGCGAGCCGGAAGACCTTGCAGCACTCGCGGTGTTCCTGGCCTCACCGGTGGCGCGGTACATCACGGGGACGGTGATCCCGGTGGACGGGGGGCTGCGGAGGTATCAGTTCTAGGGCGGCATCGCGAGCCCAGCTTGATAGCCTGTGCACTTTGATAGCCTGTGCACTTAATTGCGTGGAACGAGATGCCCCGCCCACTTACCGCCAAAGAGCGTGATTTGGTTGCCTTTATCCTGGGTCAGCATTCACCTTCGCAAGGCCATTTTGACCTCGTGGAGGAAATGAACGATGGCGGGATGGGGAGCCTTCGCTTTGTCGGTAGGGCCGACCGGCGTTTCGGCAGATGTATTGGCGAAGCTGAATTTGACGATGCCGATGGAGTGCCAGTTTCGGTCGCGCTGAACGCCGATCAGCACGGAGAGCTGTTTGAGCTCGATCTTTGGAAAGTCGACTTTTCGCCACTACAAAGGATCGCAGCCCTCGGTGAACTCCGATCCCCTAACGCTGGTCGCCACAGCCCGTAGGATAGGTAGAGCGCAGCGAATCCCATCGACAGCAGCCGAGGTGAAACATGATCGGTTTCACAAGTGGTCTACCGCCTATTCATGGAGCAGAGCTTGCCAGTCCGGAGGGACCGCTCCGTCCGGTCCCGGCACCGGCTGATCCAGCGGATGCGCGAGCGGGCCTGGAAGCTTCGGGCCGGCGAAAGCCTCTCCGGTGCGATAGTCGTAGAACCACCGTTCGCCCGGCTCGAAGCTCGTGATGACAGGGTGACCTGTCGCTGCATTGTGCTGCGATGCGTGCTGATTGGGTGAAGCATCACAGCAGCCGATGTGACCGCACTCGACACATCTGCGAAGATGAAACCACCACCCGCCCGCCGCCGAACATTCCACGCAGCCCGTTCCGCTTGGCTTGGCGGCGAGGTTGATGCCATCCCTCTCAGACGTCATAGGTCAGCTCACTGGAACGGCTCTGGGTCATCGCAGATGCATGTGCGCGGCGGCCTCGCCCCCATCTCCGCCACGGTGGCACTTTGCCAGTTCTGTCGGACAGGTCAACGTCGCGGCACTCCGCAGAACGGGTCGAGCGCAGCGAAACCCATCGATAGTCCAACGTGACGCGCGATGGGTTTCGCAAGTGCTCGACCCATCCAGCGAGATCGCAGGGTCGAGCCCATCCGACGGGCCAGAACCCGGTCAACGCCCGCAAAGCCCAGATCCACACAATTCACGCCTCCGATTTAAATGAATCTTTTAATTTTCGCCCTTAGGTAGCGGCTGGTCTGGATGTTTCGGAGCGATCCCCATGGCGTTCGGCAAGCGTCAATCCGGAAACGGCGCCGCGGCTCAGGCATTCAATGCCGACATGGCCGCCGCAACGGTCGGTAATCAAGTCGGGACCGGGAGCGCCGCGGCGACAGGCAGCCCGATCCGTTGGCTGATTGCGCTGCTGGCTTGCGGTGCCATGCTCTATGGACTCGTCGCTACGGCCCGGACATTCTGCGCGACCATCGCCTTTCCGGCACCTGGCAACCCGCCTATGACCTGCGCGTCACCGAAGGGAAGTGCGAGCGAACCAACTTCGTGATCACTTTCTGCAGCTCCAAGATCATATCGGTTGCCCGGCCCGATCAGGCGCCCGTCACCCACAAATTCATGATGCTGTTCAGCGGCGGTGGCGGGGAAGTCCTGGTGCCGGCGCGTTCGACCACCGATCGCACCGCGGTCTCGATTCTCTACGCCGCCGAAGCGAAGCTCTGGAATCGCACGATATCGTTTGTCTCCGTGGCGGGACTGATGGCCCTGTTTACCTTCGGCTCGCTGCTCCTGTTCTGGCGATCGCTCAATTCATGAGTCGACTCGCAACTCTCCTGGGGGTCGGCGGCATCCTGCTCCTGTGGGGCATTTGCCAGATGCCGTCCGGCTCCAAGGAGGCGGCATCGCGACAGACGCTGTCCATCAACGAACAGCCGGGCCGCATCCTGCTCGGCTGGAGCGGACCCGTTCAGGAGCCGATGAGCGAGCGTGTCGCCGCGGCCCTCGATCGCTTCAAATCCGATCCGCGATCCCTCGTGCTAATCCTCAACTCGCCCGGCGGCTCGATCGAGCATGGGCGCAAGGTGGTCGCCGTGATTCGCGCGCGCAGCCGGGCGATCGACACGTTCGTCCAGAAGGCCGGCGTCTGCGCCTCCATGTGCGTTCCGATCTTTCTGGCTGGCTCCCGGCGCATGGCCGATCCCGACGCCTATTTCATGTTTCATGAGGCGAGCCTGACCAGCAGCGCCAGGGACAACATGAAGAGGCCGGAGCTCGGCGAAGCGGAAAAAGTTCTCGTCTCGCAGACCCTGAAGACCGTCGAAGCGCGCGCGACCGACGACCTGTTTCGCAACGACATCGGCATCCGCGGCGTCAACGGGGTCTGGCTTGCCAGCATGCGAAAGAAAATCCCGGGCCGCGACATCTGGATGAGCGCGCAACAGCTCGTCGATGAGGGCTCCGGAATCGTCGACAATCTCGTCCCCGCACCTTAGGTCCTCTGGCCGAGTTGGCCGGGGGACCCCTGAAGGCGTTCGTCGCGAATATTGCGCGCGCCGAGCAAAGCTCGCGTCGCGTTCAGATAAAATTGCTGGCGATCGCGAGACGAAAGCGAGCTGGCCCGGCTGCACAACGACACCATGGCATGGACTATCCGTATTTCGGCCTTGGCCAGTTCGCGCCGTTGCAGAAGCTCGGCCTCCCGACCGGAGATCTCGAAACGATCGGCCATGAGAATGCGATACGTCTCGTGCCCCGGCTACAGGCCTGGAAGATCATCCTGAAAAATGGGGCGGGCTTACAGCCTGCGTCTGGGGCTTGCTCCCGGTCGCGGCCACGATGACATCATGCCAGTGTTTTGCCCGACGGGTCAACTTTGCGGCGTCTGCGAATGCCGCCGCGACGCGGTCCGAAAACCCCTTATCGATCAAGAGGCCTTCTACTGTGCATGGGGTTGTTTTCGACGTTTTGGGTCCGGGCCCCCAAAAAAATTTGCGGGAGGCCGCTCACTCCGCCTGCAAGATCTCCGCGATCGCGGCCCCCGCCGCGATGGTACCGAGCCTGCCGCCGACATCGCGCGTCGCCCTGCCCTCCCCGATCGCCTTCGCCACTGCCGCTTCGATCGCACGTGCGGCTTCCTCGTAACGCACCGCGCCATTCTTCTCGCCATGCCAGGCCAGCAGCAGGGCGGTGGACAGGATCAGCGAGACCGGATTGGCGACGTCCTGCCCCGCGATATCAGGCGCCGAGCCATGTGCGGCCTGCGCCATGGCGTAGCGGTCGCCGACATTGAGCGAGCCGCCGAGGCCGAGGCTGCCGGAGAGCTCTGCGGTGAGATCGGACAGGATGTCGCCGAACATGTTGGTGGCGACGATGACGTCGAAGCGGTCGGGGCTGCGCACCACATGCGCCATCATGGCGTCGACCAGGATGTCGTCGACCGCGAGACCGGGATAGCCCTTCGCCGCCGCGCGGCAGATGTCGAGGAACATGCCGTCGCCGATCCTAAGCACGTTGGCCTTGTGCACGATGGTGAGGTGCTTGCGCCGCTTCATCGCCAGACGACAGGCGGCGTGCGCGATGCGCTCGCAGCACGCCCGCGTGATCCGTCGCAGCGAGATCACGACATCTGACGTGACCAGCATCTCGCCATTGCCCTGCTCCATGTTGCGGTCGGCGTAAAACCCCTCGGTGTTCTCGCGCACCACGACGAGGTCGAAATCGCCGAGCCGGCCGGGCCGCCCGGCATAGGTGCGCGCAGGCCGGACATTGGCATAGAGGTCGAGGCTCTTGCGGAAGTGCCTGGACGGGTTGATCTCGCCATGCGCCTCGTCCTTGAAGTCGAAGGTCGCGGTCGGGCCCAGGATCAGGCCGTCGGCGGCGCGGACGATGTCGAGCAGTTCGGAGCGCACGGTGGTGCCTGATAGCTTCAGGCTGGCATGCCCGACCGCGTGCTCCTCCAGGCGCAGATTGAGCTGGAAGCGCTCGGAGGCCGCGCGCAGCACGCCCGATGTCGCGGTCGTGATCTCCGGTCCGATACCGTCACCGGGCAGAACGACGAGTTGCATGGTGATCCCCCACGATTGCAGCAGCGGCGCGATCATACGCCAGCCGCCGGCCGCTTCGCCTGACCTTCGCGCATACACAGCATGCAAGCATATGCCTGTGGAAGCAGGCTTGGCCGTAGTACATGCCGAAAGTCCCCTATGGCCACGCCGCCGGAGCAACGCGCTGACGCAATGACAATCACGTTACCTGCCGCCGCGCGCGAGCCCGACCATCCCGTTGCCGACGGACTTCCGGCCACGCAGCGGCGCTGGGCCATCGCCGCGATCTTCACCGCACTGGCGATGGCTTCGCTCGACACCGCGATCGCCAACATCGCGCTGCCCGCGATTGCCGCCGACCTGCATGTCACGCCGGAGCAGTCGGTCTGGGTGGTCAATGTCTACCAGATCGCGCTGGTGGCGACGCTGCTGCCGCTCGGCGCGCTCGGCGAGATCGTCGGGCACCAGCGGATCTATCTCGGCGGCCTGATCCTGTTCACCATCGCCTCGCTGTTCTGCGCGGTGGCGTGGTCGCTGGACAGTCTGCTGGTCGCGCGCACCCTACAAGGCCTCGGCGCCAGCGGCATCATGAGCGTCAACACGGCGCTGGTGCGCTTCGTCTATCCCGGACGGATGCTCGGCCGCGGTTTTGGTCACAACGCGCTTGTGGTCGCGACCGCCTTCACCTTCGGGCCGTCGATCGCTTCCGCCATCCTCGCGCTCGGCCCGTGGCCGTGGCTGTTCGCCGTCAACATCCCGTTCGGCCTCATCGCGATCGGCATCGGCTTTGCGATGCTGCCGAAGACGCCGCGCGCCGATCACGGCTTCGACTTTCTCGGCGCGGCCCTGGCGTCGGCCTGCCTCGGCCTGTTCATCACCGGCATCGGCAGCGCCGCGCACAATCTGTCGCCAATTGTCGTCGGCATCGAGCTGGTCTCGGCCATCGCGTTCGGTTTCATCCTGACGCGTCGCCATGCCGAACATCCCGCGCCGATGCTGCCGATCGACCTGTTCGCCCGGCCGATGTTCGCGCTGTCGGCAGTGACGGCGCTCTGCTCGTTCGCCGTGCAGGGCCTCGCCTTCGTCTCGCTGCCGTTCTATTTCGAGGACGTGCTGGGACGCTCGCAGGTCGAGACCGGCTTCTTCATGACGCCGTGGCCGCTGGTGGTCGGCATCATGGCGCCGATCGCGGGACGCCTGTCCGACCGCTATGCCGTGGGCCTGCTCGGCGGCATCGGGCTGGTGCTGCTCGGCCTCGGCATGGCGCTGCTGGCGATGCTGCCGGCCAATCCGGCCATTCCCGACATCATCTGGCGGATGGTGATCTGCGGCATGGGGTTCGGCTTCTTCCAGGCGCCGAACATGAAAGCGGTGATGTCCAGCGCACCGCCCCACCGCAGCGGCAGCGCCTCCGGCATCGTCGCGACCGCGCGGCTAACGGGACAGACGACCGGCGCAGCACTCGCGGCGGCCTGCTTTGCGCTGGCCGGTCATGAGGGGGCGACCGTTGCGCTGGCGCTCGGCGCAGGCTTTGCCGCGCTCGGCAGCGTGATGAGCTTCTTGCGGCTGGCGGTGAAGTAAGCTCTCAGGCCAGGTGACGCGCTGCTGTCCTGTCGATCGTCGCCGGCGGGATGACGATCTCGTCATCGAGCGCCGCGAGCCGGACGTCGATGGCGTCGATGACCTTGCGCGAGAACGGGCCGAGATGCGCATAGGCCGCGATCATCTGCACCGCGATCCGCGCCGATGAGGTGTCGCGCTTGGCGCAGTTCATGAAGGTCTGCCAGAGCGGCCCGCGCGCCTCGGGAATGGCGGTGACCACGCGGTGCACCGTCTCCATCGCGCCGACCTTGGCGCGGATGTCGCCTTCGGCGAGCTCGTGGCGCTGCTTCGATCGATCCAGCAGCGTCATCAACTTGTCGACACGGCCCGCATAGGCCGCCGGGCTGTAGACGCGCTCGAGCACCGTCTTGTAGTCCGTCAGAATATCGCGCAGCGGCCGCACCGGATCGAAATTGATACCGCCTGTGCACTGATCGCCGCCCGTGGTCGACGCCAGATCGTGGTCCGCATGCAGCCGGCCTTCCTTGGCGAGGCGCCGCGTCAGCTGCGTGTTCGGCAACGCATAGAGCAGGCCGACCATGGCGACGGGGATCGCGGCCTCCTCGATGAAGTCGATCATCGCCTCCGCCATCGAGACCTTCTCGTTGTCGAAGCCGACGATGAAGCCGGCGGTGACGAGCATGCCGGCGGCATAGATCTTGTGGATGCTCTCGGCGATGTTGCGCCGCGTGTTCTGCTTCTTCCGCATCGCGACCAGCGTCGCGGGATCCGGGCTCTCGATGCCGACGAAGATGCCGAAGAAATTTGCGGCGCCCATCAGGTCGAGCAACTCGGGATCGTCGGCGAGATTGACCGAGGCCTCGGTGGACAATTCGAAGGGATAGCCGTGGGCGCGCTGCCATTCGGCGAGCTGCGGCAGGAACAGCTTGAGCGACTTCTTGTTGCCGATGAAATTGTCGTCGACGAAGTCGAGATGGCCGCGGTAACCCATCTGGTACAGCCTGTCGAGCTCGACCAGCATCTGCTCATTCGTCTTGGTCCGCGGCACGCGTCCGTAAAGCTCGATGATGTCGCAGAACTCGCAGGTGAACGGGCAGCCGCGCGAATACTGCACACCGAGATAGAGATAGTCCTCGAACTTGAGGAGATCGAAACGCGGCACCGGCGTCCTGGTGACGTCGGCCTGGAACTTCGGCGCGGTGAAGACGCCGGACCGTGCGCCGCCCTCCCAGGCCGCGATGAACTCATCGATGACGCTTTCGGCTTCGCCGAGCACCCGGAAATCGGCCCGCTCATAGATGTGCGGGCTGGAGGTGGGATCGGGACCGCCGACCACCACCGGCTTGCCCGCCGCGCGGCACAGCTCGATCAGGCGCAACGTGTCCGCCTGCTGCGGCAGCATGCCGCCGGTGAAGACGACGTCGGCCCAGGCGAGATCCTCGTCACCGAAAGCCTGCGTGTTGCAGTCGATCAGCCGGATCGTCCAGTCCTTCGGCAGCATCGCGGCGACGGTGATCAGCCCCAACGGCGCAGCCGGACGCCGGACACCCATCAGCTTGCAGGATTCGCCAAAGCTCCAGAACGACTCCGCGGTGAAGAGCGGATAGAGCATCAGCACGTTGCAGGGGGTCGCCACGCTCATGGAACTCCTTTTGCTTCGGGCGCAGTGTAGCAAAGCGTTTCAGTCTTGCACCCCGGCAAAAAGGACAAACTGTCGCCGCAACGCAATGGTGACCGGGCCTGGAACCGGCATTGATGGGCAGACGTCGCCCCAAGCCGGGGATTGGCGCATGGAACCCGGCCGGCGGCGAAAGCGAGCCAGTCAGGCGCGCTCGGTCGCCAGCAGCTTCCGGCTGGCGGCCAGGACGTCGCTGCACCAGGCGAAGAAGGCGCCGAGAAACTCCCGGCCCGCCGCATCGGTGCGGGCGTGCTGCCGCAAGGTCTCGAACCCCTTCTCCATCCGCGAGGCGTTGCGCGCGAGCAGTGCGCGGATGTCACTGCGAACCTGCGGGTCTTCTTCCTGCTCGAGCATGTGAAGGTCGAGCTGGGTGACGTGGATGAAGGAATATTGCGCGTGCAGCACCGCCGTCATCGGACGCGGACGGTCGACCACGATCGGGCTCGGATAGAGCTCGCTTTGGGGATTGCTGATGATGCGGATCGCATCCTCGTTGGCGACGCCGAACGCGCGAAGCTTGTGATGGGCCATCTCATGCACGATCGCCTGCGCTGCCGCGAGCGGGCAGTTCACCGTAAGGCCAATGACGCCGAAGCGCGCATCGACCGAATGGCTGGCCGAGCCGAGACGGCCGGGCCCTTCGGTCGGCTGCTCGGTGTCGTGATAGCACTGGATGGTGTTCAATATCTCCGGCCACTGCTTGGCAGCGATCGGCCAGCGACGGACGTAGCGCAGTGCCTCTTCCAGCGCCGGGAGAGCTTGCGCATCGGGAACGAACCGTGGCGCGGGAAGCAGCGGGTCCTCAGTGCGCAGGGCAACCCTGCCCTCTGCAACGGCCGGCGCGCCGTTCACCGGGGGACGCTGCGGCGGCAGCGGCCGCCAGGGCGTCGGCTCGGTTTCGATCAGGCCGAGGGCAACGGCCGTGTCGTAGCCGTCGGCCTGCGGTCGTGCTGTCCGCTCCCAGTCAATCGACATCGCATTCATGGCGCGTTCCCCCTCGAACAGGTCAGTGCAGGCGATCCATCGCAGCGATGGCCGCTGAGACTCGAGCTGCGCGTCCAGGCAGCAGGGCGAGCCCCATCGTTGCAGCATACGTATCCATGTCTTTGAACCGGCGCAGCGAGCGATCGGTGCCGATCACGATCACCGACTTTGCGATCACGCGGATGGCGGCCAGCGCTTCGTGACTGCCAAGCCGCTCCGGATCGACGAAAGCCAGATCGACGCCTTCGGGCACGAGGCGCGCCAGCGTCGCAAGCGCTTCGAGGCTGGCCCCGCCGAGCACCGGCAAGGACGCACCGAGGCGCTGGCGCGCGAGCCCGGCGAGCGCCGCATCTTCCTCGAGGCCATACAATTTCAGCTTGGGCCGCGTCTGCGCGATCAGCTCCAGCAACAGTCCATCGCCACATCCGACATGCACGGCCGATGCGGCGCGGCGCAGCGCAGCGGTCTGCTCCCAGACGATCGCGCTGAAGCGCGAGCGCATGGCGAATGGACTTGCGAAACCGGCGGCCTCAAATCCGGTGCCGAGTTCGACGAGGATTTCAGTGCCGCCCACGAGCTCGACCGATGCGGCCTTCCGTTTCACGGGACGTGGCGCCGCCAAGGTGTGACGAAGCCGCCGATGCGGCGACGCGCCCTCGTCGGACAACCAGGTGCAGCGGAAGGCAGCCGTCGTGATCTCGGCGATGCCGTTGACCAGCGATGCCTCGGTCGCCCAACCCGCGATCTCTTCGAGCCACACTATCTCGTCGATGAATCCCAGCTCGCGACCGAGATCGAGGAACGCGCGCGAACAATCACGCGTGGCAGAGCAGTGCACCGAACACGGCGCGTGCCGCACCGGCCCCACGCCCAGAACCGCGAGCGCGAAATGGGCAGGCATCGCCGCCCTATCGTCGCGCGCGAGCAGGTTGGCCAGCGGATCGCATCCGCCGCCACGAAGATGGCCCGCCCAGGACTTTGCGCAACACGCGGGATAGCCGGACCGCATCGCCGTCTGCTCCAAATCATCCGCCGCCGGTTCGGCGATTGATACATCGTACGGCGCAGGGCCGATCAGGAACGCATAGTCGAGCAGCCGCTTCGGCTCGTCGATCGATGCCTCGATCGGCCAGTCGGCGGCATAGCCGAGCGACGCCTTGACAGGTTTCGCTTCGAGGCCGATTGCGCGCACTCTCTCCGTCAAGGCTTCGATATCATCATAGCCGGTCCACACCAGCGTCGCCGGAATACGCCCTTGGCGCACCATCTCCAGCTCGACCGCGAGTGCCACTTCGCCGAGACGTTCAAATCGCGGCTGCCAGAGCGCGCGCGCCTGCGGGCCGCTGAAGCTGATGCGCTGCATAGCCGCCTTGGCGAGAGCTGGCTCGCGCGGTGCAGCCGCCAGCGGAGGACGAGGCCATGTCAACCAGGCCGACGTCATGGCGCTTCCGCCTGCTGAAGCAGCGAATGCAAGGTCGGGTTATCGCCGATCGACCAGGCCGCGATCATCTTCGCTTCGAGATCGGAGCGTTGCTGCGACCGGCTGATCGCGGTCTCCCCATTCGCCTGAAGCTCGGTCTCGATGTCCTCGAACAGGCCGAACCACACCGGGCAATCGATCGAGCGCATCCGCCAGTCGCCGCCGATCGCGGTGCCCGGACAATTGCCCTTGCAGGCCAGGAAGAACCGGCAGCCCTGGCAGCCGCCATCGGCCTGCGGCGTCCGGTAGAGCGAGAGCTGGCGGTCGAAGGCCTCGCGGCCGGCGCGCAGATGGGTGACGCCATCCTTGTTGGTGCGGCCGCAATTGCCGAGCCGGCCGTCGCTCTCGACGCCCACCACCGCGCGCGTCGCATAGGGATCGCAGGCATGGAAGACGCACGAGGTGCGTGCGTCATCCCCCCTGAGCATTGCCGCCATCTCGGCGAAGATGTCGAACTCGACGGACGGCAGCTCCTGCTCGAGCCGGCGCAGCCGCCTGAGAGCCGCAAGGTTTTCCTGTGCCGTGAGCGGCAGGCCCTCGCCGCCTTCCGTTTCGTCCTGTTCCAGCAGATGCAAGCGCAGCTTGCGGACGCCGAGGCTGCCGAGAAACCCGATCCATTCGCACAGCACGCCCAGCCGATCCGGCGCGGCGTTCATCCGGTTGAGCGTCACGATCACGTTGGGCGGCATGCCCTCGCGGCACAGCGTCTCGATCACCGCCTCGATCCGCGCGGTCGCACGCCGCGTTGCCGGCAAACTGCCGGCCCAGCGGGCATCGTTGAGCGGCCCCGGGCCGTCGATCGAGATGCCGATGCGGACGCGATATTTCCTGAACAGCTCGAGGTCGCGTTCCTCGATCAGCGTGCCGTTGGTCTGCATGCCGACGCCGCCATGGCGGTCGAAGCCGAGCTGCATCAGGCGTTCGAGATCGGGCCGGCGAGTCAGCATGATCTCGCCGCCGAACAGGCTGAACGGCTCGGCCAATCTGTCCAGCGTTGCCATGATCGCATCGAGGTCGTAGCGCGTCGGCACGTTGCCGGCGGTGCGGATGCCCTCCTGATAGCAGTAGCGGCACTTGATGTTGCACTTGTCGCCGAGCGGACGAACTTCGACGGTCATGGCTGCACCCGTTCCAGGCCAGCCGGCTCATCGCGGGCATCCGTCGAGACCGCATGAGCTGCCGCGTGCTCGCGCGGCAGGACGAAGCCGAGCGGAAATTCGGCGCGGGCGTCGGCGTCAAAAATCTCCCGGCCTGCCTCGGTGACCAGCGAGAGCATCCTGCCGTCGATCTCGATCGCGAACCGTCGCCCCAGGATCGCATCCATGGCGGCCTCGACCGCGGCCGTCTCGAAGCGATCGGCAAGCTGTTCAACGGCGTTCGCCCGCGTGCAGGGATTGCGCAGCAGATCGAGCACGGCGATCTCGGCCGGTGTCGGGCAATAGAATGGTTGAAGCGCACAAGCGCGGGTGTCGCTGACGAGGTGCGCGGTCCCCACGGCCGTCATCGTCAACTGAGGCGCAAAGGGCTGGTCGAACCAGCGCCCGCGCCATCTTGCGCTCGCAGCCTTGAGCGACACCAAATCCTGCTCGCGCGCGGCATCGGGCGCATCGCCCTCGAAGAAGTAAGCGAGGTTGGCGAGATCCTCGTCCGGAACGTCGTAGATCGCGCCATAGGCCGGCATCGGCGTGACGTTGTGAAAGCCGATCTCGGCGGCGCGTTCGAAATTGGGGCTGAAGCGATCGAGGCGAATGCGGCCGCAGCCGACCGGCGGCTGAAGATGTTCGAGCAGCGGGACCATTTTGGCAACCGCGTCGTAGGCCTCGCGCGGCTCGCCCGGAAATCCATACAGGATCGACCAGACCAGCCCGACGCCGAGCTCGCGGCAATTGCGCAGCAGACGCAGGTTGAGCAAGGCACTCACGCCCTTGCGCATCAGATGCAGCACCGGGTCCGACAGGCTCTCGATGCCGGGCTGCAGCCAGACCGTCCCCGCAAGCGCCAGCTTCTCGAGCTGCGTCTCGTCCATGTTGGCCTTGATCTCGTAGAAGAAGCGAAAGCCGTGCGCCGGGCGTTCGGCGAGCTTTCCGAGCACGCCGTCGATGTGGGTCATGCCCAGGATGTTGTCGGTCGCCGCGAACCGGCCGATCCCGAATTCAGCATGCAGCGCCTCGATCTCGCGGAGCACGCGCGGCGCGGACTTGGCGCGAAACGCCATGCCCTCCCCGTTCAGGCCGCAGAAGGTGCAGTGATGTTTCTGCCCCCACCAGCACCCCCGCGAGGACTCGAACGGAATCGAAGGACGTACGCGCGACGCTTCGGACAGGTCCGCGAGCTGCACGAAATAATCCGCATAGTCCGGGATCGGCAGCGCATCCATCGCGGTCGGACCGGATGCGCTACCCACGGCAGGCTGGTCGCGGGACAGGCATCCCGGCATGCCGCGAGGCTGCTCGCCGCGCAGGATCGTCTCGACCGCCGGCCCGAACACGGTGTCGGCCTCGCCATTGAAGACATGGTCGATCTGCGAGAAGTTCTTCAGCAGCACCGCGCCCATCGGCCCGTGGCAATTGGCGCCGCCGAAGCAGACGACCACGGACGGATCACGCTCCTTCACCGCGGCCGCGATCGCAAGCGAAGCCACCGTCTGCTCGAACATCGAGGTGAAGCCGATGATTTTGGGGCTGCGTTCGAGCAGCCGGTCGGCTGCTTCCGCGACGAAGGAAGGGATCAAGCTGCGACGGATTTCGTAGAGCTGCGCCAGCCCCTTGCGCTCGATCGCGGCACCGAGCTCGCTGATGTGGCGCTGCACCTGCGGCCGGTCAGGCCGGGCACCCAGGCAATCGCCGAACAGCCAGTCGCCGGCGAGAAGATGGCTCGGCAATTTTTCCGCAAGCTGCTCGTTCAGGTCGAGCCCGATGCGATCGGCAAACATCAAGTTCAGATAGTGCGTCTCGGCGCGAATGCCTTTCTCCCGCAGCAGCGCCTGTAACAGGCCGAGCGCCGCCGAGGGCCGCACCACGGACATCACGGGCGCCGAGCAAAAGAGGACATCGGTGCTCATGGGGCGGCCGCGACGGTTGCAGCCGCGGGCGGTCCGGCCAGCAGGATTTCGCAGGTCTCGATCTGGGGCCGCCGGGCCTCGGCGGCTTCCCGCACCCGCGCCAGCAACTCCGGCGAGCGGAAGATGCGATCACAGGCGGTGCAGATGCCGTCGAAGTCCTCCACGCGCATCGGCACGGGGTCGTCGGCCGTAATGGCAGCGAGGATGGCGACGGGACCTTCAAGCCTGATCCATCTGTAGAGCGGATCGTCCGCGGCTCCGCGCATGGCTGCTTCAATCCCCTCCTCCGCGATGTGCCCGACCTTCAGGGAATCGTAATGGGGCAGCACGCCACAGCACGGCCGGATGCCGCCCTCGTGATCGACGGTGACGGTGTGAAGAACGGACTCACAGGGGCCGCGATAGGCCGACGCATGGTGAAGACGTGCCGCCTGGGTTTCCTCATCCGTGCCATCCGCGCGGCCGGTCGAGTTGGCGACGGTCTCGTAGATGTTGATGCCGGGCTCGTCCTGAAGGCCGAGATCGGCACGCAGGGTGGCGGCGGTGATCTTCGAGTTGGCTTCAACCACCACCGCGATCCGCAGCAACAGGCCGCACTCCCGCGCCGCAGTCACCGCATTGGCGATGAACCTGAGCGGCACGAACTCGGCATGGGGATCATCATAAGACAAGGTCATTTCGGTGAGCCCGGCCGCGTGCAATCGCCGGACAGAAGCCGTCGCGCGCGCGGGCGACTTGGCCCAGAACGCACTCGTGGTAATGCCGGCGCGCAAGCCCAGCGACGCGGCCAGAGCCACGGCATCGGCAACGATATCCGCATGCAGCATAGGATCGCCGCCGACGAAATGGACGATCTCCATCGACGGAATCTGCGCAGCCTGCTGAATGCAGCGATGTACGTCCGCGGCGGACAGATGCCCGCCGTGAAACATGTCAGATGAAAAGCAGCAGTGCGAACATTTGAGCGGGCATTTCAGGGTGACGTTCAAAACAAGATTAGTAGGCGTCACCCTGGCCGCGCGGAAATCAGATAAATATTGTGCGCCGAACGCCATGGCCGACGACCTCATATCCCGGCTGCCCGGCGAACCGGTCAGCCGGCCATCATGATCTGCGGATGCCGGATCAGAGGATGTCGATATGGATCGTGCCGGCCTGGACGCCGCCGGAACGCGAGGCCAGCTTGCTCCGCAGCATCGAAGCCGTCGTGTCGTCGAGCTGTACGCCGACGCTGCTCAGATAGGTGACCGGATCCTTGCTGACGTCGCTGGCAAGGCCGAGCAGATCGGCGTGAGTGGTGAGTCCGGAAGGTGACTTGGCTTTGAGATCGTTACCTGACGCAAGAACTTTTTCGAGATCAATCGTGACGATGCGACCCATGGCGATTCTCCCTTAGGATGGACTAATAATCCATCAAACCAAAGGTTGTACAATACCTAAGGTGAGTCAAATGAATTCGATGCGACCAAAGGCTGCGGACATGCACCGCCATTCACAACGCGCAACACCGCGCGCCCGGCATTCTTCCCCGCGCATGTCTGCCCCCTTTGACGGCGACCCCGCGGACTATTGATTTGAACAGTTCCAGTTTGCCAGACACATTGTGTCACTGAGTCCAATCGGTGGATTGGGCCAATCAGGGGACTTGCGATGGCAAACCTAACAATCAACGGAAAAACACTGACGCTCGACGTCGAGCCGGATACCCCGCTGCTCTGGGCAATCCGCGAGAATGCCGGCCTGACCGGCACCAAATATGGCTGCGGCATTGCACAATGCGGCGCCTGCACGGTTCACATGGACGGCGTCGCCACCCGCTCTTGCGGCGTTTCGGTCGCCGAGGCCGAAGGCAAGAAGATCACCACGATCGAAGGGCTCGCGTCCGGGAACACGCTGCACAAGGTGCAGCAGGCCTGGATCGCGAAGGACGTGCCGCAATGTGGCTATTGCCAGAGCGGCATGATCATGGCGGTGGCGGCGCTGCTCGCCGAGAAGCCGAAGCCGACCGACGCCGATATCGACGAGGCCATCACCAATATCTGCCGCTGCGGCACCTTCCAGCAGGTGCGCGAAGCGATCCACACGATCGCAAGCGCGTAAGGAGCTGCCTCATGAACAAGCACGTCTCTCCCAAGATGAACCGCCGCGCCTTCGTCGTCGGCACCGCCGCGATTGGCGCAGGATTAGCCATCGGCCTCGACCTGCCCTTCGGCGGCCCCGCCGTAGTCCGTGCAGCCGACGGCTCGCCCGAGGTCAACGCCTGGGTCGTGGTCAGGCCGGATGACACCGTCGTCATCCGGATCGCCCGCTCCGAGATGGGCCAGGGCTCGCTCACCGGCCTCGCCCAGCTCGTCGCCGAGGAACTCGAATGCGACTGGTCGAAGGTCACGACCGAATATCCGACGCCCGGCCAGAGCGTCGCCCGCAAGCGCGCCTGGGGCGATTTCTCGACCGGCGGCAGCCG
>NZ_AKIY01000217.1 GCF_000282615.1 Bradyrhizobium sp. YR681 | reverse complement strand
TGTCCCGGCCATCCACGTTCTCTTCCATCAAACAAGACGTGGATGCCCGGGACAAGCCCGGCATGACGGCCTGCCGGAATGGCTATCCCCAGTTTACGTCATGGCGCGCCAGAACCTCGCGCACTTTTGAAACGAGATCGGCTTCGCTGCACGAGAACTGCGCCGGGCGCGTCTCGCGCCATTCCTGGTTGGAGGCGATCGCGGCCGCAGCCTTCGCACCCTCGATCAGGTCCTTGATCTGAAGCTCGCCGCGCGCCTTTTCATCAGAACCCTGGATGATCACGCAGGGTGAGTGGCGGCGGTCGGCATATTTGAGCTGGTTGCCCATATTCTTGGGATTGCCGAGATAGAGCTCGGCGCGGATGCCGGCGGCGCGCAAGCTTGCCACCATCTTCTGGTAGTCGGCGACGCGGTCGCGGTCGAACACGGTGACGACGACGGGGCCGAATTCGGGCCGCGTGTCGAGCTTGCCGAGCAGCGTCAGCGCGGCCTGAAGCCTGGACACGCCGATCGAGAAACCGGTCGCCGGCACCGGCTCGCCACGGAAGCGCGAGACGAGGCCATCATAACGCCCACCGCCACCGACGGAGCCGAAGCGCACAGGACGGCCCTTCTCGTCCTTGGTCTCGAGCAACAGCTCAACCTCGTAGACTGGGCCGGTGTAATATTCGAGGCCGCGCACGACGGAGGGATCGATCTTGATGCGGTCCGCGCCATAGCCTGACGCCGTCACCAGTTTTGCGATTTCTTCCAGCTCGCTCACGCCGGCCTGACCAACTTCGCTCTTAGCGAGGTAAGTCTCTGCAGCGGCAATGGCCTCTTTCCAGTCGTCGCGCGGCTTGGTGATGGCGAGAACAACGTCGGCCTCAGCCGTGCTGAGATTGGCGCCCTTCGTAAAATCGCCCTTGCCTTCTTCGCCGCCATCCCATCGTCCCGGGCCGAGCAGCTTGCGCACTTCGTCGGCTGAGAACTTGTCGAGCTTGTCGATGGCGCGCAGCACCGTCAGCCGGCGGCCTGCATTCTCGTCACCGCCGAGCCCGATGGCTTCGAGAACGCCGTCGAGCACTTTGCGATTGTTGACCTTCACGACATAGGAGCCGCGCGCGATGCCGAGCGCCTCCATCGTGTCCGCCGCCATCATGCAGATCTCGGCATCCGCCGCCGGCGTCGCCGAGCCGACCGTGTCGGCATCGAACTGCATGAACTGGCGGAAGCGGCCGGGGCCGGGCTTCTCGTTGCGGAAGACGTAGCCGACGCGGTAGCTGCGGTAGGGGAGGACCAGACCGTCGGTGCCGTAGCGCTCGCCGACATAGCGGGCGAGCGGCGCGGTCAGATCGTAGCGGAGCGAAATCCACTGCTCGTCGTCGTCCTGGAACGAGAACACGCCCTCGTTCGGGCGGTCCTGGTCGGGCAGGAACTTGCCGAGCGCGTCGGTGTATTCCATCGCCGGCGTTTCCACCGGCTCGAAACCGTAGAGCTCGTAGACGGCGCGGATCTTCTCGACCATCTCGCGCGTCGCCCGGATCGCGGCGGGATCGCGATCCTCGAGCCCGCGCGGCAGGCGCGCCTTCAGTTTCTGGGGTTTTTTGGGTTTCTCGGCCATGCGCGGCGTTTACCAGCCGACGCGGGACGCGGCAACCGCCGGCTTTTCCCCTCTCCCCCTGCGGGAGAGGGTGGCTCGCCGCGTTAGCGGCGAGACGGGTGAGGGGTTCTATCCGCGAACGCCACACTGAGTTCGGGGAGACAACCCCTCATCCGGCGCTTCGCGCCACCTTCTCCCGCAAGGGGAGAAGGAAGACAGCCCCTACGGCTGCTCCATCCGGGCCCTCAGCGCGTCCGCGTCCGCCTTGGGCAGCGACTTCAGCGTCGGCTTGATGGTCTCCCCGCCGACGATCTTGCCGTTGCGCATGAACATCCAGTCCGAGATGTCGGCTTCGCTGAACTTGACGGGATCGCCTGCCCGTTTGCCGGGCAGATCGCGCGGCTCGTTGGCGAAGACACCGGTATAGGTCCCGCCCGGCTGCTTCTTCACGTCGGCAATCCAGATGTGCTCGCCGCCCTTGCGGGTGGAAAAGCGCACTTTCAGCGAATGCCCGGCTTCGGAAGGTTTTGGCGCCTCGTAGGACGCCCAGAAGGTCGGCAGCGTACCGCGGGCGCGCGCGATCGCCGTGTTCATTTCCGGATCGGTGGTGCGCACGTCGACGACCGGCGAGTGGTCATCCGCCGAGACCTCATGCACGGGACCGATGGTCAGGATGCCGAAGACGGAGATGCCGGTGATTGCGGCGAGAACGACCCATTTCATGGGTTGGGAGAGCCTTGGTGCCATGATCGCGATGTCCGGATGCTTGATAATCTCCGGGCTTTGTCGCGGGATCATGGCGGGCCGTTCATGGCGCGCGGCTGGCTCCGTTCCCCGGATGCTGCGCAGCGCGCCGCCTCCTGGCGGCGTGGTGCGCTGCTGATCCGGGGTCAAGTGGCGGCGAGATGGGTCCCGGCTCTGCGCAGCAGCGTTTCACGCTGCAGCACGTCCGGGACACGAGACCTCAAAACACCTTTTTGATCCAGTTGTGCGGATCGTTGGTGCGGCCGTACTGGATGTCGACGAGCTGCTTGCGCAGGCCCATGGCGACCGGGCCGGCGGCGCCGCCGCTGATCTCGAAATCGCCGCTCACCGAACGGACCTTGCCGATCGGCGAGATGACGGCGGCGGTGCCACAGGCGAAGGCTTCCTTCAGCCTGCCGCTCGCTGCATCCTTGCGCCACTGGTCGAGCGAATACGGCTCCTCGCGCACGGTCTTTCCGGCATCGCGGGCGAGCGTGATGATGGAGTCGCGGGTGATGCCGGGCAGGATCGTGCCGAGCGGCGGCGTCGACAGCGAGCCGTCGTCGAACACGAAGAACACGTTCATGCCGCCGAGCTCCTCGATGTAGCGGCGCTCGATCGCGTCGAGGAAGACGACCTGGTCGCAGCCGTGCTGGATCGCCTCGGCCTGCGCGCGCAGGCTCGCGGCATAATTGCCGCCGCATTTGACGGCGCCGGTGCCGCCGACGGCTGCGCGCGTGTAATTCTCCGACACCCAGATCGAGACCGGGGCAGGCCCGCCCTTGAAATAGGAGCCGACCGGCGAGGCGATCACCGCAAAGATGTATTCGGACGACGGCTTGACGCCGAGGAAGGTCTCGCTCGCGATCATGAAGGGCCGCAGGTACAGGCTGCCCTCGCCGCCCGGCATCCAGGCGCGGTCGATGCGCACGACCTGCTCGACTGCATCGATGAAGATTTCCTCGGGGAGCTGCGCCATCGCCATGCGGTCGGCCGAGTCCCTGAAGCGGCGCGCATTGGCGTCGGGGCGGAACAGGTTCACGCCGCCGTCGTCGCGCTTGTAGGCCTTGAGGCCCTCGAAGATTTCCTGGGCGTAGTGCAGGACGGCGCCGGCCGGATCGAGCTGGAAGTTGGCGCGCGCCTCGATCTTCGCCTCGTACCAGCCGCCCTTGGCCTGGTTGTAGCGGACGATCGCCATGTGATCGCTGAAGACGCGCCCGAAACCGGGGTCCACCAGCTTGGCGACACGGTCCTTCTCTGGAGTAGGATTGGATGCGGGCTGGATGTCGAATGTCATGCTCATGTCCTTGGCTCCCGCTGCCGATGGCGGCGCTGTTCTGGCGCCTGCCGACCCTGTTTCGGGCCCGGCTGGCTTGATGTGGTTTCTGGCCGGACCACCGCCAGCCTTGTTACGGCCGGTTTCCGTGGCCAGCATGCCGCCGAGGACATGCTTTTGCGGAAGGCGGAAGTCCAGTATGTTTTGTCGAAATGCCGCTCGACAATCGCACGGTAGATCTGCTCCGGCCGTCGCCGCCTGTCCGGCTCACTCCGGCCGCCCTGCTTCGATGCCACCCGACGCGAAACGATCTAAAATTTCGTGCGGGCTGATCGTTTTGTAACATTGAACCCAAGATACGTCAATATGCCTGACATAAATTTCGCGACTCCCCCTCAAGACGCTGCCGAGCCTCGGCCGGCGGCAGGCGATGGAGGCAATTTGCGCTGGGATATCATCGAGCTGCTGTTCTTCGCCTATCGCGATTTCGTCGGCGATCCCGACCAGGAGCTGGAGGCTTTCGGCTTCGGCCGGGCCCATCACCGGGTCATGCACTTCGTCTATCGCTATCCCGGCCTCAAGGTCGCCGACCTGCTCGACGTCCTGCGCATCACCAAACA
Organism: Bradyrhizobium sp. YR681; assembly: GCF_000282615.1. Lineage (GTDB taxonomy): Bacteria > Pseudomonadota > Alphaproteobacteria > Rhizobiales > Xanthobacteraceae > Bradyrhizobium. The sequence continues at coordinate 45,654 of NZ_AKIY01000217.1, read as the reverse complement.
ATCGCTCGGCCGGGTGCTCAAGCAGCTGCTGGACGAGGGCTACATCGTGCAGAAGACCGGCGACAATGATCGTCGCCAGCGGCTGCTCTTTGCCACGCCCAAGGGCGAGGCGCTGGTGCAGAAGCTCGCCGGTCTCCAGACCACGCGGATCACCAGGGCGCTCGCCGAGATGGCGCCGCAGGATGCCGAGACCGTCAAGCGCTTCCTGCGTGCGATGATCGACCGCGACGATCCGGACAAGGTGCTGGAGACGATCTTCGCCAACGTCAATCAAGACGGAAAGGAGTGACCGTGCCGCTCGCTGCCACGCTCGCCCGCCCGCCGGTCGAACCGGCCGACGATGCCCCGCATCTTCTCCTGGTCGACGACGACCGCCGCATCCGCGATCTGTTGTCGCGCTTCCTCGCCAGCGAAGGCTATCGGGTCACGACCGCGGCGAGCGCCGGCGATGCGCGTTCGAAGCTGCTCGGCCTGCATTTCGACCTCCTGATCCTCGACGTCATGATGCCCGGCGAGACCGGCTTCGACCTCGCCCGCTTCATCCGGACCTCGTCCTCGGTCCCGATCGTGATGCTGACGGCGCGGCACGAGGCGGAGGCCCGCATCGAGGGCCTCCAGATCGGCGCAGACGATTACGTGGCAAAACCGTTCGAGCCGCGCGAGCTTGCGCTGCGCATCAACAACATCCTCAAGCGCGCCGCCCCGCCGCCGCAGACCATCGCGGTGGAGAAGATCGCATTCGGCCCCTACATCTACCATCTCGACCGCGGCGAATTGCGCCAGGGCGAGGAGGTCATCCACCTCACCGACCGCGAGCGCGAGATGCTGCGCATCCTCTCGGAAACACCGGGCGAGACCGTGCCGCGCAGCGCGCTGACCGGCAATGGCAGCGTCAACGAGCGCGCCGTCGACGTGCAGATCAACCGCCTCAGGCGCAAGATCGAGACCGACCCCGCCAATCCGCTGTTCCTCCAGGCGGTGCGCGGCATCGGCTACCGGCTGGTGGCCTCGCCATAGATCAAGTGAAGCGCGACCGATGAGCACGATCGATACCGGCCTGACGCTGCTCAAGAGCGCGGCCGGCCGCGTCTCCGCCGCCAATGGCTGGATGGGCAACGCGTTCAAGGGCTGGATGCCGACCGGCCTCTATGCCCGCGCGCTGCTCATCATGATCGTGCCGATGGTGATCCTGCAATCGGTCGTCGCCTTCGTGTTCATGGAGCGGCACTGGAACACGGTGACGCGCCGCCTGTCGGCCGCGGTGGTGCAGGACATCGCCGCGCTGATCGACGTCTACAAGGGCTATCCGCAGGACAAGGACCGCAACGAGATCCGCCGCATCGCCCAGCAGCGGCTCGGCCTCGTCGTCGACTTCCTGCCCGCCGGCGACATGCCGCCGCCGGGACCAAAGCCGTTCTTCTCGCTGCTCGACCAGACGCTCTCGGTGCAGCTCGGCCGCCAGATCGGGCGCTCGTTCTGGATCGACACGGTCGGCCGCTCCAATCTGGTCGAGATCCGCATCCAGCTCGACGACGCCGTGATGCGCGTGTTCGCGCAGCGCAGCGCCGCCTATGCCTCGAACTCGGAAATCTTCCTGTTCTGGATGGTCGGCACGTCCTCGATCCTGCTGATCGTCGCGGTGCTGTTCCTGCGCAACCAGATCAAGCCGATCCTGCGCCTTGCGGACGCCGCCGAAAGTTTCGGCAAGGGCCGCGAAGCCCCGAACTTCCGCCCGCGCGGCGCGCGCGAGGTGCGACGCGCGTCGATTGCCTTCCTTGAAATGAAATCGCGAATCGAACGCACGATGGAGCAGCGCACCGCGATGCTCGCCGGCGTCAGCCACGATCTGCGCACCATCCTCACCCGCTTCAAGCTCGAGCTGGAGCTGATCGGCGACAGCCCCGAGCTCGAAGGCATGCGCAAGGACGTCGACGAGATGTCGATGATGCTGGAGGACTACCTCGCCTTCGCCCGCGGCGATTCCGGTGAGCAGTCGCAGCCGACCGACATGGCGCAGGCGCTCGAAGAGCTGCGCAGCGACGCCGAGCGCCACGGCCATGCCGCGACGGTGGCATTCCACGGCCTGCCCGTGGTCACCGTGAAGCCGGCCTCGTTCAAGCGCTGCCTCGCCAACCTCGTCACCAACGCGGCGCGCTACGGCAAGAGCATCGCCATCACCGGCCAGCGCGATCACCGTTATTTGACCGTCACGGTCGACGACGACGGGCCGGGGATTCCCGCGCACTTGCGCGAAGAAGTGTTCAAGCCGTTCCTGCGCCTGGACAACGCCCGCAACCAGGACGAAGGCGGTACCGGCCTTGGCCTCGCCATCGCCCGCGACATCGCCCGCTCGCATGGCGGCGATATCACCCTCGGCGACAGCCCGATGGGGGGATTACGGGCGAGCGTGCGGATTCCGGTGTAGCTGATGACGTAGCCCGGATGGAGCGCAGCGCAATCCGGGATTCTGTCTTCGCGATCGATGCAAGGCCCCGGATTTCGCTTCGCTCCATCCGGGCTACGGTCTCAAGACGATCCAACTCTACTTCGGCAGCAACGCCTTCAGCTTGTCGATGTCGCGCACGTTCATCTTGAAACCGCCGGGCATCACGATGTCGCCGGGCTTCTGCTCCGGCTTGCAGGCGCCCAGCCATTTCGCTTCGAGCTGCATCGTCGTATCGCGGCCCGCGCTGCCAGCGGCGCCGCCTTGCGCGTGCATGGTGGTCTTCACAGTATAGGCCGAGTTGAAATCGCCCGTGATCTCGGCATGCGAGGTGGTGCTGACGCCGGCGACGCTGCACTCGGAATCGGTGACATAACCGGTCGCCGTCTTCTTGATGTCCTGCTTGGCGCAGATCTGCTTGGCCATCGGGGAGACGTTGTTGTTCATCTCCTTGTCGACGGTCTCGTCGGTGCAGTGCTGCATGGTCATTTCCGGCATCTGCGAGCCGCTCCTGACCATCTTCATTTCCCACAGGCCGGCCTTGCGCACCGGCAGGTCGTCGGCGCAGGCGCTGGCTGCCGACAACACGAGGCAAACGGCCGAGCCGAGCAAAGCGAGCTTGCGCGTCATGTCAAAGGCTCCCGGCTGAGAGATTGCGGCGCTACGACAGCGCCTCAGTACAGCGTGCGGATCGGCCGGTCGGCGGCGCCATAGGGCACCCAGCGGCAGGAAAACGAGATGTAACCGCCCTCATAGGCCTGAACGCCGAGGAATTTGACGACCTTGCCGTAGCGCGCGCAGTGATCGACCGCGACCTGCCGCGCATCGACCTGGGTCGCCATCGAATAGGCGATGATGCCGCCGGTGTCGTTGCCCTTGAACGGAGGCACCGGAAGGATATCGGCGCGCGCCGACTGGCTCGCCGTCCCCCCCAGAAAAACCAGGCCGGCAAGAAGGCCCGCGGCCGCAATGATTCGCATTCCCGTCACTCCAATTGGTTGGCACCAGTTTACGGTGCCGGACTGGCCATGAAAAGAACTGAAGCCCGGTTGGCTGCGACGTCATGGTCAACTCCTGGCGAAGTGTTGCCGCGCTGCACTTGACCTCCCCCGGCCTTCGCGGCACCGTCCGCCTCTCGCAGATCATGCTGTCTGGATTGCCCATGCGCGCCCTCTTCCTCAAATCGTTCCGCTTTGCCGCCATGCTCGGCCTGATGTTCGGAGCGCTGTCGCTCGGCGAGGCCAAGGCCGCCAATCCGCTGGAGCTGAACTTCTGGCTGAGCGGACCGCGCTATGACGGCGCCGTCGCCGATTGCGACAAGGCACTGCCGACGATCGCCACCCAGTTCTGGGAAAAGGAAAGCTCGTTCTGGAATTCCTCGTTGAAGATCACCGGCTTCGCTGCCGTGCACGAGGTCGCGTTCCGGCCCTGGCAGTCCGACAACATTCCGCGCCGCTATTGCACCGGCGAGGCCATGCTGACTGACGGCAAGATGCGCAAGGTGCATTTCTCGATCATCGAGGACGGCGGCTTCGCCGGCTATGGCAATGGCGTCGAATGGTGCGTGGTCGGGCTCGACCGCAACTGGGCCTACAATCCGGCCTGCCGCGCCGCCCGGCAGTAATTCGACAGCCTTGATTCGGACTGCTCAAGCGGCCAACCGATGGCCGCCTGAAATTTGTTCTTGAAATGTTCTTATCGCCTGCTAGGCTCGATGCACAGTCTAGTTGAGGGGCGTCGCCATGTTTCATTCCAGATTGCATTCGTTCTCCCGCCTGGTGATCTCGCTGACGATCGCCGCCGGCCTGGCCGCGCTCGCCGGCGGCGCCAAGGCCCAGGACAGGCGGCAGAACGCGCCCGGCGAATTCGATTTCTATGTGCTGTCGCTGTCGTGGTCGCCCTCGTTCTGCGAGGAGGCGGCCGAGCGCGGCGGCCGCTCGCAGATCCAGTGCGGCGGCCGGCCCTATGCTTTCGTCGTGCACGGGCTGTGGCCGCAATATGAGAACGGTTTTCCGGAATATTGCCAGCGGCCGGCGCCGCGGCTGAACCGCAGCATCGTCTCCTCGATGCTCGATCTGATGCCGGCGCCGGGCCTGATCTTCAACGAATGGGACAAGCACGGCACCTGCGCGGGGCTGACCGACCGCAACTATTTCGAGACGATCCGCAAAGCGCGCGCCGCGATCAAGATTCCGGCCGAGTATCTCGACCTGTCGCAAGCCAAGACCGTGGCGCCGGCGGAGGTCGAGGAAGCCTTCATCAAGGCCAATCCGGGCCTGAGCAACGCAGCCGTCTCGGTCACGTGCAACCGGACGCGCCTTTCCGAGGTGCGCATCTGCCTCAGCAAGGACCTTCAATTCCGCGCCTGCGAGGAAACCGATCGCCGCGCCTGCCGGCGTGACCAGGTGACGATGCCGCCGATCAGGGGTGGGTAGCCGCAGCTCTCGTGCCCCTTTGCTCGGGCCGTCACGTGGCGTAGTGCTCTTCCCATGAATTACCGCCACGCCTTCCATGCCGGCAGCTTCGCCGATGTCATCAAGCACATCGTGCTGGCACGCATCATCACCTATCTCCAGGACAAGCCGGGGGCGTTCCGCGTCATCGACACCCACGCCGGCGCCGGCCTGTACGATCTGGAAAGCGACGAGGCGCAGCGTGGCGGCGAGTGGCTGACGGGGATCGCACGGCTGCTGCAGGCGCGCCTGTCGAACGACGCCATCACGCTGATAAAGCCGTATCTCGACATCGTCCGCGCCTTCAATCCGAAGGGCGAACTCAAGGCTTATCCGGGCTCGCCGCTGATCGCGCGCGGCCTGATGCGGCCGCAGGATCGCCTCGTCGCCTGCGAGCTCGAGCCGAAGGCGCGCAAGGCGCTGATCGCCGTGTTGCGCCGCGACGAACAGGCCCGCGTGGTCGATCTCGACGGCTGGGTGGCGCTGCCGGCCTTCGTGCCGCCAAAGGAGCGGCGCGGCCTCGTGCTGATCGACCCGCCCTTCGAGGCCAAGGACGAGTTCGAAAAGCTGGGCGAAGCCTTCTCGGCCGCTTTCACGAAATGGCCGACCGGTATCTACGTAATCTGGTATCCGGCCAAGAGCCGGCGCGCCACCGACACCCTGGCGCAATCAGTGGCGCGGCTCGCAGCCGCAGCAAAACCGCCGGGAAAATGTCTGCGCCTCGAATTCAGCGTCGCACCGCAAGCCGACGGCGCAGCCCTCACCTCGACCGGCCTCTTGATCGTCAATCCGCCCTACACGTTGCACGGCGAGCTCAAGACGATCCTGCCGGAGCTGGAAATGCCGCTCGGACAAGGCGGCGCTGCCAGATTCCGATTAGAGGTGCCCAAGCCTTAACACCAGGCCGTAACACTCCGGCATTCTTGGGAAAAATATGCAGGAGCGGTAGTCAATCCGCAACGAACCGTATTATGCTGTTTCCGTGACTGGCTTTACGTTCCGCTTCCGCGAATGGTTGCGGCGGAGTGAAGGCCTAAGAAAGATCCGACCGGGCCGAAAGGTCCGCCCAAGGATGGCCAGCTCCCGGGCTTCGTAATGCCCGGTCATGTCGTGACGTGAGTCTGCGTCACGACGGAGGAGCAATGAGGGGGAGTTTCCCGATGGCCATGACGGGAACGGTCAAGTTTTTCAACGGCGAGCGCGGCTACGGCTTCATCAAACCGGATGACGGTGGTCGCGATGTTTTCGTGCACATTACTGCTGTAGAGCGGGCCGGACTAAAGGACCTTGCCGAAGGACAGCGCATCACTTTTGAAGTCGAGCCGGACAAGAAGGGGAAGGGACCCAAGGCGGTCAATTTAGTCATTCTCTCCTAGCGTATTTCCAAGCGAACGCTTCGCGAAGAACACCTGGCGCAAAAAAAGTCCCGGCCGCGAGCGGCCGGGAGGTTGTTGTCCGGTATTTTCTTCTTCAGCTATCAGAAGTGATAGTTCACGCCTGCGCGCACAACGCTGGCGCTATAGCCGTTTGACACGCCCGTAATTGCGAACTGGCTCGTCGACAGATCGATGTAGAGATATTCGAGCTTCACGCTCCAGTTCGGCGCGAGGCCGAGTTCGGCACCGGCACCGATGGTCCAGCCGGCGCTGGTGTGCGACTCCGTCCAGCCGAAGGTCTGCGCACGCAGCTCACCGAAGGCAAGGCCCGCGGTGCCGTAGAACAGCACGTTGCTGAAGGCATAGCCGGCGCGGCCGCGCAGGGTGCCGAACCAGGGATTTGAGAACTTCCACGGCGCGAAGGTGTCGTCGGCGCCTGCGGCCTGGATGTCGCCCTCGACACCGAACACCCACGGACCGTTCTGGAAATTGTAGCCGGCCTGCACGCCGCCGACGAAGCCGGACGGCTTGGCGGGATTGTTGTCGACCGAGCCCCACTCGTAACCAACGTTGCCGCCGAGATACGGGCCAGCCCAGCTATAGGCGTTGAGCGGCTGGTTGACGGTGTAGGGCGCACGCCCTCCGTAATTCATATCGGCGGCCTCTGCCGAAGCTGTCCAGCCGGCAGCAACCAACGCGGCTGCGCCTACAACGAACCTCTTCATCGGTACTCTCCAACGCAACTGCCGCCCCCGCGCGTGCCCGCGCCGCCACGCAAGGCAAAACCGCATGGTTACGGAACCAAGAACTTTTCGCGTAAGATTTATCGAGAGTTTTAAGTTAAAGGCCTGTTAAGCCGGGTTACCGCGCTGTTAACAGGCTTAAGCAAGCGTTACCGGGAACCACGCCGCCATTGCTGTGCGTGCCGCACAGCCGGAACTTCAAATCGGCCCCCCCAGCGCCTAAATTCGCATCATGGCTCACGATTCCACCGACAATCCCGACGACCGCGCGCGCAAAGCGCTGCGCGGCGCTGGGGCCGACGCCCCGCCCGAGGGGCTGGCGACGCCGGACGTCGATCCCGCCACCGGCGGCGACGACGAGGACGACGCGCTGCTGCCCGATATCCTCGAAGAGAGCGGCGCCATCGGCGAGGAGCCGCTTGCGACCGGCCATGAGGCGATCGAGCGCGCGGTCCGGCTCGCCCCCACCTCGCCCGGCGTCTATCGCATGCTCAGTGCGAATGCCGACGTGCTCTATGTCGGCAAGGCCAAGAACGTCAAAAAGCGCCTGTCCAACTACGCACGACAGAGCGCGCCGCAGCCCGCGCGCATCCTGCGCATGATCGCCGCCACGGTGACCGTCGAGATCATCTCGACCAATACCGAGACCGAGGCGCTGCTGCTGGAAGCCAACCTCATCAAGCAGCTCCGGCCGCGCTTCAACGTGCAGCTGCGCGACGACAAATCGTTTCCCTACATCCTGATCACCGGCGATCATTGGGCGCCGCAGATCCTGAAGCATCGTGGCGCGCAATCGCGGCCCGGACGCTATTTCGGCCCGTTCGCCTCCGCCGGCGCCGTCAACCGCACCATCACGGCGTTGCAGCGCGCGTTCCTGATCCGCTCCTGCACCGATTCCTTTTTCGAGAGCCGAAGCCGGCCCTGCCTGCTCTACCAGATCCGCCGCTGCGCCGGCCCCTGCACCCGCGAAATCGATTTCCCCGGCTATACGACGCTGGTGCGCGAGGCGACCGACTTCCTGTCCGGCAAGAGCCATGCGGTGAAGCAGGAGCTCGCCGGCGAGATGGAGAAAGCCTCCGGCGAGCTCGAATTCGAGACCGCCGCGCTCTACCGCGACCGCCTCGCCGCGCTCTCCGCGATCCAGTCGCAGCAGGGCATCAATCCGCGCACGGTGGAGGAAGCCGACGTGTTCGCGGTGCACCAGGAGGGCGGCTTCTTCTGCGTCGAAGTGTTCTTCTTCCGCACCGGGCAGAACTGGGGCAACCGCGCCTATTTCCCGCGGGCGGAAAAGACCTATACGCCGGAAGAAGTGCTGGGGTCCTTCCTCGCCCAGTTCTACGACGACAAGCCGCCGCCGAAGAACATCCTGCTCTCCCACGAGATCGAGGAGAGCGAGCTGCTCGCCAATGCGCTGTCGATCAAGGCCGGCCACAAGATCGAGGTCACCACGCCCAAGCGCGGCGAGAAGAAGGAGCTCGTCGCCCACGCGCTGACCAATGCGCGCGAGGCGCTCGGCCGCAAGCTCGCGGACACCGCGACGCAGAGCCGGTTGCTGGACGCCATCGCCACGACGCTGAGCCTGCCCCACGCGCCCAAGCGCATCGAGGTCTACGACAACAGCCACATCCAGGGCACCAACGCGGTCGGCGCCATGATCGTCGCCGGGCCCGATGGCTTCGTCAAAAACCAGTACCGCAAGTTCAACATCAAATCGGAAGGGATCACGCCGGGCGACGACTTCGCCATGATGCGCGAGGTGCTGGAGCGCCGCTTCAAGCGCCTGATCAACCCGCCCGAAGAGGGCGCGGCCAAAACCAAGGACGACGATTTCCCGCAATGGCCCGACCTCGTCATCATCGACGGCGGCCGCGGCCAGCTCAATGCGGTCAGGGAAATCTTTGCAAATCTCGGCCTGACCCAGGTATCGCTGATGTCGGTCGCCAAGGGGCCGGACCGGGATGCGGGCCGCGAGACCCTGTTCATGCCGGAGCGCGAGGCGATCAAGCTGGAGCCGCGCGACCCCGTGCTCTATTTCATCCAGCGGCTGCGGGACGAGGCCCACCGCTTCGTCATCGGCTCGCACCGCAAGCTGCGCAAGAAAGACATCCGCGAGGCCGGTTTGCAGGAGATTCCGGGCATCGGCCCGTCACGCAAACGTGCCTTGCTGCATCATTTCGGAACCCTGAAGGAGATCGAACGGGCCTCGATCGCCGATCTCGGCAAGGTTCCGGGGGTGAGCGCCGAGAGCGCCCGCAGGATTTTCGACTATTTCCATCCCCAGCCGGGGTGAACTAAAGGGGGCTCAAAGGGAGCCCGGTCATATGGTCGTCGCATGCCGCACCCCATTTGGGGAGCGGGACGGTTGACCTTCAGGCACGAGCGGTATTGGTAGGACGGATGAACATCGCCACGACACGAGGGACGACCAGCCGCGCGATGTCCCTCCCGAACATCCTGACCTACGGCCGGATCGCCGCGATTCCGGTCGTGGTCGGGTGCATCTATGCGCAGTCGATCATGGACTACCCGCTGTGGCTGCGCTGGGTCGCGGTCGCGATCTTCATCGGCGCGGCGGTCACGGATTATCTCGACGGCTATTACGCCCGGATCTGGAATCAGCAATCGGCTTTCGGCCGGATGCTCGACCCGATCGCCGACAAGCTGCTGGTCGCCTCGTGCCTCCTCATGCTGGCCGCCGACGGCATCATCCATGGCTGGTCGCTGTGGGCCGCCATCGTGATCCTGTGCCGCGAGATCCTGGTCTCGGGCCTGCGCGAGTATCTCGCCGCCCTCCGCGTCAGCGTGCCCGTGACCAAGCTCGCCAAATGGAAGACCACCGTTCAGCTCGTCGCCATCGGCTTCCTGCTCGCGGGCGAGGCCGGCGACCAGGTGGTGCCTGTCGTGACCCAGATCGGGCTGCTGCTGCTGTGGGCCTCGGCGATCCTGACCATGTACACCGGCTACGATTATTTCCGCTCCGGCATCCATCACCTCATCAAGGAGGATGAGGCATGAAGGTGAAGTATTTTGCCTGGGTGCGCGAGCGCGTCGGCAAGGCCGAGGAGACGATCGAGCCGCCGGCGACCGTGCGCACCGTCGAGGAACTGATCGCCTGGCTGTCCGGCCGGAGCGAGGCCTATGCCTATGCGTTCGAAAAGCCGAAGGTGATCCGGACCGCGATCGACCACACCCACGTCAAGTCGGACACCGCTATCGCGGGAGCCCGCGAGATCGCGTTCTTCCCGCCGATGACCGGCGGCTAGGCCATGATCTGCCCTGTCGCCATCCGTATCCAGACGGACGATTTCGACATCGCGCGCGAGATCGCGGTCCTGACCAGGAGCCGGACCGACATCGGCGCGGTCGTGAGCTTCTCCGGCATCTGCCGCGCCGACGAGGACAGTGCGAACGTTTCGGCCCTCACGCTCGAACATTATCCCGGCATGGCGGAAGGCGAGATCAAGCGCCATGCCGACGAGGCCGTGTCGCGCTGGCCGCTCAACGGCGTCACCGTCATCCACCGCGTCGGGCGGTTCGTGCCAGGTCAGAACATCGTGCTGGTGCTCACAGCCTCGCAGCACCGCAAGGCGGCCTTCGAGGCTGCCGAGTTTCTGATGGATTACCTCAAGACCAGCGCCCCCTTCTGGAAGAAGGAAGAGAGCGCCACCGGCTCCGGCTGGGTCGAGGCCCATGCCCGTGACGACGAGGCCGCCGCACGCTGGACGAAATCGTGATGGCAAAGGCCTCGAAAAAGACCACGCGCGGCCGCGCCGCGCCAAAATTCGCCAAAGTCGGCCCCGGCGAACTTGTCACGCTGCTCGATTTCGTCCGCTATGCCGTGAGCCGCTTCCTCGAAGCACAGCTCGCCTTTGCCCATGGCACGACCGACCCGGTCGCGGAAGCCGCCTTCCTGGTTTGCGAGGCCCTGCACCTCAATCCCGACCAGTTCGAGGCCTTCGCCCACGCCCGCGTCACGGTTGCGGAAGGCAAGACCATCCTCGATCTCATCCATCGGCGCGTCACCACGCGCAAACCGGCCGCCTATCTCGTCAACAAGATCTACATGCGCGGCCTGCCCTTCTATGTCGACGAGCGCGTCATCGTTCCCCGCTCCTTCATCGGCGAGCTGCTGGAGTCGCATTTCGGCGGCGAGGATGAGGCCGGCTCGCTGATCGACGATCCCGCCGCCGTCGCGCGCGTGCTCGATCTCTGCACCGGATCGGGATGCCTCGCGATTCTCGCCGCGTATCATTTCCAGAATGCCACGGTCGATGCGGTCGACATCTCCAAGGGCGCGATCGAAGTCGCCGCGCGCAATGTCGGCGAGCACGGCCTCGATGAGCGGATCACGCTCCATCGCGGCGACCTGTTCGCCCCGCTCGGTGACAGCAGATACGACCTGATCATCACCAACCCGCCTTACGTCGATGCCGAGGGCATGGCCGCGCTGCCGCCGGAATGCCGGGCCGAGCCGAAACTCGCCTTCGACGGTGGGGCCGACGGTCTCGACGTGGTGCGCCGCATCCTGCGCGATGCGCCCGATCATCTCACGCCGGATGGCGGATTGATCTGCGAGATCGGCCGCGGCCGCGAACTGGTCGACGAGGCCTTCCCCGAGCTGCCGCTGCTCTGGCTCGACACCGAGGAGTCCGAGGGCGAGGTGTTCTGGATCGCGGCCGCCGATCTGGCCTGATCCGGCCCGGCAACACACGGTCCGGCGGAACTAGTCAAATCCCGTCACGTTCATCCCCCGACGACTTTTCTCGTTCCTGGAGGATGTCCGCATGCTCGCGCCATCGGGCGAATTGCTGCGCGCCGGCATGGCGCTGAAACTCAACCATCTCAAGCGCGCCGCCCAGTCCTACCTGCGCGACCGCACCAATCAGGCTACCGGACACGTGACCTCTTATGCGGTCGCCGCGGGATTGTTTGCGGCGGCCGGGCTGTTTGTGGTCGCGACTTTCTTCGTCGGCCTGATCGCTCTCTACCGCTGGGTCGCCATGACCTACGGACAATTCTGGGGTTTTGGCGCGGTCGCACTCGTGCTCCTGGTGCTGGCAGGAACCTGTGCCGGGGCAGCAATGGCGCAGATGAACCGCAAGACCAGGCCGATCGTGCCACTTGCCAGCCGCATGCGCGTCGCGATCGCGACCCCGCGCATCCCGCGCGGAACCGTCAAGCAGGCGGTCAAGGAAGTCGCGACGGCGATCCCGCTGGCGCCGCTCGCGCCGGGCGAACGGAGCCATGAACAGAGCTTTGGCGGCAATACATCGTCAGCCAGGACCAACCGACCCGTGCAGCTTGGCCTGATGCTCGCGGCCGTCGGGCTGTTGGGGTTCACGGTGGCACGCCGGAGGCACCAACGCCCCGGATTGGACGCCTGAAATGCCGGTGCGGCGCCCCGAGCAGCTCGACAGCTGGCTGCTGGTTGCCGCCACCGCCGTCCTGGTGTTGACCGCGGAACGCTACTTTCAGGAGTCCGGCCTGATCCCGTCGGGGACTCCGCATGACCACCGCAGCAGCGCGGTGAACGCGCCGGAAACGAGCCCGGCAGGCGCCGCCGCGCAGCCTGGCCATGGCCGCCGCGCGACAGGCCCGTTCGCGATCCCCTGGACCGGCTGGAAGGACATTTTCCGGCGCACGTATCAGCGCATCGACGACGATCGTCTGCTCGCAACCGCCGGCGGCGTCGTCTTTTTCGGATTGCTCGCGATCTTCCCGGCCGTGACCGCGCTGGTCTCGTCCTACGGACTGTTCGCCGATCCCGCGACCATCAGCGGCAATCTGCGGACGCTGGCGATGATGCTGCCCGCGGGCACATTCCAGATCGTCGAGGACCAAGTCGCGCGCGTGGTGTCGAACGGCAATACGGCCCTCGGCGCCGCCTTCCTGTTCGGCCTCGTGCTCGCAATCTGGAGCGCTAATGCCGGCGTCAAAGCCATCTTCGACGCCCTCAACGTCGCCTATGAGGCGCGCGAGAAGCGCGGCTTCATCAAGCTGAACCTGATTTCCCTGACCTTCACGGTCGGCGCCATCGCCGCGCTCCTGCTGATGGTCAGCGCGGTGGTCGCCTTCCCGCTCGCACTCGACCATCTCGGCCTCGCACCGGAGAGCAGGCTTATCGTGGCGCTCGCACGCTGGCCGTTGCTGCTCGTCATCCTGCTGGCCGCGCTCGCCATCCTCTATCGCTTCGCGCCCAGCCGCGATGCGCCGCGCTGGCAATGGCTGAGCGTCGGCGCGGTGACGGCCGCCCTGCTCTGGATCGCCGGCTCGTCGCTGCTGTCCTGGTATCTTTCGGCCTTCGCCAATTACAACGCAACCTACGGCTCGCTCGGCGCGGCGATCGGCCTGATGACGTGGATGTGGATGTCGGCGATCGTCATCATGTTCGGCGCCGAGCTGAACTCGGAGATCGAACGGCAAGCGGTGCGGGACAGTCAGGCCGGATCTCGTCCGGCCTGACCCAAGCTTCGCCTCAACGCCTGGTGATCACGGCCTCCAAATATTCGCTGTGCACGACGATCGTGCCGTCGTCGGCATGGTTGAACTCACCGAGCAGCGCCAGGAGATCGCGCTTCAGCGCCGCCTGACCGCTCTCGTCGAGCGCGGCGAATGCCTTCAGCGTTGGCCCGTAGAAGGTCTTGAAGACATCGAGCCAGTGATCCGGCGAGCGGTAGCGGAACACGAACATGCGCGGCTCGGCCACGATCTCGGAGGCCTGGCTGCCGAACATTTCCTCGAGCCGCGCGGGCGTGCCCCAGAGCGCTGGCGACTTCACGCCGGCCGGCGGCGGCAAATGCCTGCCGATGGTCTTGAAGAGCTGACCGATGAAGCCTTGCGGCGTCCAGTTGGCGAGGCCGATCTTGCCGCCTGATTTGCAGACCCGCGCGAGCTCGGAGGCCGCCTTGTCCTGATCCGGCGTGAACATCACGCCGAAGGTCGAGACGACGACATCGTAGCTCGCGTCTGCAAACGGCAGCGCCTCGGCGTCCGCCTCGCGGAACTCGACCGTCAGATGGTCGGCAGCCGCGCGCTCCTGCCCGCGCTTGAGCAACGCCGGAACATAATCGGTGGATGTGACGTCACACCAGCGCCGTGCCGCGGCCAGCGTCGCGTTGCCGTTGCCGGCCGCGACGTCCAGCACCTTGCTGCCGGCGCGCAGGTCGAGTGCCTCGCAGAGCTGCTCGCCGACGATCTGCAAGGTGGTGCCGACCACGGCATAGTCGCCGGACGACCAGGCGCCGTGCTGGCGCTGCTTGACGGCGGCAAGATCGGGTTGAGCGAGGGCCGGCTTGAGCGCGGCGGATGTCGACATGGCAATTCTCCTGCGGTTGAAAACACCGGGACGATAGGGCGCATGTGCATCGCTGGCCTTGAGAGCGGCGTTATTTTACGCTGAGAGCACCTTGATTTCCCAAGCGAAGCCGAGGCGCAGCGTGACATTTCATTTCGAGGATTTCGTGCTCGATCCCGAGCGCCGCGAATTGCGGCGGGCGGAGACGCTGATCCCGCTCGAGCCCCAGGTGTTCGATCTCATGCTTCATCTCGTCCGCAATCGCGAGCGCGTGGTGACGCGGGACAATCTGCTCGACGCGGTCTGGAACGGCCGCGTCGTCTCGGAATCGACGCTGACGAGCCGGATCAACGCCGCAAGGCGCGCGCTGAACGACAATGGCGAGGAGCAGCGGCTGATCCGCACCATTGCGCGCAAGGGCATCCGCTTCGTCGGCGAGGTGACAGAACTTTCCTCAGGCGCCGTGCCGGACAAGGCGGCCGCACCGGCTGGCTTGCCACTGCCGGACCGCCCCGCCATCGCCGTTCTGCCCTTCACCAACATGAGCGGCGAGGCCGGGCAGGATTATTTTTCCGACGGCATCAGCGAGGACATCATCACCGCGCTGTCCAAACTGCGCTGGTTCTTCGTGATCGCACGCAACTCCTCCTTCATCTACAAGGGCCGCCCGGTTCATCTGCGACAGGTCGCCGAGGAGCTCGGCGTGCGCTACGTCGTCGAGGGCAGCGTCCGCAAGGACGGCGACCGGGTCCGCATCACCGCCCAGCTCAACGACGTCGCCACCGGCAGTCATCTCTGGGCCGAACGCTACGACCGGGAGCTTGCCGACGTCTTCGCCGTCCAGGACGAGATCACCGAAGCCATCGTCGCCGCGATCGAGCCGCAGCTCTACGCGGCGGAGAACTTTCGCGCCCAGCGCAAGCCGCCCGACAGCATGGACGCCTGGGATCTGGTGATGCGCGCGCTGTCGCACTATTGGCGTGTGACACGGCAGGATCACCTCGCGGCCCAAGCCCTGCTCGAAAAGGCCATCGCGCTCGACCCCAACTACGGCAAGGCGCTCGGCCTGCTCGGCACCAGCTACATGTTCACGGCGCATATGGGCTGGATGGAGATGGCGAGCGCCATTTCCGCCGCCGAGCCCGCGGCGCGGGCCGCGATCCGTTCCGACGACGAGGATGCCTGGGCGCACAATGCGCTCGGCCACGTCAATCTGTTTGTGCGGCGGTTCGACGATTCGCTCGCCGAATTCGAGACCGCGCTGCAACTCAATCCGAACTTCGCGCTCGCACAGGGCTATTACGGGCTGGCGCTGGGCTATTGCGGCCGCTGGCAGGACGCCGACGCGGCGGCGCGGCGGGCGATCCGGCTCAGCCCGCGCGATCCCTACACCCCCGTCTATTTCGGCATCGCCGCCTATGCCCGCTTCCTCGGCGGCGACGATTCAGAGGCGATCCGGCTCGCCCAGGAAGCCCTGCGCCAGCGCAGCGATTTCGTCGGCGCGCATCGGGTGCTGACCGCAGCCGCCGGCATGGCCGGGCATACGGAGATCGCCCGCGCAGCCCTGAAAGAACTCCGCCGCGCCCAGCCGAACGTCTCGCTCGCCTGGATCGCCGAGTTCATGCCGGTCAAGCTCGCCGCCGACCGCGAGCGCTACCTCGAAGGCTTTCGCCGGGCCGGCCTGACTTAGGTCGTTTGAGCATGATCTTTTCGGAAAACCGCTGCACACTTTTCCGGATCATGCTCCGAAGCCGCAACGAGGCCGCTATCCCCTCGAATCAACAATGATGTTAGGGTCATGCGGCCAAAGGGGGAGCATGAGGCGCGACGGGGTCGCACAACGGCCCGTGTTTTCCCGGGTGAGGCAGTAGCTCTTTGAGGCGTAACGCGCGGCATGATTCGCATTTCGACGATCTTCATCGCCATCTGCATGGTTCTGGTCGCGGCCTCGCTCGGGCTTGTCCTCTACTCGGTCGCCGGCATCAGCGGAACCGAATCCGCCATCGTGGCGCTGACCGCGCTGACCTTCCTGATCCTCTACAACGCAGTGTCGATGCGGCTGCGCGACCGCAGCGACGTCGGCGGCCAGATCGCCGACCTCTCCCGCGGCACCGCCGACCTCGCCCGCCAGGTGGCCGAGTTCGGCCGCCGGTTGGCCGCGATCGAGGGACGCATCGCCTCGTCCAATTCGACCAACGCCGACCGCATCCAGTCGGTGGTCGGCGAGATCAACGAGCTCGGCGGCCTGGTCAGGCAGCTTGCCACCACCGTATCGACCCATGAGGATCTGCTGGCCGGCAACGCGCCGACGCCGGCCCCCGCGCCGACCGCCAGGCCGGAGCCCGAGGCGCCGATCGACCTGATTGCAATGCCTGAGGAGCGGCCGGTTGCCCCTCCCCCGATCCCGGCAGCGCCGCCGCGGCCGGCGCCGGCAGCGCCGCCGCGGCCGGCGCCGGCGGTTCAGACCGCCCATGCAGCTCAGACGGTCAACGGCCGCAACCAGACCCAGCTGCTGGCGACGCTGCGCAACGCGATCGACGAGAACCGCATCGACATCTTCCTGCAGCCGATGGTGACGCTGCCGCAGCGCAAGGTGCGGTTCTACGAGGCCGTGACCCGGGCGCGCGACGAGCGCGATCAGCTGCTCGCCGCCGAGGAATTCATCAGCATTGCGGAAGCCTCCGGGCTGATCGGGCGCATCGACAACATGGTGATGCTGCGCTGTGTGCAGGTGTTGCGCCGCCTGATGGTGCGCAACAAGGATGTCGGCGTGTTCTGCAACGTCGCGGCTTCCACGCTCGGTAATTCCACCAGTTTCGCGCAGTGCCTCGACTTCCTCGAAGCCAACCGGGCGCTGGCACCCTCGCTGGTGCTGGAGTTCAAGCAGGCAACCTTCCGCAATCTCGGCCCGGCCGAGACCGAGAACCTCGCGGCGCTGGCCCAGCGCGGCTTCCGCTTCTCGATGGACCATGTCACGGATCTGCGCATCGAGCCGCGCGAGCTCGCCGACCGCGGCGTACGCTTCATCAAGGTGCCGGCCTCGCTCCTGCTCGATCCGAGACAGGCGTCGACCTCGGACATCCATCCCTCCGACCTCTCCGACCTGCTCGGCCGCTTCGGCATCGACCTGATCGCCGAACGGATCGAGGGCGAGCGCGCAGTCGTCGATCTGCTCGACTATGACGTGCGGTTCGGCCAGGGGTTCCTGTTCGCGCCGCCCCGGCCATTGCGGCCGGAAGGGGCATCTGCTACCGGCGGGGCCTCGCCGAACCAGGCGCAGGATATTCAGGGATCAAATGGCTCCGCTTCCCCCAGCCAAGGCACCACATCTGGCGCGACGTCAGCTGCGCCTCCAGCCCAACGCATCACCGGCAACGCTGCGCTCGCGCGCCGCATCTGATCGGCCCCGCGCGTCATGACCACGCTGCATTTCGCCGAAAGCCTGCGCGAGCTCGTGGGCGGGGTCGACGTCGTGCTCAGCGACATCTGGGGCGTGGTCCATAACGGCCTGGAATCCTTCCCCGAGGCCTGCGAGGCGCTGCACACCTATCGCAGCCGCGGCGGTACGGTGATCCTGATCACCAACGCGCCGCGTCCGGCCGACTCCGTGCAGCGGCAATTGCGCAAGCTCGGCGTCGCCGACGAGACCTATGACGCGATCGTCTCCTCGGGCGATTTGACCCGGCTCTATGTCGCCGAGCATCCCGGCCGCAAGATGTTCTGGCTCGGGCCCGAGCGCGACAACTCGATCTATCGCGGCCTCGATGCGACGACCGCGCCGCTCGAAGAGGCCGACTACATCGTCTGCACCGGCCTCTATGACGACGAGACCGAGACCGCGGAAGACTATCGCGGCATGATGCTGAAGGCGCGCGAGCGCAAGCTGACGCTGGTCTGTGCCAATCCCGATATCGTGGTCGAGCGCGGCGACCGGCTGATCTATTGCGCCGGCGCGATCGCGGAACTCTATCGCGAACTGGGCGGCGAGGTCATCTTCTACGGCAAGCCGCACCGGCCGATCTATGAGCGCGCGATGCGGCTGGCCGGGGAACGCCAGGGCCACCCGATCGACCGGAAAAAGGTGCTGGCGATCGGCGATTCCGTCCGCACCGACCTCACCGGCGCGCGGGAATTCGGCATCGACTGCCTGTTCGTCACCCGCGGCATCCATGCCGAGGAGTTCGAGGGCCTCGACCAGCTCGACCCGAATTCGGTGATGGAATTGTTCGGCCACCCGCCGAAGGCGCTGATGCGCGAATTGAAGTGGTGATCTCCGCCGTTCCGAAAGGACGACGCAGCGACACAGAAAGCCCGGGACAACCGCCCGGGCCTTCCGAAATCAACCGATGGCTTCGATTGCGCGCTTACGCGCTCGCCATGTCCGGGAAGACCGCTTCGATCTTGGTCTTCAGCGTCGCCGCGTTGAACGGCTTGACGATGTAGTTGTTCACGCCGGCCTTCTTGGCCGCGATCACGTTCTCGGTCTTGGATTCCGCCGTGATCATGATGAAGGGCGTGGTGGCGAGGTTCGGATCCGCACGCACTTCGCGCAGCAGGTCGTAACCCGTCATCGGCTCCATGTTCCAGTCGGAAATCACGAGCCCGTACTTCTTGCCGCGCATCTTGTTCAGCGCTGCCGAACCGTCGCTGGCATCATCGATATTCTCGAAGCCAAGCTGCTTCAGCAGATTCCTGATGATACGGATCATGGTGCTGTAGTCATCAACCACCAGAACCGACATCGACAAATCAACCGCCATCTCGACTCCCCCAACGCAAACCCAGGAATGTTACAATCGGACCTGCCGGGACTCTGGCCCTGCAGTTCCACATTCCAAGCACTAGCACCAAGGCGTTAAACAGCGCGTTAATCGCGGGCGCCCCGGAAGGATTGAATCACGTTCAATCCGCCCCGCGCCCCTGCCGCTTGACTTCATCCGGCCGGTCAAGCCACGGTCCGAACCGGTCCTGCCGCTTCGAGAATTCCCCTGATGGCCCCGCATTTTACCGTTATCCGCGACGCAACGCCGGATTCCGCGATTTTAAGGGGTGCCGTGGTCGCCATGGGCAATTTCGACGGGGTTCATCTTGGCCACCGGGCGGTGATCGCGGCGGCCCTGGAGATGGGCCGGCTGCATGGCCGCCCTGCATTGGCGCTGACCTTCGAGCCGCATCCAAGGCGGTTTTTCAGCCCGAACACCCCGCAATTCCGCCTGACGGACGAGCGGGCCAAGCTGCGGCTCCTGGCCGGCACCGGGCTTGCCGGCGCCGTGGTCATGACCTTCGACAAGGCCCGTGCCGGCACCAGTGCGCAAGACTTCATTCACCATGACCTGATCGGACGCCTCGGCGTCAGCGGAATTGCGGTCGGCTACGACTTCCATTTCGGCAAGGGACGGGTCGGGTCGCCGAGCCTGCTGGTCAACGAGGCACCCCGGCTCGGCATCGAGGTCGACGTCCAGCCGCATATCGACATCGACGAGCGGCCGGTTTCCTCCAGCGCGATCCGGATCGCGCTCGCCGAAGGCCTCATCGACGAGGCCACCACCATGCTGGGCGCCCCCTGGTTCATCACCGGCGAGGTGATCCATGGCGAGAAGCGCGGCCGCGACCTCGGCTATCCCACCGCCAACATCCGCCTGGATGCCAATTGCGGCCTCAAGCATGGCATCTACGCGGTGCGGGTCGGCCGCGGCACCGAGCGGCTCAACGGGGTTGCAAGCTTCGGCCGCCGCCCGACCTTTGATAATGGCGCGCCGCTGCTGGAAATCTTCCTGTTCGACTTCAAGGGCGACCTCTACGGGCAGGCGCTCGACTGCGCCTTCGTCGGCTTCATCCGCGAGGAGCTGAAATTCGACAGCCTGGAAGCCCTGATCCGGCAGATGGACGACGATTCCGCCCGCGCCCGCGCCATGCTGGCCGCCGCCCCGGACGCGTTTCCGCGGCTTGGCGCCGTCGATTGATCGAACATCAGGCGAGCAGGCGCGGATCGAATGGCGCCTGGATCACTTCAGCCACGCTGACGCGCGCGGCATCGAGATGCGTAGGGTTGAGGAGAAAATTGGCTCCCCTGACACTGATCGCGGACGGCACCTGCAAGAGCGCACTCGCTGACCGGTCGAGCCAACGGTCTCCGATATCGCGGCAGACCATCGTCTGGGTCCGCCAATCTTGCGGCAATTCCGGCCCGATGGCTTCAACGACAATGTCGTCAGGGACCGCGACGCGCAGCAATTGGTAGGTCGGCGGGATGAGATCCCGATCCATGTGGACCAGCATCTCCAGCAACGCGCTTGATGGATGATCGGCGAGATAGACGATCCGCCGGCCCTACGAATGCCATCGGCCTGCGGCCCTCAAGCCGCCTACCCCGGAAAGATCGACGTAGTTGGAAATTCGCCAGAGCACCATCTTGCGGGCTCAGGCAAAAATTCCGTGATCGATCTGCTCCAGCATCTCACGCACGACCGAGGCGCCGAGTTCATCCTTTACCAGGTCGAGCGGTCTCTGACCGGAGAGTGAAGCATTCGGGCGGGTCAGCCAGGCTTCAGCCCTTTCCGCGCCACCGAAAACGCGGGTCGCAAGCGTGCTGATATCGAGCAGCCGAACCAGCGCCTCACGCCCCGGAGCGCCCACGGCAGAAGCCATCTCAACCGAAAAAACGCGCAGACGCTGCTCGGCCTTGGAGAGCACGTCGCTATCGGCTCCCCCGTGCCTTCGAAGCTCCTTCAGCTCTTCCAACACCTCGGCTAGCGGCGCGGCGTTCATGGAATTCTCTCCTCGCTTCAATAAATTAGCCTCTTTGAAGAAAACCGCAACCGCCCCTTGTCCGGCATCTCACCCTTTGCGCTTCCCCCGCCCGGCTGCTATGGAGGGCCCATGTTTGCGCGGCGCATCATAGGGATTAGCGGCCCGGCTTCCGCCTGAGCTTTCGGCTCGGCGCAAGACCGGGATTTCGCCGTTTCACCCCGCGATTCCGCATCGCCATCCGTTCCCGCGCCATTCCGAGCCAGTCAGCCCCATGTCCGAAAAGCCGCAGAAGTCCCAAAATTCTGAAGTCAAAGACTATTCGAAAACCCTGTTCCTGCCGCAGACCGAATTCCCGATGCGCGCCGGCCTGCCGCAGCGCGAGCCGGAAATCCTGAAATACTGGAACGACATCGGCCTGTACGACAAGCTGCGCAAGGAAGCCGAGGGCCGCGCCAAATTCGTGCTGCATGACGGCCCGCCCTATGCCAACGGCAACATCCATATCGGGCACGCGCTGAACAAGATCCTCAAGGACGTCGTGACCAAGAGCCAGCAGATGCTCGGCTTCGACTCCAATTACGTGCCCGGCTGGGACTGCCACGGCCTGCCGATCGAATGGAAGATCGAGGAGGAGAACTATCGCAAGAAGGGCAAGCAGAAGCCGGACTTCCGCGACTCCGCCGCGATGGTGGCATTCCGGAAAGAATGCCGCGCCTATGCGACGCACTGGATCAACGTGCAGCGCGAGGAGTTCAAGCGGCTCGGTATCATCGGCGACTGGGATCATCCCTATCAGACCATGAGCTATCCGGCCGAGGCGCAGATCGCCCGCGAGCTGATGAAGTTCGCCGCCAACGGTACCCTGTATCGCGGCTCCAAGCCCGTCATGTGGAGCGTGGTCGAGAAGACCGCGCTTGCGGAGGCCGAGGTCGAGTATGAGGATCACACCTCCGACACGGTGTGGGTGAAGTTTCCCGTCACGTCGCCGGCACACGGCGCGCTGGCCTCCGCCAGTGTCGTGATCTGGACCACCACGCCATGGACGCTGCCCGGCAACCGCGCCATCTCGTTCTCGCCGAAGATCGCCTACGGCCTCTATGAGGTCACCGACGCGCCTGCGGATAACTGGGCCAAAAACGGCGATCTCCTGATCCTGGCGGATGCGCTGGCCGAAAGCGTGTTCAAGCAGGCCCGTGTCACCACCTACAAGAAGGTGCGCGACATCCCGGCCGACACGCTCGATGCGGTGGAATGCGCCCATCCGCTGAAAGGCGTCGGCGGCGGTTACGAATTCACGGTCCCGCTGCTTCCCGGCGATCACGTCACCGACGATACCGGCACCGGCTTCGTGCACACCGCGCCCGGCCATGGTCGCGAGGACTTCGACGTCTGGATGACCAATGTGCGCGAGCTCGATGCGCGCGGCATCAACACCACCATCCCCTATACCGTCGACGAAAATGGCGCGCTCACCGATCACGCACCCGGCTTCACCGGCAAGCGCGTGCTCAACGACAAGGGCGAGAAGGGCGACGCCAACGAGGCCGTGATCAAGGCGCTGATCGAGGCCGGCAAGCTGCTCGCGCGCGGCCGCCTCAAGCACCAATATCCGCACTCCTGGCGCTCGAAGAAGCCGGTGATCTTCCGCAACACGCCGCAATGGTTCATCGCGATGGACAAGGACATCAGCGAGAACGGCCATGCGAAGAAGGGCGACACGCTGCGCGCCCGCGCGCTGCATGCGATCTCGGTCACGCAATGGGTGCCGCCGTCGGGCGAGAACCGCATCAACGGCATGATCGCCAACCGTCCGGACTGGGTGATCTCGCGCCAGCGCGCCTGGGGCGTGCCGATCGCCGTGTTCGTGCGCGAGAAGAGCGACGGCTCGGCCGAGATCCTGCAGGACGAGATCGTCAACCAGCGCATCGGCGAAGCCTTCATGGAGGAAGGCGCCGACGCCTGGTACATGGACGGCGCCCGCGAACGCTTCCTCGGATCTCGCTCAGCTGAAGACTGGAAGAAGGTCGACGACATCTGCGACGTCTGGTTCGATTCCGGCTCCACGCACGCCTTCGTGCTCGAGGACCGGCAGAACTTCCCGCAGCTCGGCAACATCGTCCGCAAGGTCGACGGCGGCCAGGACACCGTGATGTATCTGGAAGGCAGCGACCAGCATCGCGGCTGGTTTCATTCCTCGCTGCTGGAAAGCGCCGGCACCCGCGGCCGCGCGCCCTACGATTTCGTGCTGACCCACGGCTTCACGCTCGACGAGAACGGCCGCAAGATGTCGAAGTCGATCGGCAACACCATCGAGCCGCAGAAGGTGATCAAGGATTCGGGCGCGGACATCCTACGCCTGTGGGTCTGCGCCACCGACTATGCCGACGACCAGCGCATCGGCCCGGAGATCCTGAAGAACACCATCGAGACCTATCGCAAGCTGCGCAACACCATCCGCTGGATGCTTGGAACGCTGCATCACTTCAAGGCGAGCGAGAAGGTCGCCTACGCCGAGATGCCCGAGCTCGAGCGGTTGATGCTGCACGAGCTGGCCGGCCACGCCGAAACCATCCGCAAGGCCTATGCCGCGTTCGACTACAAGACCGTGGTCGCAAGCCTATCGGCCTTCATGAACTCCGAGCTGTCGGCGTTCTACTTCGACATCCGCAAGGACACGCTGTATTGCGATCCGCCGTCCTCGGTGGCGCGCAAGGCCGCGCTCACCGCGATCGAGCTGCTGTGCGATGCCCTGCTGAAATGGCTCGCACCGATCCTGAGCTTCACCACCGACGAAGCCTGGCGGATGTTCCGCCCCGGTGCGGAGCCGTCGGTCCATTTGACGCTGTTCCCCACCGATATCGAGCAGCTCCGCGACGACAAGCTCGCCGCGAAATGGGAGACCATCCGCAACGTCCGCCGCGTCGTCACCGGCGCGCTGGAGCTCGAACGCGCCGCCAAGAACATCGGCTCGTCGCTGGAGGCCTCGCCGGTGATCTATTTGGCCGACCGCGACATGCTGGCGACGCTGTTCGACACCGATCTCGCCGAAGTCTGCATCACCTCGAACTACGAGGTGCGCGAGGGCGAGGCGCCGGCCAACGCGTTCCGTCTCGATGCGGTGCCCGGTGTCGCGGTCGTCGTCGAGAAGGCGGTCGGCACCAAATGCGCCCGGTCCTGGAAGATCTCGCCGACGGTCGGCGAAGATGCCGAATACCCCGACGTCACCCCGCGCGACGCCCAGGCGCTACGCGAATGGAAGGCGCTGGGGGTGGGGGTTTGATCCCCGGCCATGGCCCCGCTCCGCGCCGGCATCTTCACGGCCGTCATCACGCTCCTGGCCGACCAGGCCTCGAAGCTGTGGCTGCTGAACGTGTTCGACCTCGCCCGTAAGGGCGTGGTGCAGGTGACACCGTTCTTCGACCTGGTGCTGGCCTGGAATATCGGCATCAGCTTCGGCTGGCTCCAGAACGACAGCCAGGCAGCGCAGATCGCGCTGATGGCGGTCAAGGCCATCGCCGTGGTCGCGCTGGCGATCTGGATGGCCCGGTCGCACACCCGCCTGGCGACCGTCGCCCTCGGCCTGATCATCGGCGGCGCCATCGGCAACGGCATCGACCGCTTCGCCTATGGCGCGGTGGTCGATTTCGCCCTGTTCCATATCGAGATCGGCGGAAATACTTTTAATTGGTACGTGTTCAACCTCGCGGACGTGGCCATCGTTGCCGGGGTGGCGGGGCTATTGTATGATTCCTTCCTGGGGGTACCCGCCGCAAAAGCGCCCTGATCCCGGCCGATACGGGCTGGCAGGCGGAACCTTGCTTTTTGCGAGGATTGGCCGCGTATGAGCGGCAAAGAGCAGCAATCTGCCACAATATGGAACAGGTACAGTGATGCGCAGCTCGGAGACCAGCGGTTCGATGGTTCGAGACCCCAAATCGGGGTTCTGGCGGGCGTTGAAATTGTCCGCTGTCGCGCTCGGCATCGGCCTCGTCATGACGGCCGGCCCGGTCCGTGCCGGTGACGACGGCGACGATGATGACGACATGACCTTCGAAGAGAAGCTTATCGACAATCTGATGTCCGGCATCGGTGCCAAAAGCATGGAAAAGAGAGGCATCGAGTACCGCGAGCGGTCGCCGCTGGTGGTGCCGCCCAAGCTCGACCTGCCGCCTCCCGCCGGCACCGAAGCCAAGAACGCGCCGAACTGGCCCAAGGACCCCGACGAACGGCGCCGCAAGGAGGCCATCGCCCAGCGGAAAAAGGCCGTCAAGGCGACCGAGAACTGGCAGGCCGCCCAGCCCCTGACGCCCGCCGAGATGAGAGCCGGCACGGCAGCTGCCCCAGAGCGCACCAGCAACGATCCGATCCAGCCGGGCACCAACGGCAACCCCTCGCTCAGCCCCGCCGAGCTCGGGTTCACCGGCGGCCTGTGGAACATGGTGAAGGGCGTCGGCGGCAAGGGCGAGACCAAGCAGTTCACCAGCGAGCCGCCGCGCCAGTCGCTGACCGAGCCGCCGCCGGGCTATCAGACGCCTTCGTCGAGCTATGCCTATGGCGCCGGCGAGGACAAGTCGCGGCGGACCTATTTCGACATCATGTCGGGCAAGGACAAGGAACAGTAACGTTCCTGTCCACCGCGACATCCTGACAGGCGCGAACCTGGTGCCGGCGTTTTATGCACGCCGGACACGGCGCCTAAATTGCCTATCAGTAACTTGCCTACGCGTTGAGTTCTCTGCTTCGTGATGCGAAGCCTCAGCCGCACGGCGTACCATGCCGTGCCTCCGAGCCGGACATCCGGACTCGGCCTTTCACCAGGGATCATGATGTCCGCGAACCGATCGGTTGCCTGCCTCCTTGCCGCGCTGCTTTCGACCAGTGTCCTCTCAGCCGGCGCCGCCCTCGCCCAGACCACGGTGACATCGGCCCCGCCGGCCAGCTTCACGCTTCCCAACGGCCTCCAGGTCGTGGTGATCCCCGATCATCGCACGCCCGTGGTCACCGAGATGATCTGGTACAAGGTCGGCTCCGCCGACGAGACGCCGGGCAAGTCCGGCCTCGCGCACTTCCTCGAGCACCTGATGTTCAAGGGCACGTCGAAGCATCCGGTCGGCGAATTCTCCCAGACCGTGCTCCGCGTCGGCGGCAACGAGAACGCCTCGACCTCGGTCGACTACACCAACTACTACCAGCGCGTGCCGAAAGAGCAGCTGCCGACCATGATGGAGTTCGAGGCCGACCGCATGACCGGCCTCATCCTGAAGGACGAGAACGTGCTTCCGGAGCGCGACGTCGTGCTCGAAGAGTACAACATGCGCGTCGCCAACAATCCGGAGGCGCGGCTCAGCGAGCAGGTCATGGCCGCGCTCTATCTCAACCATCCCTATGGCCGGCCGGTGATCGGCTGGCATCAGGAGATCGAGAAGCTCGACCGCGAGGATGCGCTCGCCTTCTACCGCCGCTTCTATGCGCCGAACAACGCGATCCTGGTGATCGCGGGCGACGTCGAGGCCGCGGATATCCGTCCGCTGGTCGAACGGAATTTCGGCTCGATCCCGGCCCAGCCCGCAATCCCTGAACGCCGCATCCGTCCACAGGAGCCGGCGCCCGCGGCGCCGCGTACCGTCACCCTGGCCGACCCGCGCGTCGAGCAGCCCAGCGTGCGGCGCTATTATCTCGTGCCCTCCGCAACGACCGCCGCGGCCGGCGAGAGCGCGGCCCTCGACGTGCTCGCGCAATTGATGGGCAGCGGCAGCAACTCCTATCTCTACCGCGCGCTCGTCGTCGACAAGCCGCTCGCGGTCTCCGCCAGCGCCAGCTATTCCAGCATCTCGCTCGACCCGACGCAGTTCGCGGTGGCGGCCTCGCCGAAGCCGGGCGTCAGCTTCGCCGACGTCGAGCAGGTGATCGACGGCGTCATCGCCGACGTCGCACAGAACCCGATCCGCGCCGAGGACCTTGAGCGCGTGAAGACCCAGCTGATTGCGGAAGCGATCTACGCTCAGGACAATCAGGCGGTGCTGGCGCGCTGGTATGGCGGGGCATTGACCACGGGCCTGTCGGTCGAGGACATCAGGAGCTGGCCCGACCGCATTCGCGCCGTCACCGCCGATCAGGTGCGCGCCGTGGCGCAAAAATGGCTCGAGAAGAAGCGTTCCGTGACGGGCTATCTGATCAAGGACACCACCGCGACCAAGCGCGAGGAGAAGCGTTCGTGACCTATTCCTTCCTTCGCACGCGTCACTTCGCGCTGTCCCTTGCCACCGGCGCGGCGCTGGCGCTCGCTTCCATCTCGCCCTCACAGGCGGCCGCAAAGATCCAGCGCCTGGTCTCCCCCGGCGGCATCGAGGCCTGGTTCGTCCAGGACGCAACCGTGCCGCTGATCGCCATGGAATATTCCTTTGCCGGCGGCTCGGCCCAGGACCCCAAGGACAAGTCGGGCGTCGCCAACCTCGTCGGAGATCTCCTCGACGAGGGCTCCGGCGATCTCGACTCCAAGACCTTCCATGAGCGGCTCGATCGCCGCGCCATCGAGCTCTCCTTCAGCGCCAGCCGCGATACCTTCCGCGGCAGCCTGCGCATGCTGCGCGACAACAAGGACGAGGCCTTCGACCTGCTGCGGACGGCTTTGACCTCGCCACATTTCGACACCGCGGATGTCGAACGCATCCGCTCGCAGGTGATCTCGGGCCTGCGCCGCGAGACCACCAACCCGTCGTCACTGGCCAGCCGCAAGTTCCTCGAGGTCGCCTTCGGCGATCATCCCTATGGCCGGCAGACCAACGGCACGCTCGACAGCGTGCCGACCATCACGGTCGCCGACATGAAGGATTATGTCGGCCGCGTGCTCGCCAAGGACACTTTGAAGGTGGCGGTGGTCGGCGATGTCGATCCGGAGACTCTCGGCAAGCTGCTCGACCACACCTTCGGCAGCCTGCCCGCAAAGGCCAATCTCACGCCGATCGCCGATATCGAGGCGGCAAAACCGCCGCAGCGCGCCTTCGTGCCGCTCGACGTGCCGCAGACCGTCATCACCTTCGGCGGCCCCGGCGTGAAGCGCAGCGACCCGACCTTCATGGCGGCCTATGTCGTCAACCACATCCTCGGCGGCGGCGGACTGTCCTCACGGCTCTATCGCGAGGTCCGCGAAAAGCGCGGCCTGGCTTATTCGGTGTTCGAATCGCTGCTCTGGATGCAGCATTCGGCGGTCTTCATCGGCAACACCGGCACCCGTGCCGATCGCGCCGGCGACACCATCGACGCCATCGAGAAGGAAGTGCGCCGCATTGCCGAGGAAGGTCCGACGCAGAAGGAGCTCGACGAGGCCAAGTCCTACCTCAAGGGCTCGCAGATGCTGGCGCTGGACACCTCCTCGAAGCTGGCGCAGGCGCTGCTGCAATATCAGCAGGACAAGCTGCCGATCGACTATATCGAGAAGCGCAACGCCATCGTCGATGCGGTGACGCTGGACGACGCCAAGGTTGCCGCCAGGCGGCTCTGGGGCCAGGGCCTGCTGACCGTCGTCGTCGGCCGCGCCCCGCAGGCCGCAGCCCAACCGGCGGCGACACCCGCGACGAAGTCGAACTGATCCGCGGTCCCGCGGGCGCTCCAGCGCCCGCGAGCGTCCGCATCACAACGCAGGGTGTACAACAGCACTGCGCGCGCGGCGTGATTGACTCCGGAAATGAGGCTGAATATCGTCCTCCGCGGGGAGCTGGGGAGCGTTCGCGACAGGCTGATTGCTGTCGCCAGAGAATCTATGTGCGGCTCCGGAAGCAGGAGCCGTCATGCCCGTCGACAACGATATCCTCTCGATCACCGGAACGGTACAGACGGCGCGGTGGAATACCGACGCGCCGCTCGGCACGGCGGTCGTCGTCACCTTCAGCTTCAACTCCGCCCGTGCGTCCTACGACACCGTCGCCCGGCCGGGCTTCTCGGCGTTTTCCGACGCACAGAAGGACGATATTCGCCAGGCCCTGAGCGTATGGGCGGCGGCCAGCGGGATTTCGTTCATCGAAGTCCCCGAAGCGGTCGGCGGGCAGGTCCGCTTCAACATGTACGACATGACCGGACAGCTCGCCTCCAACGGGCAGCAGGCCGCCGGCTTCGGATATTTCCCGCAGTATCAGACCACCAATGCGGGCGGCACAACGCTCTACACCCCCGCCTACAACAATCTCGGCGGCGACGTTTTCCTGAACGCCAATTTCTACGCCGGCAATGATGCCATCATGGCGCCCGGCCGTGGCGGTTACTCGGTCACGCTTCATGAGATCGGGCACGCGCTCGGCTTCAAGCATCCGTTCGAGGGCACGCCGACGATCGACCCCGCGCATGACAATGCCAGCTACACGGTAATGTCATATAACCGTCCGAGCACGACGGTTTCGCTGGGGACGGTGGATGTCGCTGCGTCTCAATACTATTACGGCACGAGCGACGTCAGCCACAGCTTCAACGCCGCGACGCTGACGGTCACCTTCACCGGCACCGGCGCGGGAGAATGGATTCTCGGCACCGAGCTGACCGATGTGATCTACGCCGGCGGCGGCGACGATTATCTGCGGGGCGAGGTCGGCAACGATATCCTGGCCGGAGGCGTCGGCACCGACATGCTGACCGGCGGCGTCGACAACGACTTTTTCGTGTTCAACCCCGGCGACGGCTTCGACACCATCACCGATTTCGTCGCCGGCGCGCATACCGATGACCGGATCGACCTGACCGCCTTCCATACGGATCTCGCCCATGCCCTGGGACAGGCGGCCCAGATCGGCGCCAACACCGTGTTCAGCTTCGCCAACGGCGACACCCTGACGCTTCAGAACGTCACGAAGGCCAATCTGAACCTCGACGATTTCGTCGGCGTGCCGAACAAGGCGGTGAACGATTTCAACGGCGACGCCAGGAGCGACATGCTGTTGATCAACAATACCGCCCACACCGTCTACCAGTGGCAGATGAACGGCACGCAGATGTCGGCCAATCTGCTGGTCGGCACCATCAACGGCGCCGCCGGCTGGGACTACATCGGCAATGCCGACTTCAACGGCGATGGCAGGGCCGACATGCTGTTCATCAACTCTTCGACCCACGGCATCGCCGAATGGCAGATGGACGGCAACAACATCGTCGCGGGACCGCAGATCGGAATCTACAATGCCGCGGGCGGGTGGGCCTACACCGGCACTGGCGACTTCAACGGCGACGGCAAGAGCGACCTGCTGTTTCTGAACGCGACCACCAAAGGCGTCGCAATCTGGCAGATCGACGGCGCCCAGATCACGGCGGCACCGCAGATCGGCATCGCGGCGGCCGGCTGGGCCTATACCAGCACCGGTGATTTCAATGGCGACGGCAAGACCGACCTGCTGTTCTCGAACGCATCGACCCACGGCCTCATGATCTGGCAGATGAACGGCACCCAGATCGCGGACAATTCGCAGATCGGCACCGTCAACGCCGCCGCCGGCTGGCACTTCACCACGACGGGCGATTTCAACGGCGACGGAAAGACCGATCTGCTGTTCCTCAACGACACCACCCACGGCGTCGCGATCTGGCAGATGGACGGCAACCGGATCACCGACGCGCCCCAGATCGGCGTCGTCAACGCCGCCGGCGGCTGGCACTTCCAGGATACCGGCGACTTCAACGGCGACGGCAAGACCGACCTGCTCTTCCTCAACGACACCACCCACGGCGTCGCGATCTGGCAGATGAACGGCACCCAGGTCACGGCGAGCTCGCAGATCGGCATCATCAACGCCGCCGGCGGCTGGCACTTCGACGCGGTGCGCGACCTCAGCGGCGACGGAAAATCCGACCTCGTGTTCGAGAACAGCTCCACCCAGGGCGTCGCATCATGGGTGATGAACGGCACCCAGATCGCAACCAGCGGGCAGTTCGTGAGCTATGACTCCGCGGGGTGGCATTTGTATATGTGAGGGAGGTGGAGGGACGATAGCGCCGTCGACCACGCGCACACGGCATTGCGGCAATCAGCCGGTTTGCGATGCCTGATGTCTATTCTCTCGCCGAAACGCTCCGCGAACTTACTTAAACTAAAAGTTGCTTTTTTGATTGACCTATACATTTTGATGTTATTTATTTCAAATTATTTCTAATGCGACACGCAAGCTCCGTTTTGGAGAATTGCGCTCGCAGCCTCGCCATCAGTACTTTTTTCTTTTCAGGGGGTAGCATTGGCAAACACCCAGGTCACGATTGTTCCGGAGCCGGCAACTCCAGCAAGCGCACAGGGATATTCCATCAAAGTCACGCGGATGGATCAGGGCCAAGCCTACTTCGAATTTTTCGATGGCACAGGCAAGCTCCTAAAATCAGCTCAGGGCGGTTGGGACGACGACGTACCTTGGGCTGCACAAGCGGGGATGAAGCTGACGTTCATGGGCAACCTCGTCAGTGGCAAGCCGACTTGGCACTTGTCGCCCGACCCGGATGGAGGCGACCGCACAGGTATCGAGCTTCATTTTGCCACCGACCATCCCGGCGACCAGATTTGGTCTCGTGGCTCGCAAGGCTGCTTGACCAGCACGACCGATTTCTTGAACTTCGTTGAGGAAAAGACTCGTGACGCAAACTTTGCAAAGAACCAAAAGCACGACACCATAAATGTCGTCTTTGATGACAGCCACGCCAACCTGAAGCCAGGCTTCAAGCTATCCGTGGTCGGCAATCAAGCCGAATGCCTGGAGGGAGCCGATCTTCATCTAAATCTGTCAGTCACGGGAGATAGCACAGGCTTCTCAAAAACCTGCTATGTTCGGATCGAGGCCTCAGGAGCCGCCGGTCTCGACACCGATTTCTCATTTCAGGGACCGAATGTTGTTCAATACAACGGCGGTTACTGGGTCAAATTGGATGGTGGCCTTCAAACCGGCCAGATCAACGCCGACATTACGGTAAAGGCTATAGCAGACTCAATAAAGGAGAACCCCGAGTCGGTAACCTTCAAGCTGACCGATTACCTGTTTGATTATAAACCATCGACGCCGGCGATCGATGAGTACGCAGATGACGTGAAAACTCTTCTTGCGAAGAACAGTATTTCGGCAAACTTGGCGGCTACAATCACAATCAAGGACGCGCCGCTAGCATCGGATCTAAATCTGAGCGCGAGTGGTGGTAGTAGCGGCTTTCCCGCGACTCCTTATGCGGTCGTGGCAGGCGAAAAGCTATTTGTCAGCTTTAATGCGTACACCATTCCCGACCAATTGCGGATTTGGGATGATTCCGATCCCACGAATCCGCTTTATGTGACGCCGGGACTCGTGTCCGGTGTGTGGAACAACAATGGCAATCCTATCATTGTTCCCGAGACGACGGCCGGCACGATTCATGTGCAGGTCATCGCCAACTCAGATGCCGGGACTGCATGGGATCTCAGCCTGCACGGAACGGTGAACGGCAATGCACCGGGGCCAGACGATAACTTTATTGTAGCTTCCACGGGCGCAATCGAAGGCGAATCTGAAAATGCTGCCCAGGTAATAGCAGCCGTTCAGCCAGCTACGCTCGCCATCGGAAGCAGCATAACCGACAGCATACCTTCATCCGGAGCCGAGGATACCTACATCACCTCGCTCGTCGCCGGGAAGGACTACGCCGCAGTCGTTTGGACGACCGCGGGATCCTCGACCGCTCTCAACGACCCGTATATCCGTTTGCTTGACTCAAATGGTGCCGAAATCACGCGACGCAACGACGGAGCTGGGAACAATCCCTATATTCAATTTCATGCGGGGGCGAACGAAACAATCAAGCTCGCCGTCGGCTCTGAGAAGAGCGGCACGGGTAGTTTTTCCGTACGCATTTATGAGATCACCGGCGGATTGCAGACACTCTACGCCGCAACTACCGACGACCCTTCCATTTCAGAATCCACACCGGACGATCAAGACCAAGCCGTCATTACCGTGACGCGTCTAGGCAACGTGTCGCAGGCGGGATCAGTCCGTTGGAGCGTCGCTGGCACGGGCGCAAGCGCGGCCGATTTTGGCGGTGCATTCCCTGGCGGACAGATAGACTTCGCACCCGGCGAATTCAAGAAAGACATCGTTGTAACGGCCGTTGCGGACGGCTTGGTGGAGGGCAAGGAAGGATTCCAGGTTGTCCTGTCGAATCCGACCAATGGCGCCCTGGCGACACCTGACACAGCTGGCGCCTCCTCTGTGGTAAACTTCACTATCAATGACAACGACACAATCCCCGGCTTCTCCCGAACGGGTTCTGCCGGGCCGGACGATCTCTGGGGCGGTGCTGGAAACGACACACTCGTCGGCGGTGGATCCCCGGATAGCTTGCACGGTCAAGATGGAAACGACAGCCTCGACGGCGGGACCGGAGCCGACATTCTTACCGGCGGTCGTGGCAACGACTCTCTGACGGGAGGCGCCAACGACGACCGATTCGTATTCGCGTCAGGCGACGGCACCGACACCATCAGAGACTTCGTTGCCGGCGCGAATACTGATGACAAGATTGATCTCACTCCGTTCCACTTCACACTTGCCGCGCTTCTTGCTCGCGCGACACAGTCAGGCAATGATACGATCATCAACCTCGGCGCCGGCGATACCATCACGCTTCAGAACGTGAGCAAAGCCAATCTGAACACGGATGATTTTGTCGGTGTAATCAACAAGACGCCAGGCGACTTTAGCGGTGACGCCAAATCAGATCTGTTGTTCATCAACTCGACCACCAACGGGATCGCGGAGTGGCAACTGGACGGCACCCGGATTGCAGCCGGACCGCAGATTGCAACCATCAACACTGCTGCTGGTTGGCACTTTCAGGACAAAGGCGACTTCAACGGTGACGGCAAGGTTGATCTGCTGTTCGTCAACAGCTCGACCCAAGGCGTCGCTGTCTGGCAAATGGACGGCACCCGGATCGCTACCAGCGCACAGGTCGGCACCATCAGCGCGGGATCGCACTTCCAGACCAAGGGCGATTTCAACGGCGACGGCAAGACCGATCTGCTCATGCTCAACGACACCACACACGCCCTCTCGATCTGGCAGATGAACGGCACCCAGGCCAGCGCAAATGCACAGATCGGCACCATCAACGCGGCAGCCGGATGGCGCTTCCAGACCACCGGCGACTTTAACGGCGACGGCAAGACCGATCTGCTCATGCTCAACGACACCACGCACGGCGTCGCCGTCTGGCAGATGAACGGCAGCCAGATCACGGCCAGTCCGCAGATCGGCTCGATCAACGCAGCCGCCGGATGGCATTTCCAGACCACCGGCGACTTCAACGGCGATAGCAAGACCGACCTGCTTTTCATCAACGACGTCACGCACGGCGTCGCGATCTGGCAGATGAACGGCACCCAGATTGCGGCAAGCCCGCAGGTCGGCTCGATCAACGCTGCCGCCGGATGGCACTTCCAGGATACCGGCGACTTTAACGGAGACGGCAAGACCGATCTTCTGTTCATGAACGACACCACGCATGGCGTGGCAATCTGGCAGATGAACGGCACTCAGATTGCGGCAAGTCCCCAGATCGGCAGCATCAATGCAGCCGGCGGGTGGCGATACGATGCGACCGGCGACTACAACGGAGATAACAAGACCGACCTGCTGTTCGAGAACACGACGACACACGCGCTCGCCGTGTGGCTGCTGGACGGCCAAAATATCCTGGACGGCCCGCAAATCGGCACCATCAACGCCGCAGGCGGCTGGCACCTGACTGTTTAGGGGGCCGGCCATCGCCAGCAAGGCACAGGCAAACTGCGGGACGATCGGCTAAATTGGCGCCCGTCTGATTCCCTGTAAGCCGACACCGGTGCCCACATGCTGCGGATATCCCGCGATCTCGTCATCGACGAGGACGATATCGAGATCGGCTTTGTCCGCGCCTCCGGCCCGGGCGGGCAGAACGTCAACAAGGTCGCGACCTCGGCCCAGCTGCGCTTCGACACGCGCAAGCTGACCCTGCCGGAGGATGCGGCGATCCGGCTCGCCCGCATCGCCGGCCAGCGCATGACCAAGGACGGCGTCATCGTGATCCAGGCGCAACGCTTCCGCACCCAGGAGCGCAACCGGCAGGACGCCATCGACCGGCTCGTCGAGATCCTGACCGAGGCGATGATACGGCCAAAGCCGCGCCGCGCGACCCGGCCGACCTTTGGCTCCAAGCAGCGCCGACTTGAGGGCAAGAAGCGGCGTAGCGACGTCAAGGCCGGACGCGGCGGACGCTTCGACGACTAGCAGACACAGCAAAAGAACTCCGGCCGCCGGGCGACCGGAGTTCTGCCGTTTCACTGCATCGGCTAGTAGCGCTTGCCCGTGGCTGCACCGCCCGTCGCGGCATCGTCGGCGGTCCCTTTGTGCGCAGCACTGCCTGTGGTGCCGACCGTGCCCCTGGTGCCCTTCGTCGGCTTCATGCCCGTCGTCTCGCCGGCCGCGCCCGGCTGGGCGTTCATCTCCTCGTCGCCGCTGCCCATCGTGCTGCCTTGCACGGGTTTGCTTTGCACAGTGCCGCCAGGCTTGGCGCCAGACGACGTCCCTTGCGCGAGAACCGGTGTCGCAATGAGGGCAGAGACGGCGCATGCGATTGCAGAGGTCTTCACCAACTTCATCCATTTCTCCTGGATCTTCGCGATGATCGGTTCGGCGGCTTGATGCGCCGTCCGCCTGAGCCGGACCAGTTCATCGCGTTGAGAGCTCGAACGGCGCGATCGCGATGCAAACTGCTTCGTGTGGTGATCGTTTTGGGATTTCGAGGCGGTTTCGCGGAATTGTCCTCCGCATATGCGGCAGCGCGGAACAACGCACCCCGCGAGCAAGCGAAACAGCCCGCTACTACCACCGCCTGTTTGGCGGCGCCTAGAGTTTGCGCGCTGAACTTGAAGTGGATGGGCGGACTTTTGGCGATGCGTGCGATCGTGCTGGGATTGTGCACCGCGATGGTGCTGTTGGTGCGGGTTGCCGATGCGCAGATGCCGTTGCCAGCCGCAAAACCGCCGGATGGCGCGACGCTGTTCAAGCAGCAATGCGCCGTGTGCCACACCTTGAGCCTGTCGGAACCGACGCGGCAGGGACCACCGCTGGTGAAGATCGTGGGACGCCCCGCCGGCAAGGTCGAAGGCTTTCGCTATTCCGAGAACCTCGCAAAGGCTGACTTCGCCTGGGACGAGGGCAGGCTCGACGCCTGGCTGACCAATCCGCAGGCCGTCATTCCCGGCGTGACCATGGTGTACCGGCAGGCGAAGCCGGAGACGCGCGCCGCCATCATCGCTTATCTGAAGGAGCAGAACTGAATGGCAAAGCCGGTTCATTCCATGATCCGGGTGCTCGACGAGGCCCGCTCGCTCGACTTCTACAGGCGCGCCTTCGGCCTGGAAGTCGCCGACCATCTGAAGTTTCCCGACTTCGCCCTGATCTATCTGCGTCATCCCTCCTCGCCTTTCGAGGTGGAGCTGACGGTCAATTTCGATCGCAAGGAGCCGTACCAGCTCGGCGACGGCTACGGCCATCTGGCCGTGGTGGTCGAGGATCTCGATGCCGAGCATGCCCGCTTCGCACGCGAGAAGCTCGCGCCGGGACCCTTACGCGACTTCAAGCACGACGGCAAAACGCTGGCGCGCTTCTTCTTCGTCAGCGATCCCGACGGTTACAAGATCGAGGTGATCCAGCGGGGCGGACGTTTCAACTAGACAAAATCACAAAATCAAAAATCCAAGGAGGAATGCCATGAGAGAAGTCGATCGTCGAAGCAAGCACAGCCGCCGTGTCTTTCTCAAGGGCGCGGCGACCGCCGTACCGGTCGTCGCTGTCGCGGCCAGCGTCGCCGTCGGCATCGAGGACGCCTGGGCCGATGAGGCCAGCACGCTGTCGCCTGCGACCATGAAGACGCTGCTGAAGGTCGCGCGCGACATCTATCCGCACGATGTGCTCGGCGACAGCTACTACATCACTGCGATCAAGCCGTGGGACGGCAAGGCGGCCAAGGACCCTGCCGTCAAATCGCTGATCAGCGACGGCATCGCGCGGCTCGATCAGAACGCGCGAGATCGCCACAAGGCTCCTTATGCAGAAGTGCCCTGGGAAGCCGACCGCGTCGTGCTGCTGAAGGAGATCGAGGGAAGCGACTTCTTCCAGAAGGTGCGTGGCGACCTCATCGTCTCCCTCTACAACCAGAAAGAGGTCTGGCCGCGGTTCGGCTACGAGGGCTCCTCAGCCGAGCATGGCGGCTACATCAACCGCGGCTTTGCCGACATCGACTGGCTGCCGAAGGCTTAAGCCCACCCCAACGGTTCAGGAGAACGCATATGGCAAAATTCGATCTGAACGATTCCAGCGTTGTGGTGATCGTCGGCTCCGGCGCCGGCGGTGGCACGCTGGGCAACGAGCTCGCGCAGAAGGGCGTCAAGGTGGTGATCCTCGAAGCAGGTCCCCGCATCGAGAACCAGGACTTCGTCAACGACGAGTGGGAGAGTTTCTCCCAGCTGGCCTGGACCGACGCCCGTACCACGTCGGGGACATGGCGCGTCGCTAAAGACTTCTCGGGCCTTCCGGCCTGGATCGTCAAGGCGGTCGGCGGCTCGACCACGCACTGGGCCGGCGCGTCGCTGCGCTTCGACGAGCACGAGTTCAGGGTGAAAACCGCTTATGGCAACATTCCCGGCGCGAATCTGCTGGACTGGCCGGTGACCCTCGCGGAGATCGAGCCGTGGTACGCCAAGGCCGAGAACAAGATGGGCGTGACCCGCACCAACGGCATTCCCGGACTGCCCGGCAACAACAATTTCAAGGTGCTGGAGGCCGGCGCGAAGAAGCTCGGCTACAAAACCGTGCACACCGGCAACATGGCGATCAACAGCCAGCCGCGCGACGGCCGCGGCGCCTGCCAGCAGATCGGCTTCTGCTTCCAGGGCTGCAAATCCGGCGCGAAATGGTCGACGCTCTACACCGAGATCCCCAAGGGCGAGGCGACCGGCAATCTCGAAGTGCGGCCGGGCAGCATGGCGGTCAAGATCGAGCACGATGCTAGCGGCAAAGTTACCGGCGTCGTCTACGCCGACGAAACCGGCGCGATGCAGCGCCAGAAGGCGCGCATCGTCGCGGTCGCCGGCAATTCGATCGAAAGTCCGCGGCTGCTGCTCAACAGCGCCTCGACCATGTTCCCCGACGGCTTGGCGAATTCATCGGGCCAGGTCGGCCGCAACTACATGCGGCACATGACCGGCAGCGTCTACGCCGTGTTCGAGAAGTCGGTGCACATGTATCGCGGCACCACCATGGCCGGCATCATCCGCGACGAAGCCGCCAACAATCCGAAGCGCGGCTTCGTCGGCGGCTATGAGATGGAGACCCTCTCGATCGGCCTGCCCTTCATGGCGGCGTTCCTCAATCCCGGCGCCTGGGGCCGTCCGTTCACCGCGGCGCTCGACGGTTATCCCAGGATGGCCGGCATGTGGCTGGTCGGCGAGGACATGCCGCAGGAGACCAACCGCATCACGCTCGACCCCGTCGTCAAGGACAAGTTCGGCCAGCCGGTCGCGAGCGTGCATTTCGACGATCATCCCAACGACGTCGCGATGCGGGCCCACGCCTACAAGCAAGGAGCTGCGGTCTATGACGCCGTCGGCGCCACCGTGACCTATCCGACGCCGCCCTACCCGAGCACGCACAATCTCGGTACCAACAGGATGAGCGAGAAGCCGCGCGACGGTGTGGTCAACAAGTTCGGGCAGAGCCACGACGTCAAGAACCTGTTCGTCTCCGACGGCAGCCAGTTCACCAGCGGCGCGGCCTGCAATCCGACGCTTACCATCGTCGCGCTGGCGATCCGGCAGGCGGACTACATTGCGGGTGCGATGCAGAAGAAGGAGATTTGAGACGGCAAACCGCTCTCTCCCCCGTCATTGCGAGCGAAGCGAAGCAATCCAGAATGCCTCTGCGGAAAGACTCTGGATTGCTTCGTCGCAAGGGCTCCTCGCAATGACGGCGGGTCTATTCCGCCGCGTCGAGAATGGGCGCCACCGTGGCCTTGAACTCCTGCACCGACGCCGTCGACTTCGACCGATAGATCAGGCACGAACAGCGCAGCAGCGAGGCGAAATTGTTGACCTCGCCGTGGTGGTCGAGCACCTCGTTGTAGAGCGTGGTCAGGAATTTTCCGACGCTCATGTTCTCCTTGGCCGCGATCTCCTCCAGCGTGTCCCAGAACGCCATCTCCAGCCGGATCGAGGTGCAGTGCCCGCCAATCCGCAAGCTACGGGTCTGGGATTCGTAGTCGCGTTGGGGCTGGTGCGCGAAGAGATGGCACATGGCGTCCTCCCGTCCTGTTGCCATTTTTTCACGATGCTACACCGCGGCCGGTGCCCCCACAATCAGGACGGCAGGAGAAGATCGGCCTCGGGCCGCCACGCGATTTTTATCGAACGCCCAATGTCTTCAATGTGATAGACCGCCCTCTTCCCCAGGGCCCCACACAGCTGTTGCCCAACACATGCTTTTGACGCAACACGGCCTAGAATAACGCCGTCAGCGAATCCAGATCGTAAGCCCAAGTCCGAGCCCATGCCCGTCCGCCAATTGCCCGAACAGGTCGTCAACCGCATCGCCGCCGGCGAGGTGGTCGAGCGCCCGGCGAGCGTGGTCAAGGAACTGGTCGAGAACGCCATCGATGCCGGTGCGAGCCGGATCGACGTCTTCACCGACGGCGGCGGCCGGCGGCGGATCGGCATCACCGACGACGGCAGCGGGATGACAGCGAAGGATCTCGCGCTCGCGGTCGAGCGCCATGCCACCTCCAAGCTCGACGACGAGGATTTGCTCCAGATCCGCACCCTCGGGTTCCGCGGCGAGGCGCTGCCCTCGATCGGATCGGTGGCGCGTCTGTCGATCACGACGCGCCACGCCAGCGAGCCGCATGCCTGGGCGCTCAATGTCGAGGGCGGCGAGAAGTCCGAGATCATGCCGGCGGCACTGGCCCACGGCACCCGCGTCGAGGTTGGCGACCTCTTCTACGCGACGCCGGCACGGCTGAAGTTTTTGAAGACCGACCGCACCGAGGCGGAAGCCATCCGCGAGGTCGTCAGGCGCCTCGCGATGGCGCGGCCGGACGTCGCCTTCACGCTCGCGGGCGAGGAACGCGCGCCTGTCACCTGGGCTGCTGCCCTGCCCGGCGCCGCCGGACGGCTGACGCGGCTCGGCGACATTCTGGGCGCAGAATTCCGCAGCCATGCCTTCGAGGTCCATGCCGAACGCGAGGGCGTCGTCGTCTCCGGCTACGCCGCAGCGCCGGCGCTGACCAAGGCCAACGCGCTCGGGCAATATCTCTTCGTCAACGGCCGACCGGTGCGCGACAAGCTGATCCTCGGCGCCGTGCGCGGGGCCTATGCCGATTATCTGCCGCGCGACCGTCATCCGGTGCTGGCGCTGTTCGTCACGCTCGACCCGCGCGAGGTCGACGCCAACGTGCATCCCGCCAAGACCGAGGTGCGTTTCCGCAACGCCGGCCTCGTGCGTGCGCTGATCGTGCACGGGCTGAAGGAAGGGCTCGCGCGTGAGGGCCGGCGCACCGCTGCCAACAGCGGCGAGAGCGCGCTGTCATCGTTCCGGCCGGCCTTCACGCCGCCGCGTCCGGCAAGCTGGGACTGGCGCGCCTCGCCATCGGCACCGGTCGCGCCGATGCCGTCATTCGACGGATCGGCGGCGCCCGCCTTCGCCGAGCGCGCGCAGGCTGCGTTCGATGTCGGCGCACCCAGCGCGGATGTGCGGATCGAATCCCAACCGGCCAGCGACCTCGTCGACCGTCCCCTCGGCGCGGCGCGCACCCAGATCCACGAGACCTATATCGTCTCGCAGACCCGCGACGGATTGATCATCGTCGACCAGCACGCCGCGCATGAGCGCATCGTCTATGAGCGGCTGAAGGCCTCGCTGGCCGAAAACGGCGTGCAGCGGCAGATCCTGCTGATCCCCGAGATCGTCGAGATGGACGAGGCCATTGTGGAGCGCCTGCTCGATCGCAGCGAGGAGCTCGCATCGTTTGGGCTGGCGATCGAATCCTTCGGCCCCGGCGCGGTCGCGGTGCGCGAGACGCCGTCTCTGCTCGGCAAGACCAATGCGGGCGGCCTGCTGCGCGATCTCTCCGAGCACATGGCCGAGTGGGACGAGGCTCTTCCTCTCGAACGGCGCCTGATGCACGTCGCTGCCACCATGGCCTGCCACGGCTCGGTGCGCGCCGGCCGCCGCTTGCGGCCCGAAGAGATGAACGCCCTGCTCCGCGAGATGGAGGAGACGCCGAACTCCGGCCAGTGCAACCACGGCAGGCCGACCTATGTCGAGCTGAAGCTGAGCGACGTGGAGAAGCTGTTCGGGCGGCGGTGATTTCGTAGGGTGGATTAGCCGAAGGCGTAATCCACCTCTTCTATCTCTGCGGAAATAGGCAATGGCGGATTACGCTACGCTAATCCGCCCTACGCAAAAACACGAACTCCGTGTCGTCATACGCCCGCCGCTCCAATTCCTCGTAACCTTCGGGCGCCGCGAACTGCGCGGCCTTCGCCTCCTCCACCACGAGCAGCGCACCCGGCGCCAGCCAGCCGCCATCGCGCAAGGAGGCGAGCGCCTTCTCCGCAAAACCCTTGCCGTAGGGCGGATCGAGGAACACCAGCGAGAACGGCTCGACCGGATGCGCGGGGCCAAGATCGGTCGCATCGCGGCGATAAACCTTGGTCACAC
Source organism: Bradyrhizobium sp. YR681 (assembly GCF_000282615.1). Lineage (GTDB taxonomy): Bacteria > Pseudomonadota > Alphaproteobacteria > Rhizobiales > Xanthobacteraceae > Bradyrhizobium. The sequence goes on along the minus strand of NZ_AKIY01000217.1, from coordinate 3,854 downwards.
CGCCAAGACCAAGCGTCTCGACATTGTTGCGCAACAGCGCCCGCGCCTCCGCGCCATTGTCCACGAACAGCACGAACTTCGCGCCGCGCGACGATGCCTCGATGCCGAGCGCTCCGGTGCCGGCAAAGAGATCGAGCACGCGTGCATCCGGAATCGGATCGTCATAGGCGTGCACGAGGATGTTGAACACGGACTCGCGCAGGCGATCCGCCGTCGGGCGGATATCGCGCGAAGACGGCGAGGCGAGATTACGCCCCTTCAAGCGACCGCCGACGACGCGCAACTAGTCCTCCTTCGGCGTCAAATCGCGCTTGCCGTGATAGCCGCGCTTGGGGCGGCGCGGCGGACCGTAGCCGCTCGCCTCCGCCTCGTTGCGCTCGCGCGCTTCCTCGCTGCCGGTGCGCTGCACCAGCACGCGACGGCCCTTGCGGTCGTTGATCACGGCGCGCTTGCTGACGGGCTTCGCTTCGCGCGGTGCATCGTCGTCGCCCGACGATGATTTCTTCGGCACGTCGAACTGCGCGCCCGACTTCTCGATGATCTTGTCGCCGAGCTGGTCGCGCAGCACGCGCGACTTGATCTCCTCGACCTGGCCTTCGGGGACTTCGCCGAGCTGGAACGGGCCGTAGGACACGCGGATCAGCCGGTTCACCTCGAGCCCGAGATGGGCGCAGACGTTGCGCACCTCGCGGTTCTTGCCTTCGCGGATCGCGAACACCAGCCAGACATTGGCGCCCTGGTCGCGTTCCAGCGTCGCGTCGATCGGACCGTATTTGACGCCCTCGACCTCGATGCCGTTCTTGAGCTCGTCGAGCTGCGCCTGCGTGACGTCGCCATGAGCGCGGACGCGGTAGCGGCGCAGCCAGCCGGTGTCCGGCAGTTCCAGCGTGCGCGCGAGGCCGCCGTCATTGGTGAGCAGCAACAGGCCTTCGGTGTTGAAGTCGAGCCGGCCGATCGAGATCAGCCGCGGCAGGCCTTCGGGCAGATTGTCGAACACGGTCGGACGGCCCTCGGGGTCGTCATGCGTCGTCATCAGGCCGCGCGGCTTGTGATACAGGAACAGCCGCGTGCGCTCACGCTCCGGCAACGGCTTGCCGTCGACGGTGACGACGTCGTTCGAGGTGATGTCGAGCGCCGGCGAATTGATGACGCGGCCGTTGACGGCGACGCGGCCCTGCGTGACCATCTCCTCCGCGTCGCGCCGCGAGGCAAGGCCCGCGCGCGAAAGCACTTTTGCGATGCGTTCGCCGGCCTTCTTCGGCTTCGGCTCTTCCTCGCGCCGCGGCCGGCGATCGAAATCGCGGTCGCGCTCGCGATAAGCGCCGCGGCCGCCGAAGGCCGGACGCTTCTCGAAGATCCGGCTCTCATCCTCGTTTTCACGGCGCGGGCGATCGCGGAAACCGCCTTCACTGCGCGGATGCTCGTGCCAGTCGGAGCGCCCCTCGGAGCGCTCACGCGGACGATTGAATTTCGGGCGGTCGTCACCGCGTCCACCGCGTTCGCCATCGCCGTCACGGCGAGGCCGGTCGAATTTGGGACGGTCATCGCGCGGACGATCGAACTTGGGCCGCTCGCGGAACGGGCGATCGCCCGACGGACGATCGTCGCGCGAACGCGAGAAACGCGGACGGTCATCGCCGCCGCCTTCGCGCTTCTGCCAGGGCTTGTCCTGGCCGCGATCACGGCCGCCGAAATCCTTGCGCGGACCGCGATCCGGTGCGCCCCGTGAAAACTTTCGCTCGCCGTCGAACTTGCGCTCCGGGCGCTCGCCCCGCGGCGCGCGATCACCGCGATCGAAATTCGGACGGTCTCCACGCGGCTTGAAGCTGCGCTCGCCACGATCCTCACGCGGCCCACCCCGCGAAAACTTCCGCTCGCCGTCGAACTTGCGCTCCGGACGGTCGCCGCGCGGCGCGTAAGGCTTCTTGTCGCCAAACTTTCTGTCACTGCTCCGGCCGGCGGGACGGGAATCGTCGCGATCCCGGCGCGGCGGACGATCGTCGCGGCCAAAGGACGGCCGATCACCGCGCGGCTTGAACGGCCGCTTCTCGCCATCGCGCGAGGAGCGATCGGAGAACGGGCGGTCGCCGCGCGGCTTGAAGCTGCGCTCGCCGCGCCCCTCACCACCGCGGTTGTCGCGATTGAATTTCGGACGGTCGCCGCGGTCGGCGCGAGGCGGACGGCTGTCGCGGTCGCCACGGGGCGGGCGGGCGTCGCTCCTGCCCTCGGGGCCGCGCTTGGCGAATTTCTTCTCGGGTCCGCGCGGCTTGCCGGAGCGGCCCTTGGGCGGGCCGCTTCTGGCCGGGCCTCGCCGGCCGCGGGAATCGTTGTCTTTGTCGCTGTCGCGAGGCATGAATGATCTCACTCAGGGGATGGCCGGAAAGCATTGCGCGCGCTCGTTGCGAGCCGCATGCTCAGGCAAAATCGATAAGCACTTCTGCTGAAGGCGCAGCTACTAGCAGGTTTCTTCGGATGATACGAGGCTTGAAAGCCCCCTCTTTCATGGATTTGGCGCTCAAAACGGCCGAAAATGCCGGAAAGGCGGGCGAAGTTCCGATCGGATGCGTGGTGGTCCGCAATTACGAGGTCATTGCCACCGCCGCCAACCGGACACTGACCGATTACGACCCCACCGCCCATGCCGAGATCGTTGCGCTGCGCGAGGCGGCCAAAAAGATCGGCAGCGAGCGCCTGGTCGACTGCGACCTCTACGTGACGCTGGAGCCCTGTACCATGTGTGCGGGCGCCATCTCCTTTGCAAGGGTCAGGCGGCTCTATTACGGCGCCGCCGACCCCAAGGGTGGCGCGGTGGAATCGGGCGTGCGGTTCTTCACTTCGCCGACCTGCCACCACACGCCGGATGTCTATTCCGGTGTCGGCGAGAGCGAGTCGGCGCGGCTGCTCAAGGAGTTCTTTCGGGAGCGGCGATAGGGACTCTCCCCGTCATTGCGAGGAGCGAAGCGACGAAGCAATCCAGACTGTCGCCGTGGAAAAAGTCTGGATTGCTTCGCTTCGCTCGCAATGACGATGGGGCTTAAGCCGAGAAAAACTCCCGCAGCGCATTCGCGGTGACGTCCGGGTTCTCCTCGGTGAGGAAGTGGCCGGAATCCACCGGCATGCCCTCCACGTTGGTCGCCCATTGCTTCCAGGTGTCGAGCGGCGTCGCGGCGGCCTGGGCCACGCCGGCATTGCCCCACAGCGCCAGCATCGGGATCGTGATCTTCTTGCCGGCTTCGAAATCGGCCTTGTCGAGGTCGTAGTCGAAATATGCGCCGGCGCGGTAGTCCTCGCACATCGCGTGGATGCGGGCGGGATCGCGGAACGGGGCGATGTAGTGCTCGAGCGCGCGCTTGTCGATCGCATCCAGCGTCTTCGACCTGGTCTGGCTCGCCATCTTGAAGCGCAGGAAGAACTCGCCCTGGCCCGAGATCAGCGTCTCCGGCAGCGGGGCGGGCTGGGCCAAAAACGTCCAGTGATAGATCTTCAGGGCATAGGCGCGGTTCATCCGCTCCCAGTAATTATAGGTCGGCAGGATATCGAGCACGGCGAGCTTCGACAGCCGGCCGGGATGGTCGAGCGCCAATCGATACGACACGCGGCCGCCGCGGTCGTGGCCGGCCAGCGCGAAGTGGACGTGACCGAGCTGCTCCATCACCTCCACCATGGCTTTCGCCATCGCGCGCTTGCTGTAGGGGATGTGCAGCGCATCGGTCTCGGGCATGTCGGACCAGCCATAGCCCGGCAGGTCGGCGATGATCAGCGTGAAGGCGTCGGCCAGCTCAGGCGCCACGCGGTGCCACATCACGTGGGTCTCGGAGAAGCCGTGCAACAGCAGCAGCGGCGGGCCGCTGCCG
>NZ_AKIY01000216.1 GCF_000282615.1 Bradyrhizobium sp. YR681 | reverse complement strand
GGGGGGGGGGGGGGGGGGGAGCCGGTCGCGACCGTCTCCTGCGTCAACTACGATGATCGCTTCGCCTTCCTCGGCTTCTACATCGTGCGCTCGGGCTATCGCGGCTCCGGCCACGGCCTGCGCATCTGGAACGCGGCGATCGCGCATGCCGGCCCGCGCGTCATCGGGCTCGACGGCGTCGTGGCGCAGCAGGACAATTACAGGAAGTCCGGCTTCCAGCTCGCCTACGCCAATATCCGCTATGGCGGCACGCTCGCCGCGCCGCCGGCGCCCGCCGATGTCATTGCGCTCGACAACGTCCCGCTCGCGCTTGTCGAGGCCGACGACGCCACAGTCTTCCCGGCGCAGCGCAGCGCCTTCCTGCGCGCCTGGATCAGGACGCCGGGCCATCTCGGCCGTGCGCTCATGCGCGATGGGAAGCTGGCCGCATGGGGTGTGATCCGGCCGTGCCGGAGCGGCTACAAGGTCGGCCCGCTCGTCGCCGACGATCGCATCGCTGCGGAGAAGGTCGTGCAGGCCCTGCTGGCAAGGGCCGGCGGCGGCGACGTCTTCCTCGATGTCCCCGCCGTCAACCGCGACGCCATTGCGCTTGCGGAAGAGCTCGGCCTCAAACCGGTATTCGAGACGGCGCGGATGTACACCGGGCCGATCCCGCCGCTGCGGATCGACCGCGTCTTCGGCGTGACCAGCTTCGAGCTCGGCTAGTAGCAGCGCATGACGTTGACGGTGTGCTCGCCGCCACCGCGGCCCGGCACCGTCACCTGCTCCGTCGGGCAGCTCGGCACATAGGGCCGGTCGGACGGCACCACGTTCGGCGGGAAGCGATGCGTCCAGTCCCAGGGAACGTCATAGGTGTAGGTGTAGCGCACGTCGTTGGAGACGGGCTGTCCGATATCGACGAAGGGCTGGTTGTCGTTTCCGCCGCCGTAGTAGAAGCCGCCGCCGCCCGGCCAATAGACCCAGGGCGTGTTGCGGCCGCGGAACCGGGCGCCCGGCCCGATCGGCGGACGCGCCATCGAACCGGAAGGCGCGGCAGTGGCCACGACGCCATGCGGCGCGGCGCCACCAGGTCTGGCAAAACTGTCACTGGAGCTAAGGAGCAGCGCGGCTGCGCTGAGCGAGGCGAACAGCGCCCCATATGATCTGGACATCATGATACGCACCAACTCGTTTGGCTTTCCGCGGCTCCCCACCGCAGGCTAGGCCGGGCTGTCGCCCACCCGCAAACGTATAATTAATTATTGGTTAAGGCGCGGGATAAACGCGGAACCGGGTGCGGCAGAACGCCCGGAATTCTCGCCTGTTTGAGGCACGTCGTGCCAGGGATGCCTCCTCATCAGCTGTTGATCAGAGTTGATCGGGCCAGCCGCATATGTCCGGAACGCTCCCCAATCGTGGTCGTTGGCCCCGACAAGAAGCAAGGAGCCTCTCGCATGCAGAAGACTACAAAACTCGTCGGCCTGATCACGGCCGCGCTCGTCGCCGGCACCGCCGCCGCATCGGCGCAGACCGTCGATCGGTTCGGCAACCCCGTGGGATGGGAGCGCAGCGGCGCCGGCTACGAAACCGCCCAGCCGCGCGCGATGTATTATCCCGGCACGGCGGGGCCGTATGGCGCGATGAACGGCACCAACCATCCGGCGCCGAGCTCGACACAGGGCGATGTCGGCCCCGACGGCAACAACAACGGCACGCTGACCGGCCGATACCGCAGCTGGTAGCCCGGCCTTCGACGAGGCCCGTCGTCCTCCAGGGGGCGGCGGGCCTTCGCGCGTCCATGCTGTGCGTCAGTGGTCTTGATGCTGCTTGCGCAGCCAATCGAGCATGTCCTGCGCATGTCCGCTGCCCTGCGACACGATGGCGGTGTTGCCGCCGCTGCGCCGGTACACTGTGGTGCGCCCGGGTTCTTTCTCGATCCTGACTTCGGCCTGCGCGGGATCGCCGCTTTGCGTGATCGTCGCCGCCCCGTTTTCATCCTGGACAATTGTGGTGTGGCCGTCGCCGGCGCCGGCCGGCGCCATCGCGACCGCTCCGATGAATCCTATTCCGGATGCGAGCAGGAGCAATCTCATGTCACACCTCCATCATCGGCTGAACTGGAAGATCGCCAGCCAGTTGAAACGACCGAACTGCCTCACCGCTCCCGAGTTCATGTCGCCGATCTGAAGCAGGAGCGCGTTGGTCGAATTGCCGATCTGGGTGATGTCGGCGGTGTTGCTGAGACCGGATTGACCGATCGCCGCGTTGGTGGTGCCGCCGACCTGGATCACGTTGGCAAAATTGCGCGTGCCGTTCTGGATGATCGTCGCATCCACCGTTCCGGTACCGCCGATCTGGATCACCCGCGCGATATTGACGCGGCTGTTCTCCTCGATCGTGACAGGCTGCACGTTGTCGCCGAACTGCACGATCGTCTCGATGCTGACGGCCCGGTTCGTGGTCCCGCGCTGGACCGACCCGGCCGACGCCTGCGTCGCCATGCCGATGGCGGCAAGCAATGCCGCAACCGCCAGAGCCCGCCTGAAAACCTCTCTGCCACACCGCATCGCGCTTCCCCTCTGGTTCCCGACACCGATGCGTTCACGCGCGCCTTACGGACCGGTCTGGACGATCATCGAGCTGTTGACCGTGCTGAACTGCGCGAGCGTGCCGGTGTTCATGGCGCCGAGCTGCGACACCAGGCTGGTCGCCGACTGGCCGGTCTGGCCGACGAAGGCGACATTGTTCATCCCGGCCTGCCCGATCGATGCCGAATTCGTTCCGCCGAATTGCAGCACGCCGGTGGCATTGTTGACGCCGTTCTGCGTCACCGTCGCGCTGGTGCTGCCGCCGATCATGAACACGCCCGCCATGTTGAGCTGACTGTTCTGGTTCAGCACGACCGGCGGTCCGCCGACCGACACGATGGTCTTGATGTCGGCGGTCTGGGCGTCGGCCGATCCGGCGCCGGCGCAGCACAAAGCGAGCATCGCGGCACCCGCGCGTCTCAAGAGAGGTTTCATGACGTGCCTCACCACTTCAGGATGGCTCACGGGGTCTGCTGGAGAATCGTCGAGCCGTTCAGGATTCCGAGCTGCCCGACGCCGGCCGTGTTGTTGGCGCCGATCTGGCCGATCAGGCTCGAATTGGAGCCGCCGACCTGGCCGGTCAGCGCCGTGTTGGACGCCGTCGCGGTGGTGCCGCCCTGCCCGGTCACCGCGGTGTTGACGGTGAGGAGCGAGCCGGTCTGCAAGGTGGTGGCCGTATTGGTTGCGCCGAACTGCATCGTCGTGGCGCTGTTGTTGGTGCCGCCGCTCTGCGAGATGAAGGAGCTGTTGGTCGACCCGAATTGCAGCACGCTGGCCGAGTTGCCGGCCCGGGCATCGACGGCGGTCAACGCGCTGAGCGCGATGGCCGTCGCAACGAGATAGGTGATCCGCATGTGATGTCCTCCGCGAGAATGGGCCGGACGCGCCGCGCTGTGGCGCGTCCGGCCGACGAGGTGGTTCAGTGCGCCGTCTGCGAGACGGTGCTCGTGTTGATGCCGAGGCCGCTGAGCTGGCCGACGGCGGCGGAGTTGTTCTGGAGCGCGGGCGGTCCGAACGAGTTCTGGGTGATCCCGCTGGTGTTGTTGCCGAAGGCCACCTGGCCCGTGGTCGCCGAGTTCTGCACGCCGGCCTGGTTCACGGTGCTGGCGTTGTTGAGCGACGGCGAGCTGGTGCCCTGCATGGTGGACGCACCATTCAGGATGCCGATCTGGGTCGTCGACGAAGAGTCATTGGTGAGGCCCTGCTGCGAAACGCTCGAGCCGTTCACGACGCCGACCTGCACGGTCGTCGACGTATTGGCGGCGTGGGCTGCGGAAGACAGGGCGAACACGGCAACGGAAGCAAAAAACAATTTGCGCATGGAGTATCCCTTTCTGGCCAAGTTGTCTGACTGGTTTCGGATGGCGGTCTCGAATGCGGCCGACATCGTGGGATGACTCTGAACCGACGGTGCCCGGTGCGATAGACTGCAGTTCATGCTAGTTGGTACGGACTAGACGATGCGCGGCGCGCGGCCACGCGCAATGCTAGATTTGCGGCTGTCCCGCACTGGCGCGTGCCGCTGCCGCGTCGCGCTCGATGCCGTCGACCAGCCGCACCACTTCGATCGGCGAACGCAGCTCCAGCTTTCGCATCATCCTGGCGCGATGCACCTTCACCGTCACTTCGCTGACGCCAAGCCGTGCCGCGATCTGCTTGGCGACCAGCCCCTCGGCCATCAGCAGCATGATCTCGCGCTCCCGCGTCGTCAGCGTCTCGACGCGCTGCCTTGCATCGCGCACCGCCGCCTCGCGTTCCATCCGCCTGCGGTCGCGCTCGATGCCGTGCCTGATGGCGTCGAGGATCTCCTGCTCGCGAAAGGGTTTTGGCAGAAACTCGACCGCGCCGCGTTTCATCGCCTCGACCGAGACACGGACATCGGAATGGCCGCTGATGAAAACGATCGGAATCGGCACGCCCGTCTCGGCGAGCCTGCGCTGCAGCTCGAGGCCGGTCGGCGACGTGCCGGGAAAGCGGACGTCGAGCACGAGGCAGGAAGGACCGGCGGACAGACTCTCCGCGAGAAACTCGTTGGTTGAGGCAAACAACTTGACCTGGTGCCCGGTCTCCTCGCAGAGACTTCCAATCGCATTTCTGATCTGAACTTCGTCGTCAACGACATAAACTGTGGCTTGAGCCGAACTCATGGCAACGGACTCCCCGGCTTGGGGCTCGATGAGCAAGCAACGAACCATCCATTCTTCTTGCAAGCGATAACAAGGTGCTTGATTGAATTCGCGGGGATCGAGCGAATAGAATCGATCCACCGGCTCGACGTCTTAGGGCCATCACTCCGTGAAGACGAGTGAAGGCGTTCACATATCGGGCTTCGTGATGACAGGGATTCGATCCCGCCGCCGGCGGCATCGCGGCAAGATGCGGCATCGCGTCTGCGGCAATCCGGCATCTTCGCCGCGGTATCGCCGACTGCGTCATGGCGTCGCCACCCATGCGCCGACGTGAACGCCGATCATCGGCCCCACTGGCCGGATCATACGGGACGTTCAGTCAGCCTATCGAGTTCGATACCGCGCGCATCATATCGATACGCCCGGTATGCATTTCCAGCAAATCACGAAAAGTCGCACCTGCGTCCTTTACTTCTGGATCATTCAGCGCGCCCGACCGTCGCCCTCGCAGCCACGACATACTGACGATCGATATCGCTTCGGATGATTTACAACCATAGCGCGATATTAGGACGTGCCGCCAACGAAGCCATTTCAAGCAGGCGGGTTTTTGATATGCGATTTGTGCCAATTGTGGCCTTGCTCGGAACTGCATGCGGCCTCGCCGCGGTCTATGCCGCGGGGCCGGCCGTCATCGCCGGCGCCGCCGGCAGCGCGGCAGACACGGCGGCTCACGCCTACGACTCGACGAAGCGGCTGCTCGTGCCCGGCGGGCGCCAAGCCCCGACGTTCGGGTCGGATGCGCCATTGTTCCGCTACGCCGCGATCCAGCGTGGCAGCATCGAGCAGACCATCACCGTCACCGGCGCGCTCCAGCCGGTCAAGACGATCGAGGTCGGTTCCCAGCTGTCCGGGCAACTCGCCCGGGTCTATGTCGACTTCAACGACACTGTCGCCAGGGACCAGCCGCTCGCTTTGATCGATCCGCGCAGCTTCGCGGCCAAGGTCGACGAAGCCAGGGCGTCCATGGCCGTCGCCAATTCGCTGGTCGACATCGCGCGCGCCAAGCTCGATCGCGCCCGGATCGACCTGCAGAACGCCAAAGGCAGCCGCGACGTGCTCGCCGCCAAGCTCGACAGCGCGCAGGCGGTCAAGGCTTCGGCGCAGAAGACCTTGCAGCGCAAGCTGGCGCTCCAGTCGCAGAACGTCGTGGCGTCGACGACGGTCGACGATGCGCAGACGGAATACACCGCGCGCCTGTCCCAGGAGCGCGAGGCCGAGGTCCTGATGTCGCTCAACGCCTACGCCGTGGACGGTGCGCAGGCCGATGTCCGCCGTATCGAAGCCGAGTTGCAGCAGGCGCGCATGGCGGTGCCGGAGAAAGCCGCCGTCCTCGCCGCGGCCCAGGCCGATCTCGACCGCACCGTGATCCGCTCGCCGATCGACGGCGTCGTCGTCGGCAGGTTCGTCAACGACGGCCAGACCCTCGCCGTCGGCCTGGAGTCGCGCACCACCTTCGTGGTCGCCCACCGCCTGGAGGACATGGAGATCCACGCCCAGGTCGACGAAGCCGATATCGGGCGCATTGCCTCCGGCCAGCACGCCTATTTCACCGTGGATGCCTATCCCGACCGCCGCTTCGAGGCCGTGGTGCGGCAGGTGCGCAAGGCGCCGCAGAACCAGCAGCACGTCGTCACCTACACCGTCGTCTTGGCGACCTCCAACCTCGACGGTGCGCTGCTGCCCGGCATGACGGCCCTGGTGAAGATCGTGATCGAGCGGCAGGACGACGTGCTGAAAGTGCCGCTTGCCGCGCTGCGGTTCCAGCCATCCGGCACGCGGCCGGACGCAACTCCTGCGAACAGCGGCGTGTGGGTACGCACGGCCAGCGGCGCACTCCAGCGCATTGCGGTGACGGTCGGGGCGGCCGGCACCGAACAGGTCGCCCTCAAGAGCGGAGACCTCGCCGAGGGCAGCCAGGTCGCCGTCGGCCAGGCCATCCGGCCGGCGGGCATGGAATTCTTCGGAATCAGGTTCGGATCATGAGCGCCCCCCTGCCCCTCATCAGTCTCCGGTCCGTCTCCAGGACCTATCGCACCGACGGGGTCGCGGTCACAGCAGTGCGCAACGTCAGCTTCGACATCGCGCAGGGCGAGATCGTCGCCGTGATGGGACCGTCGGGCTCCGGGAAATCGACGCTGATGAACATGATCGGGCTGCTCGATCTGCCGAGCGAAGGCGCGGTCCATCTCGAGGGCGCCAATGTCGCCGAGCTCTCGGAAGATCGCCGGTCGTCCTTGCGCGCCCGCAGCATCGGCTTCGTGTTCCAGTCCTACAATCTGCTCGCCCGCCACAATGCGATCGAGAACGTCGCGCTGCCGCTGGTCTATTGCGGCGTCGGCCGCAAGGCGCGCCTGGCACGCGCCGAAGCGAGCCTTGAGGCCGTCGGCATGCTGCACCGGGCCCATCACTTTCCGCGGCAGCTCTCCGGCGGCGAGCAGCAGCGCGTCGCGATCGCGCGCGCGCTGATCGCCTCCCCGCTGATCGTGCTCGCCGACGAGCCGACCGGCGCGCTCGACAGCCGCACCGGCGCCGAGATCCTGGCGTTGTTCGCCGCGCTCAACCGGACCGGCCAGACCATCGTGATGATCACGCATGATCCCGGCATCGCGACGCAGTGCCGGCGCACGATCCGCCTGCACGACGGCGAGCTCGTCAGCGACGAGACAACGGCCGGGCTGCTGCCGAAACGGAGCGCCGTGTCATGACGATGTTCCAGGGTTTTCAGATCGCCCTGCACGCTTTGCGCCTCAATCCGCTGCGCAGCTTCCTCACCATGCTCGGCATCGTGATCGGCGTCGCCTCCATCGTGACGGTGTTTGCGATCGGATCAGGCGCGCAGCTACGCCTGCAGGAACAGATCCGCTCGATCGGCGCCAACGTGCTGATGATCACGCCGGGCGCGGTCTATCAGGGCGGCGTGCGCCTCAAGGACGGCAGCAAGCTGACGATGACCGAGAGCGACGTGCAGGCCATCCTCGAGCAGATACCGGAGATCCAGGCAGCCGCCGGCTCGATTGCCGGAACGGCGCAAATCATCCACGAGAGCAAGAACTGGAACACGACCATCAACGGCACGACGACCGGCCACTTCATGGTGCGCGACTGGCAGCTCGCGACCGGGCGCTATTTCTCCGGCACCGAAGAGGCCAGCGCCGGCAAGGTCGTGATCCTCGGCAGCACCGTGGCGCGCGAACTGTTCGCCCCCGGCGACGATCCGATCGGCGCGCAGATCAGGATCATGAAGGTGCCGCTCGAAGTGGTCGGCGTGCTCGATCGCAAGGGCCCGGCGCAGGATGACGTCGCCTTCGTGCCGCTCAGCACGGCCAAGCTGCGCTTCCTCGGCAGCGCCAGCAACATCAACCGGGATTCGGTCGCCTACATCATCGCCAAGGTGGCCGCCGACGGCCAAATGGCAGGTGCGCGATCCGAGATCGAAAGCCTGCTGCGGCAGCGCCACCGTGTCCCCGCCGGCCAGGAGGACGATTTCAAGGTCCAGGATCCGGCCGCCGCGATGGAAGCGCAGCAGGGCGCGATCCGCACCGTGGCGCTGCTGCTCGTCGCCATCGCCTCGGTCTCGCTGCTCGTCGGCGGCATCAGCATCATGAATGTGATGATCGTGTCGGTCACCGAGCGCACGCGGGAGATCGGAATCCGCCGCGCGCTTGGTGGCCGGATGCGCGACATTCGTCTGCAGTTTCTCTGCGAGGCCCTCGTGCTCTGCCTGCTCGGCGGCGCCATCGGCGTTGCCGGCGGCATCACCCTTTCGATGACAGTCGCACGCATGGCCGGATGGATCACCTCGATCGACGGCGAGGCGATCGGCCTTGCCCTCGTCTTCTCGATCGCGACCGGCCTGATCTTCGGATTCTATCCCGCCCACAAGGCATCCCGGCTCAGCCCGATCGAGGCGCTCAAGACGGAGTGAGACGATGCAGGCGGCGGCAACATCAACCTGAAGACCAGGGAGGAGCAAAGTCATGAGCCCGGATCCGAAGGATTCGATTACACCGACACCGCGCGAGCGTGAGCTGATGATGCTGATCGCGCGCGGCATGCAGAACAAGAACATCGCCTACGAGCTCAAGATCTCGGAGAACACGGTGCGGGCGCATATCGGCAACATCATGCGCAAATACCGCCTCCAGAACCGGACCCAGATCGCGATCATCTATGCGCTGAGATCAGCCCCGCTTTCGCTACGGCGCGACCTGACCAGGAACGGAGCAAGCCCGGCGGCGGTCAAGCCGGCCCAGGCCCTCGCGCAGAATCCGCGGGTGCCGACCGCGCCGGAATAGCGGTGGTGGCCACAAGCCCTTGTGCAGCCCGCCGGGCAAAACACCCAAGCCCGGGGTCAAGCGATAGCGCCAAAATAATTCTCTTTATTAGAATTCGGATTTTTGTTAGATGTTGCTCACTCCGGCCCAAGGAAGAGGGGCGTATCGCGATCGTCACGAACGCGGGCCGGGCGGCGGTGGACGTAGATGGCGTCGGCGCGAATGGCTTCGCAGGG
>NZ_AKIY01000215.1 GCF_000282615.1 Bradyrhizobium sp. YR681 | reverse complement strand
CGGGCGCCCTCCGCATCGACCGTGACGAAGGCCGCCAATTGCACGTCGCTGCGCGCAATCCGCATCAGATGCGCCTCGACGGCCTCACGCGAGGACAGCTCACCGCGGGCAATCGCGCGCGCAAGGGTTGTGGCGGAGAGATCGCAAATCGATGTCATGGCGCCACAATGCCAAACCTCGCATCGAAAGGCGAGCGCGGCGGGCACGAGACTTGCTTTCTTCTCTGGGGCAACGGGAGGCAACACCATGGCTGAAATGCAAGGCGGCCGATCGCTGGTCGTCGACGCCGTCACCCACCGCTATCCGAGCGGCGCGCTCGCGGTCGAGAACATCAATCTCGACATCAAGGGCGGCGAGATCATCGCCCTGCTCGGCCCCTCCGGCTGCGGCAAGACCACCCTGCTGCGCATCATCGCCGGCTTCATCGCACAGACCCAGGGACGCATCATCATCGGCGACGACATCGTCGATGCGCTGCCGCCGAACAAGCGCGCGGTCGGCATCGTGTTCCAGAACTATGCGCTGTTTCCGCATCTCACCGTCAGCGACAATGTCGGCTATGGACTGGCCGCCCGCGGCATCGACAAGGCGACCCGCCAGCGCGAGGCGCAGCGGCTGCTGGAGCTGGTGCAACTGCCGACCATGAGCGAGCGGTTGCCGCGGCAGCTCTCCGGCGGTCAGCAGCAGCGCGTCGCGCTCGCCCGCGCGCTGGCGATCAAGCCGTCGATCCTTCTGCTCGACGAGCCCTTTGCCGCGCTGGACAAGAATCTCCGGCTCGACATGCAGATCGAGATCAAGCGGCTGCAACGCGTCTCCGGCATCACCACGCTGATCGTGACGCATGACCAGGAAGAAGCACTCTCGATGGCCGACCGCGTCGCCGTGCTGAGCCACGGCAAGCTCGAACAGTTCGGATCGCCATCCGACGTCTACGACCGTCCGCAGACCCTGTTCGTGAACACCTTTGTCGGCTCCAGCAACCGCATGCCCGGCGTGGTCGTCTCGGCCGATCGCACGGCCGCAAAAGTCCGCCTCGATGCCGGCGCGGAGATCATTGCACGGCCCGCGGGCGGCACGCTCAGCGAAGGCGGCCGCGTCACCGTCTGCATCCGGCCCGAACATCTGCAATTCGTCGGTGACGAGACCGGCTTTGCCGGCGTCGTCGGCATGTCGCTGCCGCTGGGGGCCACCGTCGTGCACGAGGTCACGACCGCCGACGGCTTCGGCGTCAAGGTATCCCAGGCACGCATCGGCGAGACGCGCGCGCTGGAGAGTGGCGCCGCGGTGCGCCTCGCCCCGCTCGCCCCATCGCTCGCCAACGCTTTTCCAGCAACGCTTTAGATCCAGTCCATAGGGAGTTCGACCATGATCATGAACCGCCGCAGCCTGATGACGACCGCCCTCACACTCGGCGCCATGAAGGCGTTTCCCGGGCTGAGCTACGCCCAGGCCCGCCCGCTGGTGTTCGCGACTTTTACGGGAAGCTGGGAAGAAGCGCACAAGGCCGTGCTGGTGCCGGCGTTCCGGAAAGCGAACGCCGATGCCGCGATGGTGCTCGATCCCATGCTCTCGGTCGACCAGATCGCGAAGGTCAATGCCGCAAAAGCCAATCCGCCGATCGACGTCATGCTGCACGATCCCGGTCCGGCCCTCGTCGCCATCGGCCAGGACCTGGTCGAACCCTATCCGGTCGAGAAGAGCGCCTACTACAAGGACCTGATCGCCGAAGCGCAGGAGCCGATGGGTCCCGCCCCGTTCTTCCAGGTCGTCGGCCTCACCTACAATCCGGAAGCCGTCAAGACGCCGCCGACCTCCTGGGCCGATCTCTGGAAGCCCGAGTTCAAGGGCCGCGTCGGCATCACCAATCTCAACTCGACGCTCGGCACCGGCTGGCTGGTCGAGATCGCCAAGATGCGCGGCGGCTCGGAAGCCAATGTCGATCCCGGCTTCAAGGCGATCGAGGAGCTGAAGCCCAATCTCGCGGCCGTCGCCGCCAATCCCGGCGCGCTCGCAACCCTGTTCCAGCAGGGCCAGATCGATATCTCGCCTGGCAATTTCAACGCCATCCAGATCCTGAAAGCGCGCGGCGTGCCGGTCGAGTTCGTGGCGCCGAAGGAAGGCGCCATCGCCTTCAAGACCACGATCCACATCGTCAAGAACTCGCCGAACCGCGAGCTTGCCTTCAAGCTGATCGAGGCGTCGCTGACGCCGGAGGTGCAGACCACGCTGATGAACCCGCCCTACCTGATCGTTCCCACCAATTCGAAGGTGACGATGGGCGGCGAGATCGCGCGGGTGCTCGCCAAGGACACCGCCGAGCTGAAGCAGAAATTCGTGTTCCAGGACTGGAAGAAGATCAACGAGCAGCGCTCGGCCTGGATCGAACGCTTCAACCGCGAGATCAAGATCTAGTGCAAAAACGAGGGAAGTCTACTCCCTCCCCCGCTTGCGGGGGAGGGTTGGGGAGAGGGTATCTCCGCATTGGGACAATCCCCAAGAGGAGAGAGCCCTCACCCGGCGCGTTGCGCCGACCTCTCCCGCAAGCGGGAGAGGTGCACCGAGTCCGCGGCCGATTGATTCAACTTAAGACCATTTCATCCTAGAACATTCGAGGAATGGCGATGGGCGCAGCACCAGCAACACGGGACGTCACCTCCTACGGGATGGGATTGGCAGCGCCGCTGGCGCTGTTCTTCCTGGTCTTCTTCGTGGCGCCGCTGCTGCAACTGCTCTGGCTCTCCCTGCACAACGACACGGCCGCGCTCCATTGGGGGCTCGGCCAGTACCTCCACTTCCTCACCGACCCCTTCAGCCTCAGCGTGCTCGGCTCGACGCTGCTGCTGGGCGCCGAGGTGACGGCTGTCTGCCTCGTGCTCGGCTTTCCCATCGCCTGGCTCTATCAGCGGGTCGGACCAAAGCTTCAGACCATCATCATCCTGATCGTGCTGCTCCCGCTGCTGACCAGCGTCGTGGTCCGTACCTTCGCCTGGATTGTCATCCTGGGCCGACAGGGCATCATCAACGCGACGCTGCAATCCCTTGGGATCATCGATACGCCCTTAAAGCTGCTCTACACCCAGTTCGGCGTGGTGATCGCGCTGGCGCAGGTGCAGATGCCGCTGATGACATTGCCGCTGATCACCGCGCTCGGCCGCATCGATCCCAATCTCGACGATGCCTCCTGCTCGCTCGGCGCCGGCAGCTGGCGCACGTTCTTCCGCGTCGTGCTGCCGCTGTCGCTGCCCGGCGTGATCGCCGGCTGCACGCTGACCTATGCCGCGGCGATCACCGCCTTCATCACCCAGTCGCTGATCGGCGGCGGGCAGATGCTGTTCATGCCGATGTATCTCTACCAGCAGGCCTCGACGCTGCAGAACTGGCCCTTCGCCTCCGCGATCTCGATCATCTTCCTGCTCGCCGTGCTCGCGGTCGTCTCCGTCTTCACCACGCTCGGCCGCCTGTCGCGCGGCTATGGAGGCACGTGATGAGCGGGCGCAAGCGTACCCTGGAGGCCTTCAGCTTCGAATTCGTGATGACCGTGATCGCGATCATCGCGCTGATCATCATCATCGCGCCGTCGCTGGTGGTGCTGATCGTCTCCTTCACCAGCGGCTTCTCGCTGCGATTCCCGCCACCGGGCTATTCGCTGCGCTGGTACGCCGAATTGTGGAATGCCTGGCAGCTGCACTTTGCGGCGAAGAACAGCCTCATCGTGGCACTGTGGGCGACGGGTCTCTCCGTCGTGCTCGGCGTCGCGGCCGCGCTTGCGATCTCGCGCTCGCCGAGACTGTCGGCGCGGCTGCTCGATTCCCTCTTCATGTCACCACTGGTGCTGCCGGCACTGGCTTTTGGTCTCGCCGCGCTGATGCTGTTCTCGCTGGTCGGCCTGCCGGTGTCGCCACTGACGCTGGTGATCGGCCACACCGTGGTCTGCGTGCCCTATGTCGTGCGCAACACGGTTGCCGCGCTCGCCCAGCTGGAACCGACCCTGCTCGAAAGCTCGGCGGTGCTGGGCGCGAGCCGCATCTACACCTTCCGGCGCATCGTGCTGCCGCTGATCCGGCCGGGCATCATCGCAGGCGCCTTCATCGCCTTCATGTCGTCGTTCGACAACGTGCCGGTCTCGCTGTTCCTGCGCGATGCCGCCACCGACATGCTGCCGATCCGGATGTGGCAGGACCTAGAGGGCAAGCTCGACGTCACCATCGCAGCGCTATCGGGCGTGCTGATCATCGCGACCGTCGCGCTGGTCGCGGTGATGGAGCGCGTCACGGGCCTGTCGCGGCGGCTGACGAACTAAAACCTAGGGCGTTCCGGACGCAACCGCGTTGATGACCACCGAGCTACGGTCATGTTTGTTCAACACCAATAAACAACTCATCCCGTGCGTTCGAGTGCATCATAATCCGAGGCCTCCGCGATCTTCCGTTCGCCCAGAAGTCGGACAAATCTCTGCAGCGGCAACAAGTCGCTCGACACCACCGCATGCTCAACAAATTCCTCGCGAAGCAAATCCGCTTCGGAAGGCGGCAAGAGCGACGCCAAAATCTCATAGGCATTTTGGAACCGTGGGTCTCCGAGGTGTTGCCTTATCAACGCCTCATCAGCCAGCATCGCCTTAGCAAGAAACCAGGCGCGATAGCGGTCATGGCGAAAATACCAACGACGATCGGTTCCGTCGTTGCCTATCCTGAAGATGACAACAATACGTCGCTCCGCAAACTCGGCCAGTTCATCAACATACTTCGCCGACAACGCTAAGTCGCTGTTCTCAACAGTGAGAGCTTGATAAACTTCATGTGCGAAAGCTGCTTCCGGAAATGCGGAACCAGCACGCCTCTGCTGAAAGCGTGAGAGCGCAAGAGAGATTTGCTGACGCACAATTCCGTACGGATGAGGTGTTACCCCCTCGTTCAGCATCGTTGCGACAATTGACGCATCGAACGGGTTCGACAGAATGGCTAAATGCAAGCGAACAACCGATATCGGCCGAGATTCCGCAAGCGCGTATTCCAAGTAATTCTCGACTTGGGCCTCATGTGCAGCCGTCGACATGCCCGAATGGCTCGAAATCTCCGACTGAAGGAACTCCTTGATATCGTCTCTCGCGAGCGGTTGAAGCTCGTAGCACCTCGCGCTGCTCGGCGGCTCCCAGCCGAAATTCTGTGTTGCAACAAGGATGTTTCCCGCAGTGAAGTCGCTTAGAAAATCGTCTATCTTCTTCAATGTGGCGCGGGGCGCCTCATTGAGCGCGTCTATGCACACATCGAGCGCGCCTGCATATATGATTTGGCTAAGAAACACCTCGTCGCCAGCCAAACCCTTAAGTCTCTTCTGAATTTCTTTCATCGGCCCATCTGAACACGCCGAAGCCCGCAGAAAGACGGTGGGCCGAACCGCGCTCTTGCAGAGCAAGCGCAAGTGCATGGACTTTCCGATACCTGAATCGCCGATCAAAACGATCTGGCCGCGTATCTCTGCAATTTCACTCTGAAGCGGCGCTTTAGATCCATCCGCCAGAGCCACGCTGCGCTTGTGGAAGTAGCGTTTCAGATCGATAGCTTCAACATTGGCGTCTTCGATTAGTCTTTCAGTGAAAGGAAACAGCAGCTGCCGCCGAAGGAAAGGCACCCACGTAAGAAGTAGGCCGACATAGCCCAATCCTCCAATCTTGCGGACCAATGGATTCCAAAAGAAAATCGCCTGCACCGGCTTGGAGCGCCGGTAGAAGAGTAGCAGCAATACCCAGAAGGTCATGTGCGATAGAACGACGAGCCCGCCGACTCTTGTGACGCTAAGCAGCTTTTCCCAGGTTAATATCTTTTCAAGCTCCCGGTTGAACACCTCGGCCTCGTCCTGGAATTTTGCTTCCCCCAGTCGCTCGCTCCAGCTTTTGAGCGTCGAGAGGTCAGAGGCCGTCCAGCTGCCGTTGCGGGCGACCGAGGAAGCGCGACGGGCCAGGAACGTCTTCATCGGGTGTGGTTCTGCACCGACCACGTTCCATGCCAAGAGAAGCGCTGCCAACTTGGCGCGACGATCCTCGGTAGTTACAACACCTGGCGTCTCCCCCGTACGAAGAAGTGCTAGGAAATCTAACTGTTCCCTTTTGCCGCCACTCAGCTCATAGGCAAACGCGGTAAGGTCCGACTGGGCAAATCCTCCCGCATGAGCATGCATCATGATCCTGGCCAGCGTCCGCTTATCGTGGGGACCACTCGCGATAAGAACGGCCATTGGTAACTTATGCAGATAACGATCATCCGCATGTGCGAGCATTCCAGACAGCCCACCATCCGAAGCTCTCGTCAAGGGAAGCAAGTCCACGATTTTGTTCGAAATGATTTTAGCTTTAGGACCAAGCTCTGCTAGTTTTGTCAGCAGCGTGCTATCGGTTCCGATCGGGTCCGCCCCCTTTATCCAATCCGCTATCGTCAGTATGTTCTCGTCCGATAAGCCACCGCAACGCTGGAGCGTTATCGCCGCGTACTGCACCTCCCACTGCGGTCCTTTACCTAGAATCTCATTCATCTTTGAAGTGACGTCGGGATCCGCGCTGGCGAGTTCACATATTGCATTCGCGAGGGGGAATATTCCGATGCGTGATGAGGTGAGAAAGAGCTTCTTGAGTGTTGGAAGGTACGATCTGTCGAGAGCCTTCGCGACCGATAAGTTAGCGAAAGCGCTGACTGCTACCGAGTCATCGGCCGAATCTATCAGTGGCGACAGCGCATGGCCGATACGAGCCGGATCGGGTCCAAGCTTTATCAAAGCACTTGCCCCAAGCAATTTTTTCGTTGTGTCGGCATCGTTCAGAAGGCGGATCGCGGCGGGACGATCCGAGGGTCTGAGTGCGTCGAATGAGCTAAGTGTCGCGATGCCAAGGCGCACCAGCTCGATATTGTCTGCTCCTGCCAGTGCTTCGACAGCCGACAGATCCAGGGTATTGCCCTTTCCAAGGAACTGGATTGCTGGAACGAGCGCGTTCCAATCTTTCAGCCGGTAATTTCCAAGTTCGGCCACGAACAACACGCTGAAACGTTCTGTAAGCTCCGGAGAAATCTTAACGGTCTGGGCGGCCGCGAATTGTTTTTCGTAATTGGGCGTACGGAGAATGGCTTCCAATGCTTTCACAAGTTGGTCGTCGAGTACTCCTGCGCGCATCAAGACAGAGGCCAATACGTGATAATTGATCGAATCGGCGGCGGGATCAATTGACGAGAGCCGCTTCTTGATAACCTCAACATCCTCGCTTTCGAGCATCTTAATATCGAGCAAGATGTTGGCAGCTTCGGCAACGGTCATGTTCGCTGGGGCGGTCGTCAACACCTTAGCGATGCGCCTGCCGTGTTCTTCGGTAAGCAATTGCGCTCGCTGCAACGCCTTCAGTGCAGATGAAGCTGTTGTCGCAATAAAGCGAGCTGGATCGAAAAGCCTTTCAAGCTTCGCTACGTCTTCTTGGCGCAAAAGGTTCGCGTCAGCCAGAATGCTTGCGGCTAGTGCTGCTCCACTCCAGTCTTCGGTCAGTAGGCTTCGAATTTTGGGTTCGTAGATTGGCACCTGCTCCGGCATCTTCATCAACGCCTGAAGCGCTAGGCTGGTGTGTGCACTACGCCCGGACGAAAAAAGCTGGCTCAAGAGCTGACTAACGATTTCTGGCATGGATTGCTGGACTGAAGTGGCCGCACCTGCGTCTAGGGCTTCACGCAGGGCGAAGACACGGACATCGATATCCACATCCTTCAACGCCGCTTTTAAGCCTTCGACTCGCCAGCTTGGTGGCGCCTCCTCGCAAACGACCGGCGAACTGCTTAGGCATGCCAAAAAACACAGCGCCGAGATTGTGCTTCGTGTGCGCCCGGAATGCATGATGCTCACCTTGTCTATTCGATGCGAACTAACTTACGATGGAAGATATACGCTGGGCGAGAGCCAAATAGATAGCACGAGGACCGAGTATTGACGGATGTCCGGCGAAGTAGCTGATCATGCCTATCGCGCGTCCGATTGGTCGGCTAAAGTCTGTTTCAGGTCCAAACCGGTCACCATCTGAAAGAGCGGGATTACTCCGCCTTGCCTCCAAGACCGGACATCCGCGTTTATCGCACCGCGTCCTTGTCTCATCGCGCTTCACGCGCCGCGAAACAGCGAATAGCCCCAGCGGGTGAATTTCAGCGGCAGATGAAAATGCTCGTTGACATCCTTGATGCGAAAGCGGAACGGCGTCACTGTGAGAAAGCCATCGCTGTCGCCAAAGAACTCCCCGAGATGAAACAGGACTTCGTACTCGCCTGCCGTCACCCCAGCGCCCTGGGCAATGGGATGATCGAGCACGCCATTGGCGCCGAGCCGCCCGTCGGCGACGCGCGAGGAGTCCGGGTCGATCCGCCAGATCTCGACGCGCAGCCCCTGCGCCGGACGCCCGCTCGCCACATCGACCGCGTGAATGGAAATGCCGCCTGCCACCTTGCTGTCCCTCCCGTAAGCGCGCCGCCATGGTAGACGCAAACACGGCCATTCGGCCAGCGCCGGCGCTGCTGCCGGCCCTGGCGGCGATGACCTCGCTTCAGGCCATCGTCGCCCTCGCGATGTTCGCGCCCGGCGTGGTGGCGCCGCGTGCCCATATCGAGGTCTGGCAGCTCTCGATGTTCTCCTGTGCGATATTCGCGGTCGGCATCCCCGCCTCGTTCTGGGGCGGCGGCTTCATCGCCCGGCTCGGCTCGCTGCGGATCGCAACCTTTTGCGCAGCGGCGATCATCGTCGGCATGGCACTGGCCTCGCTCGGATCGACCGCCGCGCTGCTCGCAGCGGGGCTCTGCCTCGGTCTTGCCATGGGGCCGGAGACGCCCGCGAGCGCAGCGCTGCTGGCGCGGCTCGTGACCGCCGAGCGGCGCGCCTTCGTCTTCTCGGTGCGCCAGACCGGCAACCAGATCGGCGCGGTCTGCGGCTCGCTGGCCCTGCCCGCCATCGCCATCTGGCTTGGGCCGGCCTGGTGCTATGCGGCGGTCGGCGCCTGCGCGCTGCTCGCGATCGTGCTGTTCGAACGGCTGCGGCCGGCCTATGCAATCAAGATCGTGCCGCCGCCGAAGCTCGATCTGCGTGCGCGGCTGGCGCTGGTGACCGCGGACCGGCGGATCGCGATGCTGGCGCTGGCCTCAATGCCGTTCAGCGCGATGCAGGTGTCGCTCAATACCGTCTTCGTCACGCTCGGCACCCGCGAACTCGGATTGACCCACATCGAGGCCGGCATGGCGCTCGCCTGCGCACAAGCCGGCGGCCTCGTCGGCCGGCTCGGCTGGGGCTATCTCGCCATGCGCCTCGACGCCTCCCGCGCCGTGCTCGTCGTCATCGGCCTCGGCATGGCCTTCTGCGCCGCGCTGCTCGGCCTCGATGGCGCATCGCTCGGTCGCACCGGCCAGTTTGCGATTGCCGCGTTGTTCGGCCTGACAGCCTCGGGATGGAACGGCGTCTTCATCGCCGAGATCGCCCGCCTCGCCCCGCAGGACCGGATCGGCGAGACCACCGGCGCGGTGCTGACGGCGTCCTATTTGGGCCTGCTCGCCGCACCGGCGCTGGTGTCGATCCTCGATGGCGCAGCCAGTCTCGGCGCGGCTTTCTTTACCCTGGCCTGCCTCGCGCTCGCAGGCACAGTTGCACTGGCGTGGGGAGGCCATGACACAGCGAAAAAATAGCGCACGCGAGATCGCGGCCGACGTCACGGCCTGGCGAACGAGCGCCGTCGAGACGGCGAAGGCCGCCCTCGACCGCATAGACGCCGCCAGGTCTTTGAACGCGGTGGTGACGGTCGATCCCGCACGCACGCTCGCCGATGCCGCCGCGGTTGACGATCGCCTGCGCTCCGGTGAGATACTTCCGCTCGCCGGCGTCCCCGTCATCGTCAAGGACAACATCTGGGTTGGCGGCTGGCGCATTACGCAAGGCTCGCGCTTGTTCCGTGATTTCGTCGCACCACGCGATGCGATCGCGATCGAGCGCCTGCGCAACGCCGGCGCGGTCGTCGTTGGCATTGGTGCAACATCCGAATTCGCCAGCAAGGGCGTCACCACCTCTCAGCTCTATGGGCCAACACGGCATCCGCTCGATCCCGCGCTGACGCCCGGCGGCTCATCGGGTGGACCCGCCGCTGCCGTTGCAGCCGGCCTCGTGCCGCTCGCGATCGGCACCGATGCGGGCGGCTCCAGCCGCAGGCCGCCGGCCCATGTCGGCGTCGCCGGCTTCAAGCCATCCTACGGTGCCATCCCCTATGGGCCAGGTTTCGCCGAGCCGTTCTTCGGCCTCTCCGTCATCGCGCCGATCGCAACCGATGTTGCCGATATCGCGCTAGCGTTCGAGGCCATGGCCGGCATCGATCCGCGCGATCCGGATTCCGCCGACATCGCGCAAGAAGCGCAGGACATCGCGGACTTGCGCATCGCGTTTTCGCCACGTCTCGGGCTCGACGTCGCCGTCGATGATGTCGTCGCGAATGGCATCGCCTCCGCCGTTGCGCGTCTCGCCGCCACGGGCCTGCGCATCACGCAGCGCGATCCCGTCTGGCCGGCCGGCGCAACCGAAGACGCCATCATGCCTCTCCAGCACGCCGGCCTCGCCGCCCTCTATGGCGACACCTTCCGCAAGGACCCGGCCGTCTTCGATCCTGACATCGCCAGGCAGATCGAGCGGGGGCTGTCCTGGTCGGGCACCGACGTCGCTGGCGCGCTGGTGGCGAGCGCCATGATCGCCAATGCGTTCGCAGCCTTCTTCACCGAGACCGACCTGCTGCTGGCGCCGACAGTGCCCTGCGTCGCCTGGCCGTTCACCCAGCTCGGCCCCGACATGATCGGCGGCCGTCCCGCGAGCCCGCGCGGGCATGCGGTGTTCACGCCCTTCGTCAATCATGCCCGCCTGCCGGCGATCTCAATTCCCTGCGGCACCGACGCAAACGGCCTTCCCTTCGGCCTCCAGATCATCGCCCGGCGCGGCCAGGACCGCACACTGCTGCGCGCCGCGCGGCAGATCGAGGCGCAGTTGCAGGCCTCGTTTTCGGGCAGCGCGGTGATTTCGGAATAATAGCAATATAGCCCTGTTTTGCCCGACGGGTCAAGTCGCCGCTAAAATCTGTGTAAGCCATTGATTCCATTGCCGCCGGCTACTGTGCATGGGGTTGTTTTCGAACTTTGTGTTTGATCAGGCGTCCTGGCCGGCGAAAGACAGACGCAGCCGCCGCCAGCCGATGACGATGCCTGTCATCGAGAACACCAGCCCGAGCGCACAGAGGCCCACGATCAGGACATCGCGCAGGCGTGGATGCGCCACGAGGATTGGAAAATCGAGCGTGTGGAGCGCACCGTAGACCCAGCGATAGGCCCGCCGCGAGGCATCCAGTCTTTGCAGCACGCGGCCGTCGGCACCGTCGATATCGAGCCAGACATCGCCGCAGCGGGAGCGATAGACGGGCGCGCCGGGGACCGTGGACTGTGCGGGATAGTCGTCATTGCCCGCGAGGATGGACGGCGCATCGCACCCCGTCGCAAGCCGCGCCATGAAGCTTCCGACCGCCTGCGCGCCGATGACAAGCGCCTCCCCACCATCAGGTCCGAGCACAACCTGCTTCTCGAGACCTATCCGCTCGCGCCGATAGAGATCGCCTCCGAAGCCGAACCATTCGACCTCACGAGCCAGCGCCGATATCGGCGTGTGATCGAACGACACGGCTTCGGCCCAGCCCGGCGCGGCATTGATCACACCGTCCTCAGCCGCGGTCAATTGCCCCCGCGAGAACAACCGGCCGTGGTCCATCGAGAGCCAGCCGCTGAAGATCCAGGTCAGCACGAAACCTGTCGCGATGAGACCGATGACGTGATGCAGCGCGTGCCAGCCCCGATAAGGCGTTGCGATCCGGGGGCCTCGCATCTTCATCCGCACGATCCCGAGCACCGCGCCCAGCGCCGCCCCGATCAGCGCCAGCAGCGACAGCGTCCAGACCACGCGATCCCATAGCGCCCAATTGCTTCTGAGGACCGTCGGGTAGATCCAGTGCAGCACGCTGCCCGCAAGATTCCAGCCGCGTTCGCCCCGCGTCGTATCCAGCACGACCTCGCCGGTCCGCGACGAGACGTAGACCTCCGTTCCCGCGTCATCGCCAAGGGCCACGCGAAACAGCGGCCGGTGCCGATCAAAGCCGTTCGGCACGCTCCATTGGTCGTAGTCCGAACGAGCGATAATCGCCGCATGCCCTGCATCGAGCCCGCGCTGGCGCGCATCAGCCCGCACGATGGCGAGCGCGACCTCGGGCGACGACACCGATGCATCCTGCCCGTCGGACGCGCGCACCGCACGAAGTCGCGATGGACCCGACACGATGTAGACCGGCCCGTCGCTTCGCTGGATCAAGCGGACGCGCTTGGCGTCGGTGATGCCGCTTGCGGCGACCGCATCGGCGACCGTCTTGATCGCCTCTCCGCGCGTCACCGGCCCCAGCCCGGCAAATCGCTCCGCCTCCGTCAGCGACGGAAACGGAACGAAGTGCATCACCATCCCGGTCGCGAACCACATCGCGAACAGCAGGCAGAACGCGATCCCGAGCCAGCGATGCAGCAGGACGATCGCGCCCATCATGTGGTCAGCGCCCTACCATTTGAACGCGGCCGAGAGCTCATAGGTTCTGGGCGCGCCGAGCAGGATCTGGTCGGGATAGAACGGATCACCCCAGATCGCGTAACGCTTGTCGGCGATGTTGCGCACGCGGAAGGTCAGCCGGGCCTGATCGACCGCATTGAACACCGTCTTGGGAATGTCGACGAAGGCATAGACGTCCGCGACGGTGTAGGCCTTCAGTGTCACCACATTGGCATCGGTGTTGTAGCGATCACCGACATGGCGGCCGGTGATGCCGAGCTCCACCGGCCAGGGCGTGAAGAACCGATACGACGCACCGGCATTGGCCACGATGCGCGGCACGTTCGGCGGCGTATTGCCGGAGAACGAGCCGCCGACGAAATTGTAGTCGGCATAGCGCGCGTCGACATAGGCAATGTTGCCCCAGAGGCGAAGCGGGTCGATCGGGCGCACCGAGGCGGCGAGCTCGACGCCCTTCGATTCCTGCCGTCCGGCAATGTTGAGCAGCATGCCGCCCGCCGCAGCGTAGACGTTCTTGCGCAGGATGTCGTAGGCCGAGAATGACCACTCCGCCCGGTTGTCCCATAACAAATGCTTGACGCCTGTCTCGTAGGTGCGCGCGGTCGTCAGATCGAGCGGCTGGGTTGGCAGGAGCAGGAAAATGTTATTGGCCGCGACGTCCGCGCCGGTCGCGTACTGGCTGAAGAAGGTCAGGCCGGGAACGGCCTCCCAGGTGTAACCGATGCGGCCTGTCACCGGCGCCCAGTCCTTCGTGTACGGAAAGCCCGCCTTCTCCAGCCCGTTCTTGTCGGTCGAATTGCGATCGAGCCCGATATGCTCGACGCGCAGGCCGCCGATCAACGCAAAGCTGCGCGTCAGCTTCAACCGGTCCTCAAACGACAGCGCCTCGTTGTCGATGCGCGCGGTCTGTTGTTGTGTCGTGAGCAGGCCGTAATAGCCGCGATTGGGATCGACCAGCGAAACGGAATCGCCCGGGAAGTTTGCGGCGCCCGGCCTGACGAAATCGAGATAGCTCGACGACAATGTCGTGACCAGCCGGTTGTCGAAACCGGCGATGTTCGCATCCCAGACCAGGTCCGTGATGTTGCCGACGAGGCGCTGACTGTGTGCAACGTAGAAGCGCTCACGATCGACCAGGTTCGTGGCGGAGTTGTACGCCTGCACCTCGTTGTTGAACCACGTCCGCTCCGCGCCATAGCCGTAGGCCTGGCTCTTCAACGTCAGGTCGGGCGCCAGCTTCAGCTCGAAGCCGCCGCGGAGCCACACCTCCTGTGCGACATTGCGATTGTCCAGGACGTTGTAATTGGTGTTGAAGGTGCGGTCGTCGATGGTGACGGCACCGAGATTGGTTCCGTTGTAGTTCGAGACGTAATTGCCGGAGACGATCCCCGTCGTCGCATGCGAGCCGCTATAGGTCGCCGAAACCAGCGGCGCGCCCCAATAGGCCTTCGAGCGATCCTCGCGGTACTCGATCGCGCCCCAGACCTTGAGATTGTCGGAGATGCGGTAGTTGAGCTGGCCGGAGACATCGAGCGTCTTGGTGTTGGTGTCGTCGGCAAAGCCGTTGAGCGAGGAGCGGCTGACGTCGAAACGGTAGTCGAGGCCCTGAACGTTGGTGCTGCCGCCCGAACCGTAGTGGGCGCGGAAGGAGTTCAGGGAGTCCCAGGAGAAATCCGCCTCGTTCCGGATCGGCCCGGTGTGCGGCTGCTTGGTGACGAAGTTGATCGCGCCGCCGGCGGCGCCCTCGCCCGATATCAGCGAGGCCGGGCCTTTCAGGAATTCCACGGCCTCCAGATTGGCGGTGTCCATGATCCGCGAGGTCATGTTCTGCGGGCCGATCTTGATGCCGTTGTACAGCGTGTTGATCTGGCTGTTGGTGAAGCCGCGCATCGAGAAGGCCGCGGGCTCGGCCGGGTTGTCGCCGGAGGTGACGCCCACCGCGCCCTGCGCGACCTCGGAGACGGTGCGGTAGCCCTGCTCGCGCATGGTCTCGGCCGAGATCACCTCGACGGTCGCGGGCGTCTGTCGCACGGTCAGCCCGAGGCGCGAGGCGCTTTCCGCAACCGCGTTGCTGTTGAGCGGTGTTTGCTCGGCTGCCGCCGGCACGGCGGGCTTGGGCGCGGCCGGTGCGGCCGCCGGCCTGCGCACAGCTGCGCGGCGCGGGCCCTGCGCATCCCGGGCGGCGTGCCTCGCCTGTTTGCGGGATTGGGCGGGCGAGACCTCGACGGGCGGCAGCGGCTCGCGGGCCTGCTGCGCCAGTGCGGCAGATGGATCAAGAATGGCGAGGCATGTGAGCGCGGCGGATGCGAGCAGCAACGAGCGCGGTCGGACGATAAGGATGGACAACACGGTCTTGGACCTCGGTATGACGTCAGTGGCACGTCACCGCGAACCAAGGTCTCATCGTCCGGCTTGTCAGCCCTCCAATGAAGCCGAATGTCTGTACTCCCCGACCGACATCTTCGCGTGTGACCACGGCTGACGGCAGGTCTCCTGGCTCGCGGGTCGTGACCGCTTCGTCGCCTTCCCGGGACCGAGGACCCAGTGGCATCTGACGAAGGATTCACCGCTTACAGTTGCGGGGGCAGCCGCGGCATTGGGGACAACGTCCCCGCACCGCATTCCCTTTTCATCCCCTCTCGGGGGAAACCGTCGCAAGCATCTAGGATTACGATCAAGACAGAGTCAATGTGCAAGCTGCGGCGTTATTGCCACAGCAACCAACTTCCTTGGAGACAAGCATGGAAGGCGAGACCTTCCTCTGGCTGATAAGGCACGCCCCCGTCGGCGGCGTCAAAGGGACGATCCACGCCGCCGACGCGCCAGCCAATCTCGGCGACCGCTCACAACTGGAAGCGCTGCGGCAGCGCCTGCCGCGGGATTGCGAGAGCCATGCCAGCCCGGCACGACGTACCGTCGAAACAGCGCGCGCGCTGGGGCTGGATCCGCAGTTGGTCGACGAGTTCGGCGAGCAGGATTTTGGCGACTGGACCGGCCGCAAGCACGATGAGCTCGCCGCGACGGGCGGCGATGCCTACGCGCAATTCTGGAGCGATCCGGCTCACGCACGACCACCGGGGGGCGAAAGCTTTGAGGATCAGGTTGCCCGCGTTCGGCTGGGGCTGTCGCGGATCGGCCCGGGATCGGCAACCCTCGTCGTGCATTCCGGCACGATCCGCGCCGCACTGTGCATCGCGCTGGATCTTGCGCCGCAGGCAGCCCTGCGCTTCATGATCGATCCGCTGTCGCTCACCCGGATCGACCGCCTCTCGACCGGCTGGCGTGTCGTATCGGTCAATCAGCGCGTCGTGTGAGCCGGATCAGGCCGGGCGATCCGGCACATTGGCCTGCGCGAAGGTCGCCATGCCGTTGTGAAGGCTGCATGCGAGCCGCACCAGCGGCAGCGCGATGGCGGCGCCCGATCCCTCGCCAAGTCTGAGATCGAGGCTGATCAGCGGCTGCACGTTCAACGCGCGAAGCACGAGGCGATGCCCCTGCTCAGCCGATTGATGCGACGGCAACAGGAACGGCTGGCAGGATGGGTTGAGCCGCACAGCCGCCAGCGCCGCAACCGACACGATGAAGCCGTCGATCAGCACGGGAAGGCGGGCTTGCGCAGCCGCAATGATCGCGCCGCAGATCGCCGCGATCTCGAGGCCGCCGACGGCAGACAGGATTTTTTCAGGTGATGCACCCGCGGCACCATGATGTGCAATCGCAGCATCGATCACCCGCGCCTTGTCCGCCCGGCCGGCCGCATCGACGCCGGTGCCGCTTCCCGCGATCTCCTCGGCCCCCACGCCGAGCAAGCCCGCGGCGATCGCTGCCGAACTCGTGGTGTTGCCGATGCCCATCTCGCCGAAGATCAGAAGATCGGGCTGGCTGGCCCCAGCGCGCGAGACCGCGCGCTGGCCAGCTTCGAAAGCAAACGCCAACTCCGCGGGCGTAAGCGCAGCCTCGACGCTGAAATCGCGCGTGCCATTGCGCGGTTTGTCGGTGACGATGCCCGGCATCGTCTCTTGAGCCAGCGTGCCCGCATCGACGACTTCGAGGCTGGAGCCAAGCTCACGCGCCAGCACCGAGATCGCGGCGCCGCCGGATGCAAAATTCGCCATCATCGCGATGGTCACTCCTTGCGGATAGGCCGACACGCCTTGCGCGACGACGCCGTGATCACCGGCGAAGATGATGATCGGCACCCGTGCCGCGCGCGGCTGCTCGGTCGCTTGCAGGCCCGCAAGCTCGATCGCGAGCTGCTCGAGCCGGCCGAGCGCGCCGGTCGGCTTCGTCAGTTGCGCCTGCCGCGCGATCGCCGCGTCGTGATGGATCGCGGAGACATCGGGGCACTTTTGATAGACCCATTCGGGGAGCATGCTGCCTCGCTTACGGCCTGCGCTTGAGAATGTAGCTGTCCATGATCCAGCCGTGCCGCTCACGCGCCTCCTGCCGCAGCGCGACGATGCGCGGGCCGACTTCAGCGAGCGCGCCTGACATGATGATCTGATCGGGCATGCCGAGATAGGCCCCCCACCAGATGTGAAACCCGGCCGGATCGAGCGATTGAAACGCAGTGTCACCGTCGAGCATCACGACCACGGTATCGACGCCTTGTGGCCAGCCGCCTTCGCGCAGACGTCGTCCTGTCGTAACCAGGAACGGCTCGCCAATGTCGTTGAGCGGCAGCGCATGCGCCGCGCACAGCGTTTGGATCGAGGTGATGCCGGGGACGACCTCGATATCAGGCAAGGGATCGAGCCGCCGCGCAATGCGCAGCGAAGAGTCGTAGAGTGAGGGATCGCCCCAGATCAGCAGCGCGACCTTGCCGTCACTTCCGAGATGGCTGGCGATCGTCTGCGACCAGGTTGCGCCGACGGCGTCGTGCCAATCGTCCACGCCCTTGCGGTAGTCCGCTTCACCGGCGTCGCGCACGGGAAGATCGAATTCGGCGATACGCGTCTTGCCGCTGGTGAGCACATCCGCGCAAATCGTCCGCCTCAGATCGGCAAGATCGGATTTCGCGGTCCCCTTGCGCGGGATCAGGATGAGATCAGCCGCGTTGATGGCAGCGATCGCGGCGCGCGTAAGCTGCTCGGGATCGCCGCAACCGATGCCTATCAGGGAGAGCGTGAGCATCGCGCGTGCTGGGGCGGCCATGACGGCCGCCCCTTTGTCTCTCAAGCCGCGTTGTGCAGGCGCGGCGTGACGAGACCCGGCGCGGTGACGCCGCGCAGCGATTTCGCCAGCGCCAGCACACCGAGATCGGCCAGCGGCTCGATCACGATGACCAGCGCGTAGGAGGCCGCAAAGGTCGCGATGTTGACGAGGTTGGTCGCGCCGAAGCCGGAGCCATAGAGCGCCCAGAACGCGACCCAGGCGATGACGCCGGCCTGATACGTGGTCGACAGCGCCAGCGCCTGACGATAGCTGAGATCGACATAGGCGGTGTTGCGGGCAATGATCCGCGTGGCGATCGCCTGGATTCCAAACAGCGGCACCAGCAGCGTGGTGACGTTCATGCCGAATTGCGGCAGGTCGGGCGGCTCGAAGAAGATGCCTTGGAACAGCAGTCCGAACGCGAGGCCGAAGGCCGCGGGCGCGGCGCCGAACAGCAGGAACAGGGTCGAGCCGAGGATGAAGTGCACCTCGGAGACGCCGACCGGGAAGTGCGGCAGGATCTCGAAGAAGACGAACACAAGGCCCGTGGTGGCGAGCGTCCGCGCCGCGAACGACGTGATGCCCTGCTCGCGCACGGTCTCGACCGCGAGCTTCAGCGCAACGCCGCCGACGGCGATGCCTGTTGCGTAACTCAACACGATCTTGGCGCCCGAGACGACACCGGGTTCGATATGCATGGCTCAGTTCCTTCCTGCCGTCACACCCGACGGCCTTGGCCTCAAAACACGCACGGCCGGTCTCCTGGCTCGCGGTTCACTGGGGTTCTCCGGCCTTCCCGGACCTTGCGGTCCAGTGGCTGATCGGAGCCCCTCACCGCTTACAGTCGCGGGGGCGGCTGGGGTTTTGGGCGCCGCAACTGGGTCCGCCCATCCCCATTCCCGATTATGCTCCGGCGCTTTGCGCCGCCTCGAGCACCATGCCACTCCTGTGTGCCCCTTTCGCCAGCCGGGCGTCAAGGGCGGAAGGGTGATTGAAGCCATCATGACGGGTATTCTCCCGCCAGTGCGCCAAACAGGATCACAGCAGCCGTCGAGGCGGCCCCGCCCCGCGCAAGCTGCTCAGCAAGCTCGGCAATCGTGGTGCGGACCAGCCGCTCATCGGGGCGCCCCAGGGATTCGGCGACAAGCGCCGGGGTGTCTGGCGCCAAACCGTGCGCGATCAATTTTGCCACAAGCGCCGGAAAGGTGCGCCGGCCCATGTAGACCACGGTCGTCGCTTCCGGATCGGCCAGCGCCGCCCAGTTCAAATTCTGCGGCAGTTCGCCGGTGACGTCGGCCCCGGTCACGAACTGCACCCGCCGCGAGGTGTGGCGCCGCGTCAGGGGAATGCCGGCTTGCGCAGCGGCCACGCAGGCCGAGGTGACACCTGGGACGATCTCGTAGCCGATGCCGGCTTCGCGCAACGTCTCGAGCTCCTCCTCGAGCCGGCCGAAAATGCCAGCGTCGCCGGACTTGAGGCGGACGACGCGCGCGCCTGTCGCGGCATAGTCGACCAGCAGGCGGTTGACGTGGTGCTGCTTGGTCGAGGGCCGCCCGGCCCGCTTCCCCACCGCGACGAGATTGGCACCGGGACGGGCAAGATCGAGGATCGCGCCCGACGCGAGATCGTCATAGAGCACGACGTCGGCCTCCCGCAGCCGCGCGGCGCCCTTGAGCGTGAGAAGCTCGGGGTCGCCGGGGCCGGCGGAGACGAAGGAGACGAAACCGCTCACCGGTCCTCCGCGATCAGATGGAAGAACGTGCCGGTGGTATTGCCTCGGCGCGAACCGGTCTCGGCGATGACCGCGCCCGTCGCGTCGTGCACGACGGCGAGCGGCGTGTCGGGTTGGGCCAGAATGGTCGAATAGTGGAACTCGTGGCCACGCAGGCGCGCGCCGGCGCGATGTCCAGGCATTGGCTCTGCGAGCGCGGCGAGACGATAGCCCAGGTGCATGCGCCGTTTGGCAAAGCTCGTCTCCAGCCCGAGCAGGCCCGTCATGTCGTGACGAACGCCGTCGGCGTCGGTGAGGCCTGCGCCCAGCACCATATACCCTCCGCATTCGCCATGCACCGGGCGCGTTTCGGCAAAGGCGCGCAGTCCGCTGTGAAAGCGTGCATTGGCTGCGATCCTGCCGGCGTGCAGCTCGGGATAGCCACCGGGCAGCCAGCATACATCGGCGCTTGCATCGGGCGCCTCATCGGCAAGCGGCGAGAATGTCGTGATCTCGGCACCGGCCGCGCGCCAGGCTTCCAGCATATGCGGATAAACGAAGGAGAAGGCCGCATCGCGTGCGAGCGCGATGCGCTGGCCGGGCGGCGTCACGTTCAGGCCGTTCGCGGCAGGCTGCGGCGACCAGCTGGCGGCCGATTGCAGCACTGCATCGATTTCGACATGCTCGGCGACGAAACGCGCGGCCTCCTCGATCAGCTTGCCGATCTCCGCCTGCTCCTCGGCCTGCACCAGGCCGAGATGCCGCTTCGGCAGGCTGATCTCGGCATGACGCGGCAGCGCGCCGAACACGGCGATGCCGGCATCGTGGAGCGCACGCCGCACGAGATCTTCATGGCGCGAACTGGCAACGCGATTGAGCACGACACCGGCAAGGCGCACGCCGGGGCTATAATCGCGAAGGCCTGCGGCGATCGCGGCCGCCGTCTGCGCCTGTCCGGAGGGATCGATCACGAGAACCACCGGCCAGCCCAGCAATTCCGCAATGTCGGCGGTCGCACCGGTGCCGGAAACGCCGCGCGCGGCGACGCCGTCGAACAGGCCCATCGAGCCCTCGGCGAGCACGACATCGGCATCCGCGCCGCGGCTGACGAGATGGCCGATCGTCGCGTGATCCATCGCCCAACTATCGACATTGACGGAAGCGCGCCCCGTCGCGGCAGCATGAAAGGCGGGATCGATATAATCGGGCCCGCTCTTGAAGCACTGCACGTTCAAGCCGTGATTGCGCCAGGCACGCGCGAGCGCCAGCGTCAGCGTGGTCTTGCCGACGCCGGAGGCTGGCGCGGAGATGACGAGTCCTGCCGGCATCACGTCGCCTCCGGAAAGCGCGGCTCGGTACCAACAGGCCGATAGCGGCGGTCATAGTCGGCCGCATAGAGACGGCTCTCGTCAAAATCCGCAGCACCGAGCGTCTTGCCAACCAGGATGAGTGCAGTGCGCTCCATCTCAACTCCGACAGCGGCATCGAGCGTCGCCAGCGTGGCGCGGACGACGCGCTGGTCGGGCCAGCTCGCGCGCCAGACGACCGCAACCGGGCAGTCCGCGCCGTAATGCGGCGTGAGCTCGGCAACGACCTTGTCGAGCAGATGGATCGACAGATGGATCGCGAGCACCGCGCCGGTGGCGGCGAATGCGGCAAGCGTCTCGCCCTCGGGCATCGCGCTGGCGCGGCCGGGTGTGCGCGTCAGCACGACCGACTGAGCAAGGCCGGGTAACGTCAGCTCGGCCTCCAACGCAGCCGCGGCCGCCGAGAACGACGGAACGCCCGGTGTCACCGTATAGGGAATGCCGAGCGCGCGCAGGCGGCGGAGCTGCTCGCCCATCGCCGACCAGATCGAGAGATCGCCGGAATGCAGCCGGGCGACGTCCTTGCCTTCCGCGTGCGCGGCGGCGATCTCCGCGATGATCGCGTCGAGCGATAGCGGTGCGGTGTTGACGATCCGTGCACCCGGCGGGCAATGCGCCAACACGCCTTCGGGAACCAGCGAACCAGCATAGAGGCAGACCGGACAGGCCGCGATCAGGTCGCGGCCGCGCAATGTCAGTAGATCGGGAGCGCCCGGCCCGGCGCCGATGAAGTGCACCGTCATGCACCGTCTCCTTCGGCGATCGCGGCGGTCGCGGTGCGGTCCTGCGAGACCACCCGCGTCGTAATCAATCGTGCGCGAGGGCCAGCCGCGGCGAGCGCCGCCGCTTCGGCGATCGATCCCGTCCCGAACTTTCCCGCGACGAGTTTTGACTGCGTCGGCGTGTCGATGCCGGCCATCATTTCGGCCGGAACGGCTTTGATCGGCACACCGCATTCGCGCGCGAGCTGTTTCAGCACCTCCGCATCAGCCTTGTCGCTGACGGTCGCCACCGCCGCAAGGCCGTCGGGGCCGCCGGCTGCCAGCAGTGCCTCTCGCAACGAAGCCAGCGAAACATCCTTCTTGAATCCAAGTCCGGCGACCTTCATCGGACCACACTCCATTGCACCAGAGGTCGCGATGCCTCCCAGGACCTGTAGCGGCCAAGCGGAGCCGCATGTGCAATCTCCACCCGCATCAGCTCGCCGCCATGGCGCCGGTGCAGCTCACCGAGCAGCGCCTCCGTCTCCAACGTGACTGAATGTGCAACCAGCCGGGCACCCGACGCGAGCCGGGACCAGATCGCATCAAACATCGCACCATCGAGACCGCCGCCGATGAACACGGCATCCGGCGCTTCCAGAGCAGCAAGAGCTTCGGGCGCCGTCCCCGCAATGACGGTGATCCGATGCGCCAGCCCGAACGCCTCGGCATTGCTGCGGATATTGGCAGCCCGATCATCGCGCGCCTCGACGGCGATCGCCGTTCCGCCGCACAACGCCCATTCAACCGAGATCGAACCCGAGCCGGCGCCGATATCCCACAATCGTTCGCCGGGACATGGCGCCAGCGCCGAGAGCGCGAGCGCGCGCACCGGCCGCTTCGTGATCTGGCCGTCGTGGACGAAGAGATCGTCCGAAAGTCCCGAGCTGCGAGGAATGCCCTGCGCCCCCCTCGCCTCAATTGCCACCGCGATCAGGTTTCCAGCGAGATCACCCGCATAGCTATCGGCGCGATGCTCTGCAATGCTTTCGCGCGGCCCACCGAGTGCAGCAAGTGTCCAGAGGGTCGAGGTGCCCCATCCGCGCTCGCCCAGCCATTTCGCGAGATCGCCGGCAGCTTTGCCGTCGCGTACGAGACAGACGATCCGCGCGGCTCGCGCCAGATGCGGCACGAGGCGCTCAAACGGCGCAGCATGAAGCCCAAGGCATGTCATGGCTTCGAGGCGCCAGCCAAGCCGCGCGGCAACGTGTGAAAACGTCGAGAGCGCCGGATGCGCGGTCCACTCACTGGCGTCTAGCTTTTCGGCAAGGCCGGCACCGGCGCCGTACCAGAACGGATCACCGGAGGCGAGCACGGCTGTCGGCCGGCCGCGGCAGCTCAACACGACGTCTGCGTCGAACGGCACCGGCCACGGCCGGCCGCGACCACCCACATCAGCAAGCGCTAGATGCCGCTCGCCGCCAAAGACAGTTTCTGCCTTGGCGAGCGCCTTTCGGCTTGCCTCCGACAGCCCGGCAAGGCCATCTTCGCCGATACCGATGATGGTCAGCCAGGGATCAGCCATGACACGCGCCCTCATTCTGGGCGGGACGAGCGATGCGAGCCAGCTTGCGGTAGAGATCGCGCGCGCCGGGCTTGAGGCCGTCTATTCCTATGGCGGCCGCACCCGTGCGCCTGCCGATCAGCCGCTGCCGACCCGCATCGGCGGCTTCGGCGGCGTGAGCGGGCTTGCCGACTACATCCGCCAGGAGGGCATCACGCACGTGATCGACGCGACCCATCCCTTCGCCGCCGAGATGAGTCGCAACGCGGTCCGGGCGTGCAAGGAAACCGGCACGCCGCTGATCGCGCTCGAACGTGCGCCCTGGGACAAGATGTCCGGCGACGACTGGATCGAAGTCGCCGACGTCAACGCTGCGGCGACCGCGCTGCCGGAGACGCCGGCGAATGTGTTCCTCGCCATTGGTCGCCAGCATATCGCGCCGTTTGCGGCCAAACAGCAGCACGCCTACACATTGCGCTTCGTCGACCCGCCCGAAGCGCCGTTGCCCTTCCCGGCTGACGTGATCGTGTCGCGGGGACCATTCACGCTTGACGGCGAGCTCGATATGCTCCGCACGCGCGGCATCGCACGGATCGTCGCCCGCAATTCCGGCGGCGACGGTGCGCGCGCCAAGATCGATGCGGCCCGCATGCTTGGCCAGCCCGTGATCATGATCTCGCGGCCAAAGCTGCCCGAGCGGTTGCGGGTCGAAAGTGTCGCGGACGTCATGCAGTGGCTCGGTCATTCTGCCCGCCTCGGCGCATAGACCCAGCGTCCGACGCGGCGCGTCTGCGAATTGCCGACGATGACGAGCGTGCGCATGTCAGCCATCTCCGGCGTCGCGTCGTTCAGCGTGACGGTTTCGATCTTTTCGTCGGCGGCACTCACCGCGCGCGCAAAAATCACGAGGCGCTCGCCGCAGCCGGCTTCCTTCAGCACCGCGAGCGCGCGGCCAAATCCCTCCGGCCGGCTTGCCGAACGCGGATTATACATCGCAATCGCAAAATCGGCTTCTGCGGCCAGCCGCAGCCGCTTCTCGATCACAGCCCAGGGCTTGAGATTGTCGGAGAGATTGATCGCGCAGAAATCATGGCCGAGCGGCGCGCCGGCGCGCGCGGCCGCGGCCAGCATCGCGGTGATGCCAGGCAGCACGCGGATCGGCAGCGCCTGATATTGCGGCGCCTGTTCCAGCGCCTCGAACACCGCGGACGCCATCGCGAAGACGCCGGGATCGCCGGAGGAGACGACGACGACCTGGCCGCCTTCGGCCGCGAGTCGCAGTGCCTCGCTCGCGCGTTGCACTTCCTCGCGGTTGTCCGATGGATGCAACTTGAGGCCCGGTCGCGGCGGCACGCGCGAGACATAAGGCGCATAGCCCAGAATATCCGTCGCGGTCGCCAGCGCCGCGGACACCTCGGGCGTCACCAGCGCATCGCTCCCCGGCCCGAGGCCTGCGATGGTCAGCGTGCCCGTCATTCGGCGGCGTCCGGATGCCGGCCTTTGCCGTGCACGAGCACGATCGCGAAATAGGGACAGTCGGCGGCATCGATCCCGGCGAGGCGCAGCACGCGCTCGCCCGGCATGGTGCCGCGCTCGACCAGCCAGGCGTCGTCCAGCCGGCCCGCGGACGCGAGCGCACGGCGAACCTTTGCGAGATTGCGTCCGGTCTTCATGATGACCAGCGCATCGGAATCGCGCATGCGCCGTTCGAGCTCGGCTTCGGGAAGCGTCCCCATCAGCACCGTCGTCACGTCGTCGCCGAGCGCGATCGGCTGTCCCACGCTGTTCCAGCAGCCGACCATGCCGGGAATGCCCGCGATCACCTCGATCTCGACGCGGCCTTGCAGGCGCGTATGCAGATGCATGAAGGAGCCGTAGAAATAGGGATCGCCCTCGCAGAGCACGACGACGTCAACCGCGCGTGCCAGCCGCGCCAGCCGCTCGGCCCACTCGTCGTGGAAGCCGGCGAGCAGTTGGACATATTCCTGGCTGTCGAAAGCAATCTCGGTCGTGACAGGATATTCCATGGGATATTCGGTGACGTCGGCCGCCAGCATGCCCTCGACGATACGGCGCGCCTGTCCCGGCCGCCCCTTCTTGCGGAAATAGGCGACGTGCCTGGCGCCGCGCACGGTCCGGTCCGCGCGCACGCTCATCATGTCGGGATCACCAGGGCCAAGGCCGCAGCAGATGATGCGTCCCATCGCTACTCGCTCCGGCTCGCCAGCGCATTCACGGCAGCGACCGTGATCGCGGAGCCGCCGAGGCGGCCTTCGACGGTCAGCGCCGGCACCGGCGGATCGGCCATCAACGCAGCCTTGGATTCAGCCGCACCGACGAAACCCACCGGGCAGCCGATGATCGCCGCCGGCCGCGGGCAGTCGGGATCCTCCAGCATGTTGAGGAGGTGAAACAGCGCGGTCGGCGCGTTGCCGATCGCGACGATCGCGCCGCCGAGATGCGGCCGCCACAGCTCCAGCGCTGCGGCCGAACGCGTGTTGCGCATGGAGTGCGCGAGCGCTGGAACGGACTCGTCACTGAGCGTGCAGACGACGGCATTGGCCGCAGGCAATCTCGCGCGCGTAATTCCTTCCGAGACCATGCGCGCGTCGCACAGGATCGGTGCGCCCTTCTGCAAGGCCGCGCGCGCGGCGGTCGCCATGCCCGGCGTGAAGCGGATATGCGCCTCAAGGCCCACCATGCCCGCGGCATGGATCATGCGCACCACGACCTGCTCCTCGTCGGAGGTGAAGCGGGCAAGATCGGCCTCGGCGCGGATGGTCGCAAAGGATTGCCGGTAGATCGCCGCGCCGTCGGTTTCATAAGCGTACGGCATCAGTGCCCTCCCATCAGAATGGAGGGATTGCCGACGATGTCGTCGCGGTTCAAGCCGCGCAGGACGGGCTCGTCGCGGGTCGATCCGCCGCGGACGAGATCGAAGCCGGCGCCGGTTGCGACCAGCGTGATCGCAGCCGCGCCGGAATGGGCACAGCCCTTGGCGCAGCCGGAGACGTGAAGCCGTGCGGCCGAGCCGATGTTCGGCGCAAGCGCCGCCGCCAGCGCACGGGTATCGGCATGTGCCTGGCGGCAACGCGGCGCTCCGCTGCAAGCGATGACGCGCAGCGCCGGATCGTAGGCCTCGGCGATCAATCCGGCGGCGGACGGCATCGTCCGCTTGTCTTCGCTCAAGACCAGGCGCCAAGGCGTCATGCGCAGCGCATGTCCGCAACCGGCGAACTGGCTGAGCGTCGCATGCTGCATTTGCCCGAAGGCGACGCCGACCATCGCGCCTTGCGGATAAAGGCCGGGCCGCGCCGCGGCCATGATCGGCGCCGGCTCAGCCTCGCCGCGCAGCGCGTCAGGCAAGGCGCCGCCAGCGGCAAGATGCGCGGCCATGCGCCCTCGTCCGCCCTTGGCACCGCCAGATGTCACGAACCAATCGGCGAGCGCGAGTGCGGCGGTCACCGCCTCGCCGCGTCCGACGGGACAGCCGAGCCTGGCGCCATCGGCCCGCACCAGCAGCCCCCCGGCGCGATCGCGCTCGATCCGCACGTCCGCGGAATCGCCGGCGAGCACGCGCGAGGTGCCGTCATCGATCGCAAAGCCAAATTTGGTCGGAAGCGGCAGCGCGCATTGCTCGAGCGCCGCTTCGAGCTCGGCGGCGAGCGATTGGGTTTCGTCACCGACGCGCCAGAACGGCGTCACCAGAATGTTGCGACGGGATTCGGTCTCGGCGTCCGGATCGAGCAGCGCCAGTTGCGCGAGCCCGTCGAGCAGCAGCCGGTGGCTGGTGTCGCTGACGCCCCTGATCTGGAGATTGGCGCGGCTGGTCACGTCGATCAGGCCATTGCCATGGCGCTCGGCCAGATGCGCAAGCCCGGAGATCTGCGTCGCATCGAGCCGCCCGCCGAACGGACGCACACGGACCACCAGTCCATCGCCCGATTGCATCGGGCGCAATGCGCCGGGACACCAGCCCTTCACCGAAGCCGCGCTCATGACGCCTCCCGCAGCGCCGCCGCGATCGAATTGCGGCGCGTTCGCCAGAGTGAGGCCTCATGCAGGCGGGTGAAGCAGCTCTCCAGCGCGGCCAGTGCCGACGGATTTTCGCGGGCGATGAAGGCGCGGACGTCGTCATTGCCGAGCGTCGCATCATAGTAGAGGTCGAACAGATGCGGCGGCACGGCGCCGGCGAGATGGGCGAAGGCGGCCATGTGTTCGAGTGTCGCGGTGATCTCGGCGGCGCCGCGAAAACCATGGCGCATCATGCCGGCGATCCAGGCCGGATTGGCCGCGCGCGCGCGGACGACGCGAGAAATCTCTTCCGTCAGCGTCCGCGCATGCGGCTGCTCGGGACGCGTCGTATCGAGGTGATAGAGCGATGGTCCTGCAACGCCGAGATGGGCTGCCGCCGCCGCGACGCCCGCTTCATGGGCGGCATAATCGGCGGCGAGCAGAAGATCGGTTTCCGGCAGGTCCTGGAGATGCACGAACGCATCCGCAGATGCGAGCCGCCGTTCGATGCCGGCGCGATCCTGCCTGATCTCGCCATCGGCGGAGAACGCCCAGGACGATGCCGACAGCCAGGCCTCGCCCGCGGCGTCCCGCGTCTCGGGCGTGAAGGCATCGGGGATCGCCGAGAGGCCGACGCCATATTGCCCGGGACGCGGCGCGAACACGCGGGAGGCGCGGTGACGGTACGGATTTTCGTCGCCCTCGTCCTCGCGGCCCGCGAGCGCTTCGGCGGCGGCCTCGAACAATTGCGCCAGACCTGAGAAGACATCGCGGAACAGGCCCGACACGCGCAGCGTGACGTCGATGCGAGGGCGGCCGAGCTCGGCCGGCGCGATGATGTCGTAGCCGGTGACGCGGCCGGAGGCGTGATCCCAGCGCGGCGCGAGGCCGGCCAGATGCAGCGCCATCGCGAACTCCTCGCCCGCTGTGCGCATCGTCGCCGAGCCCCAGAGATCGACGACGAGGCCCTTCGGCCAGTCGCCGTGATCCTGCAAGTGGCGGCGGAGCAGCTCTTCGGCCAGTTTTATCCCCTGCGCATGTGCCGACGGCGTCGGCACCGCACGGGGATCGACGGCAAAGAGATTGCGCCCCGTCGGCAGCACGTCCTGGCGCCCGCGATAGGGTGAGCCGGACGGACCCGGCGCGACGCGTTGCCCCGCAAGAGCAGCCCGCAACGCGGTCCGCTCGGCATCGCCGCAGGAGCCGCGACCGAACACATGCAGGCCGTCGCCGAACTGGCTTTCCTTGAGATCGCAGACGAAGCGGTCGAGGCGCGGGATCGCTTCGGCCGGCGCAGCTGAAGCATCGAGGCCGAGATCGTCCTCCAGGCCGGCGACGCGGGCTTCTTCACGGATCGCAGCAACCAGCCGCTGGCGGCGGGCGGGATCGAGACCGTCAGCGGTCGAATATTCGTCGAGGAGCTGCTCAAGCCGACGCAGGCCCTCGGGTACAGCGGATGCTGCAAGCGGCGGCGGCAGATGGCCGATCGTGACGGCACCCAAGCGCCGCTTGGCCTGCGCAGCCTCGCCGGGATCGTTGACGATGAAAGGGTAGATGACAGGGAGATCACCGATCAGCGCTTCCGGCCAGCAGCTGGAGGACAGTGCTACCGATTTTCCCGGCA
The DNA here is from genome assembly GCF_000282615.1 of Bradyrhizobium sp. YR681. Classification (GTDB taxonomy): domain Bacteria; phylum Pseudomonadota; class Alphaproteobacteria; order Rhizobiales; family Xanthobacteraceae; genus Bradyrhizobium. Next base: position 21,489 of record NZ_AKIY01000215.1, on the reverse strand, counting down.
GCCATTCCAGCGTGCCATGTGCGCCCATGTGCACGACAGCATCGATGGCCTGCTCGCGGAGCCAGAGATGGAACGCGACATAGGCATGCCGCGGCGTGCGGGCGAGATCGTGATAGTCGGAATCGCGCGTGGTCGCATCGCCGCGCTCGGGCTGGACCGCGATGATCGATTGTCCGCAAGCGATGGCAGCGAAGTGGAACGAACCATTGCGGCAGCTCGGATCGTTCTCCGGCGAGCCCCAGGCCTGCGCGAGGTCATCCTGCAAGGACTGCGGCAGGCGCGACAGCGCCGCGCGGTAATCGGCAATGCTCCAGGTCAGTTGCTGCTTGAGCAGCGTCTGTCCGAGCGCCTGAACCGGCGCAACACCAAAGCCGGCCTCCGCCATGTCGGACACCAAGGCCTCGACTGAAGCCAACGCATCGAGCCCAACCGCATGCGCGATCTGATGTGGACGGCCTGGATAGTTCGAGAGCACGATCGCCACCCGCTTCTCGCTGGCCGCCGTCTCCGCGAGCCGTCGCCAGGCCGCGACGCGCGCGGCGACAGCTTTCACACGCTTCTCATCGGCCCGGTGCGCGAGATGCGAAAATTGCAGGTCGGGATCGCGCACCGCCGCCGACTTGAAACTCACCACACCCGCGAACAGGCGGCCATCGACCTCGGGCAGCACCACGTGCATCGCAAGATCGCCGGGCGACAGGCCACGCAGCGATTCCGCCCAATCCTCACGCCGCGCCGTGGAGAGCGCGACCTGGAACACCGGACACGGTGCAGCGTCGAACGGTGTCGTGCCATCATCGCCCATCGCCGAGAACGCCGTTGCATTGACGATCGCGGCCGGCGGATTTTTCGCAAGATGCTCTCGGAGCCAATCAGCCACGTCCGGAGCCTTCAGCGAGGCGACGAACACGCCATACGCGTCAAACCCCTTCTCGCGCAGCGCGGCGATCAGGGCATCGACCGGGCCGGTATCCGCGGCGGTGAGATAGGAGCGGTAGAACGTCACGAGCGCGCGGGGCTTTGCATCGCTCCCCGGCGGCGCAGCAATGACGCCGCGCGCGGGATCGTAAAAGTCCATCTCGGGCACGGTCGTCTCGCCGACGACCGGACCGGCATAGAGCCCCGAGGCCAACGCAAGCTGCGCGATCGCGGCCTGGGCTGCGACAGGGCCGCCCGTGTCACAGAGCACCTTGAGCCGCCGCAATGTCGAGACCGGCAATGTCGAATAAGCGTCCAGCCGCTCGTCGTCGCGGCCGTCGGCCGGCAGAACGGCCAGCACGATACCGCGCGCCTTCGCCAGTTGCTGGAGCGCCGCAAGCCCGTACGGCCAGTAGGACTCACCGCCGATCAATCGGACCAGAATGCCGCGCGCCTGTGACAGCGTGCGCTCGATATAGGTGTCGACCGAAAGCGGATGGCGTAGTTCCGCAAGATTGGCGAGCCGCAGCGACGGCAGACTGCTGCGGCCACGCCGCCAGCCCGCCGCGAACGCCGCAAGGTCGGAATCCGAGTACGAGAGCACCACGAGATCGGCCGGGTCCTGGCCGATGTCCCTTGGCGTCGCGGTCTCCTCGAGACCGCGGCTCTCGCGGAAGACGACGTGCATCAGACACCAAGCCCCGCTTTGATCGCGGCCTCATCGATATCGCCGTGCTCGCCGATCACGACGAGCTTCGACTGGCGGCTGCCTCCGCCCCAGGGCTTGTCGAACTGGTGGCGCACGCGCTCGCCGACCGCTTGCAGCAACAGGCGCATCGGCTTGCCTGTCACCGCGATATAGCCCTTGACGCGCAGCACGTTCTGCTCGCGCGAAAGACGCTGCACCGAGGCGACCAGCGCATCGATGTCGGTGATTTCAGGAAGATCGATCACGACGGAGGCGAAATCGTCGTGCTCGTGATCCTCCTCGCCATCGTGATGCGAGGGCCGCGCGGCGAGATCGTTTTCCGCCGCCGCGCCAAGACCGAGAATCACGCGCGCATCGATCGCGCCGTCGGTGACGGACAGCATCGGCACGCGGCGCGGCATCTCGGCGGTGATGGCGGCCTTGGCGGCTTCAAGTCCCGCAGCGCCGGCAAGGTCGGCTTTGGTCAGCAGTACGATATCGGCACAGGCGATCTGGTCCTCGAACACTTCCGACAGCGGTGTCTCGTGATCGAGATTTTCGTCCGCCGCGCGTTGCGCTTCGACGGCAGCCGGATCGGGCGCGAAGCGGCCTGCGGCGACAGCCTCGGCATCGGCCAGCGCGATCACACCGTCGACCGTGATGCGAGAGCGGATCTCCGGCCAGTCGAACGCCTTCAGCAGCGGCTTGGGCAACGCCAGACCCGAGGTCTCGATCAGGATGTGATCGGGCCGCACCGGGCGCGCCAGCAGCTTTTCCATGGTCGGAATGAAATCATCGGCAACGGTGCAGCAGATGCAGCCATTGGCAAGCTCGATAATGTTCTCTTCCGGGCAGTTCGCATCGGCGCAGGATTTCAGGATCTCGCCGTCGACGCCTTCACTGCCGAACTCGTTGACCAGCACCGCGAGCTTCTTGCCGTCAGGATTGGCGAGCAGATGCTGGATCAGCGTGGTCTTGCCGGAGCCGAGAAACCCCGTGACCACCGTCACAGGGACTTTTGCGAGCGAGTTCATTCGGCGGCCTCCGGCAACGCGGCAATGGGGGGAATGCGGGCAAGCGACTGCTTGCGGAAGATTTCGGGACGGCTGCGCCAGGGCACGAGACCGTCGGGCGCGGCCGCATAGGCTGCGGCGCCTGCGACCACGTCGCTCGCATTTGCGTCCGAGAGGCGGCCGTAGACATAAGACCAGCGGCCGGGTGCGCTGAGCGCGACGGAGCAGCCCTGGCTGCATGCAGACAGGCATTCGACGGGAACCACGCTGACGCCTTCGGGCACGCCCGCCTCGAGGATCGCGCCATGCAAGCGCTTGCCCGGTGTAGCCTCGCCCTCGCCAGGCGTCTCGCCGGCGCGGCAGGTGATGCAGACGTGAAGTGTGACGGTCATCGCCTCTTCCAGGATAGACAGCGGGAGGCGAAGAGGCACACGGACCATTCCCCCGAAGGCCCGTTTCCCCGTCGCGGAACACCCCGTCCGCCGGTCCAAAACTCGTCCGCGCTGGCAGGTCTCCCGGCTTGCGGAGCAGGGCTTTTGGCCCTTCGATCCCCGCCTTCCCGATCCCCTGGGGGATCAGTGGCTTCGGGCATCTCTCCGGTCACGGTCGCGGGGGCGGCTGCATTTTGGACCCAAATCTTGCCGATTCGGACCCTATCGCATTCCCTCTTCGCCTGTCATAGGACAGGAACCAACGCCGGGCCACCATTTGCCCCCGGCCGCCTCTTGTCAAGCCGAAGGACCGGGACCGATGACACCTGAACCGGAACCCCAAACAGCTGAGGAAACCGACTCCCGGCACGCCCAGAAAATGGCGAAGAAGAAGGCTGCCCGCGACAAGATCATGGCGACCAAGAGCGGCGAAAAGGGCCTCATCATCGTTCATACCGGCGCCGGCAAGGGCAAGTCCTCCTCGGCCTTCGGCATGGTCGTCCGCTGCGTCGCCCATGGCTTCCCCTGCGCGGTCGTGCAGTTCATCAAGGGCGCCTGGGATACCGGCGAGCGGCGCCTACTCACCGGCCATTTCGGCGATCTCTGCCAGTTCCACGCCATGGGCGAAGGCTTTACTTGGGAGACGCAGGACCGCGCCCGCGACATTGCGGCCGCGCAGGCCGGCTGGGCGAAGGCCAAGGAGCTGATCCTGGATTCGAACCTGCGCATGGTCGTGCTCGACGAGATCAACATCGCGCTGCGCTACGACTATCTCGACATCGCGGAAGTCGTCGACTTCCTGACAACCTCGAAGCCGCCGATGACGCATGTCGTGCTCACTGGGCGCAACGCCAAGGACGAGTTGATCGAGATCGCCGATCTCGTCACCGAGATGACGTTGGTCAAGCACCCCTTCCGCTCCGGCATCAAGGCGCAAGCCGGCGTCGAGTTCTGAATTCGATGGCACGCGCGCTGATGATCCAGGGAGCCGGCTCGGACGTGGGCAAGTCGCTTATCGTCGCCGGCCTCGCGCGCGCCTTCACGCGGCGCGGCCTGCGCGTGCTCCCCTTCAAGCCGCAGAACATGTCGAACAATGCGGCGGTGACCGTCGACGGCGGCGAGATCGGCCGTGCCCAGGCGCTTCAGGCACTCGCCGCCGGCGTCGAGCCGCACACCGACATGAACCCGGTGCTGCTCAAGCCGGAGACCGATGTCGGCGCGCAGGTCATCGTGCAAGGAAAACGCATCGCGACCGCGCGTGCGCGCGAATACGCGGCGATGAAGCCCTCGCTGATGGGCTCGGTGCTTGAGAGTTTTGAGCGGCTGAAGGCCCGCGCCGATCTGGTGCTTGTGGAAGGCGCCGGCAGCCCGGCCGAGGTCAATTTGCGCAAGGCCGACATCGCCAACATGGGCTTTGCGCGCAAGGCCGATGTCCCGGTCGTGCTGGTCGGCGACATCGACCGCGGCGGCGTCATCGCCCAGCTGGTCGGCATCAAGACGGTGATCGACCCCGAAGATGTCGCGATGATCCAGGGCTTTGTCATCAACAAGTTCCGCGGCGATCCCACGTTGTTCGACGACGGCTACAAGCTGATCGAGGCGAAGACCGCGTGGCGCGGCCTTGGCGTGTTGCCCTGGTTCGCGCGCGCCGGCGAGCTGCCGGCCGAAGACGCGCTGGGCCTCAGCGATGCGCGCAAGCCGGGCCAGCGCAAGATCGCCTGCCTTGCGCTGTCACGGATCGCCAATTTCGACGATCTCGATCCGCTCAAGCTCGAGCCTGGTGTCGATCTCGTCATGGTGCGTCCGGGCGAAGTCATCCCCGGCGATGTCAGGCTCGTCATCATCCCCGGCTCGAAGTCCACCCGCGGCGATCTTGCCTTTTTGCGCGCACAGGGCTGGGACATTGATCTCTTCGCGCATCATCGCAGAGGTGGCCATGTGCTCGGCCTCTGCGGCGGCTATCAGATGCTCGGGCGCAGCGTCACCGATCCCGACGGGATCGAAGGACCTGCCGGCGACACGGCGGGCCTCGGGCTTCTGGACGTGGAAACGGTGATGAGCCCGCAGAAGACATTGACGCGGGTCGCGGCCGTTCACGCCGCCACGGACCAGCCCATCCAGGCCTACGAAATTCATATCGGCCGGACCGATGGGCCGGATCGCGCCCGGCCGTTCGCAAAATTGAATGGCGAGCCGGAAGGCGCAAGCTCCGGCGATGGCCGGGTGCAAGGCAGCTATCTGCACGGCCTGTTCACGTCGGACGATTTCCGAAAGGCCTATTTGGCAAAGCTCGACATTCCCGCGGGCGACGAGCCCTACCACGCCAGGGTCGACAGCACGCTTGACGCGCTCGCCGATCACATCGAACAGCATCTCGACGTCGAAGGCCTGCTCGCGCTAGCGCGCTAGCACCTCGGCAAGGCGCGTCCATTCGGCCTCGCTGCCGGGAAGCCCAAGCCGCAGCCATGTCGGTTTTTGCGCGAAGACGCGCGACCAGATTTGGCCACGCGCCAGCTTCTCCTGCGCAGCAAGCGCGTCAGGCGTCTCGTAGAGGCGAAACAGCGGCGCGCCGCCGACGAGCCGCCAGCCTTGCGCTGGCGCCATGGCGTCAAGGCGAGCGCAGTCGGCCGCTAGGCGCACCGACGTAGCCTCGGCCCAGGCAGCGTCACGCAATGCGCGACAGCCGATTGCGATCGCCGCTCCCGAGACTGGCCATGGGCCCGACGCGGCCGCGAGCTTGGAAATATCGGCCGCATTGCCGATCGCGAAGCCAAGCCGCAGCCCGGCAAGGCCATAGAACTTTCCGAACGAGCGCAGGATCAGCAGTCCCGGATGATCCGCTTCGGGCGCGAGCGACAGCTGCGGAACGGCATCGGCAAAACTCTCGTCGACGACGAGGCGGCCGACGTCCGGCAGCAGCGCCAGCAAATCCCTTGGCGCAAAATGCCGGCCATCGGGATTATTGGGATTGACGACAACAGCGAGATCCGCGCCTGCGAGCGCGTCGAGCTCCCCAACCTCCTGAACATCCCAAGCCGCCGCCGACAGCACCCCGGCATATTCATTGTAGGTCGGCGCGAGAATGCGCGCCCGGCCGGGTGGCACCAGTTGCGGCAGCAATTGAATCGCAGCCTGCGCGCCGCCCATCGCGACGATCGGTGCGCCGGTCCGATAGGCATGCCGGGCCGCCCGGTGCAGGGCGTCGATCTCGGATCGCGACGGCAACGCCTGCCATTGATGCGTACCGATCTCGCCGACGGGATAAGGCGACCGGTTGATCCCCGTCGACAGATCGATCCAGTCCTCCGCACGCCCGCCAAAACGTTGCTGGGCCAGATCGAGATTTCCGCCGTGCTCGCGCATGCCCCGTTCTTTCACGCGAGAGCCAGGATCGCAAGGAGGCCGGCGAGCAGCAGCATGGCGCGTCGGTAGACCGCCAGAGCCTCGCTGATATCGGCAGCGCGCGGATCGCGCGCGCCTTCGTTGAGCCAGGGCTCGCTGGTGACGTTGCCGTGATAAACGCGCGGACCGCTGAGCCGCACACCGAGGGCACCGGCCATGGCCGCTTCCGGCCATCCGGCATTGGGCGAGCGGTGACGACGCGCATCCCGCGTCATGCACGACAACGCTTCCGATCGCCGCGGTGCCAGCAGAATGAATAGAAATCCGGTCAAGCGCGCCGGAATGAAGTTGGCGACATCGTCGATGCGCGCGGCCGCCCAGCCGAAGGCTTCGTGGCGTTCGCTGCGATGTCCGATCATGGAATCCAGCGTGTTGATCGCCTTGTAGCCGAGGATCCCCGGCAGACCGAACAGCGCGCCCCAGAACACCGGCGCGACGATACCATCCGATGCATTTTCAGCCAGGCTCTCGATCGCCGCGCGCGCGATGCCGGCTTCATCGAGCGTTGCGGGATCGCGGCCCACGATACGCGAGACCGCATCGCGCGCACCGGCGATGTCACCGGCCATCAACGGCTTCACGACGTCAGCGACATGGTCATTAAGCGACCGTAAGGCAACCAGCGGCCAGGCCAGGACTCCGACCAGCACGATCTGAATCCAACCCGATGGAAGCCAGGACTGAAATATCCAGCCGAGTGCGACGGAGAGCGCGATCACAGCGAGCGCCCCTGCAACGCCAACGGCGCGGCGAAGCGCCGGCGGATCGGCGGAACGATTCCAGCCGCGATCGATGGCGCCGATCAGCCGCCCCAGCCAGGTTACGGGGTGGCCGATCCGCGCGAACAGCCACGACGGCCAGCCCAGCAGGGCATCCACCGCCATCGCCACCACCATCGCGCCCGCAAAGCCCACGCCTACGCCTCCTGTCCCGCCCCTGTTGCTCAAAGCGAGCGCCAAGCGCAAGCCCCTCGCCGCCTGATTTCGGCTTTGTCTTTGGCCGCGTTTGGTGATTAGTCAGGCCCACAGGAGACCCTTATGACCGTCATCTTGATCACGGGCGGAGCGCGATCGGGCAAGAGCAAGCGTGCGGAAACGCGCACGCGCGCCTTCCCCGGGCAGCCCGTCTATGTCGCGACGGCCGAGGCGCTCGATGCCGAAATGGACGCGCGCATCACCAAGCATCGCGCGCGCCGCGGAACCGACTGGATCGAGCGGGAGGTGCCGCTCGATCTCGTGCCCGCGCTGCTCGCAAGCGACGGTGGCGGGGCAAGGCTGGTCGATTGCCTGACGCTGTGGCTCTCCAACCTGATGCATGCCGAGCGCGACTGGGAACGCGAGGTGACAAAACTTGCCGACGCCCTGCCCGACCTGAAGAGCCCCGTCGTCTTCGTGACCAACGAGGTCGGCCTCGGCATCGTGCCCGACAATGCGCTGGCGCGCAGCTATCGCGATGCCGCCGGGATCATGAACCAGACCATCGCCGCCGTTGCCGACGAGGTCGAGTTCGTCGTCGCAGGCCTTCCGATGAAATTGAAATGATGCCGCGCACCGAGCTTCTCAAGGACATCATTGCCGATCTCAGGATGGCGGCATCGTTCATCACGATCCTCCCTGTCGCATCGTCGAAGCCGGCGGCCGACGGCGCCGTCGCGCGGGCGACCTGGGCGCTGCCGGTCGCGGGTCTGATGGTCGGCCTTGCCGGCGCGTTGGTCTACAAGATCGCCAGCCGGCTCGGACTGACGCCAAACCTCGCCGCCCTGCTCGCTCTCGCCGCGACCGCCCTCATCACCGGCGCACTGCACGAGGACGGGCTTGCCGATACCGCCGACGGGCTCGGCGGCGGTCGTACGCGTGAGCACAAGCTCGAGATCATGCGCGACAGCCGGATCGGCACTTACGGCGTCTGCGCGCTGATCCTGTCATTCGGCCTGCGCTGGAGCGCGCTCGCGGCGATCGCCAATCCCTGGGCCGTCGCGCTCGCACTGTGCGCCGCGCACACTGCTGCGCGCGCGGGCGTGCCCGCCTTCATGTCGCTGGTGCCGCCGGCCCGGCCCGATGGCCTCTCTGCAAGCGCCGGCGCTCCGCCTGGCCGCAGCGTGGCCATCGCCTTCGCCGTTGGAACATTGGCGCTTGTTCTTGCGCTCGGGCCGGGCAAGGCGCTTGTCGGCCTGATCCTGCTGTCGATTGCCGGCTTCACGCTGGCGCGTCTCGCGATCCGCCAGATCGGCGGACAGACCGGCGACATCCTGGGCGCGTTCGAGCAGACCGGCGAAATCCTGATCCTGCTGGTGGCGGCATCCTTCCGGATGGGAGGCTGATCTCTTGGTCGCGTTCGACGACACCTTCCGCCGGCAATTGCGCGAGCTGTTCGTGTGGCGCCGCGATGTCCGCCGCTTTCGGAGCGATCCGCTGCCGGACGGCGCCGTTCCTCGCCTGATCGAGACGGCCTGCCTCTCACCGTCCGTCGGACTCAGCCAGCCCTGGCGCTTTGTCATCGTCGATGACGAGGTAAGGCGTCGCGCCGTGATTGACGACTTCAGGGTCTGCAACGCCGATGCGCTGAACTGCTATTCCGACGAGCGGGCCGCGCGCTACGCCACCCTTAAACTGTCGGGACTCGAACAAGCGCCCGGCCACCTCGCCGTGTTCGCGGACAAGGCCAGCGACATCGGCCATGGCCTCGGCCGCGCCACCATGCCGGAGACGACGGAATATTCCGTGGTCGCCGCCATCACCGCGATGTGGCTCGCCGCGCGCGCGGAAGGCATCGGGCTCGGCTGGGTGTCGATCCTGAACCCGGATCGCATTCACGCCGTGCTCGACGTGCCAAGATCCTGGAAATTCATCGCTTATCTCTGCATCGGCTATCCGGAAGTCGAATGCGACCAGCCCGAGCTGGAGCAGGCGAAATGGGAGCACCGGCGCGGCGCGGAGGAGTTTACGCTGCGACGTTAGCACGCCGCACCATCCTGCGCCATTGCGAGGAGTGAAGCGACGAAGCAATCCAGAGTCCCTCCGCGGAAAGATTCTGGATTGCTTCGCTGCGCTCGCAATGACGACGGAGAGAAAGGCAATCCGCCGCTACGACTTGCTCTTCCCCGCAACCGCCGCCACGGGCGCCGGGCTTTCCGGTTTCTGGAACATCAGCAGCGGCCGGAAGATGACGCGGCCATAGGCCTCGTAATGGTTCTGGGTCGAGACCGCCATCTTCAGCGGCGTCGCGTAATTCGCCTCGAACGTCATGCACGGCGCGTAGGTCCAGGAGAAGCCGACGCCGACAGAGGCGAGTTCAGTGACGCCGGGGAAGGTCGAATACACCGCTCCCCAATCGGTGAAGATGTAGGTGTCGAAACCCTTGAGCCAGGACGACCAGTTGTAGTGCAGCTCGGCGTTGAAATAATAGCCGCTGTCGCCGGATGCGGAATTGGTCGGATAGCCGCGCACGGTGGTCGGACCGCCGATCGAGAAGATCTGGTCGCCCGGCAGCAGCTTCTCCTGCGTGTATTGCCAGCTTGCCAGCACATTGGTGCTGAAATTCGCCGGCCCCGCGGCGCTGGTCGCGATCAGCGAGCCGGTATAGGTGTTGAACGTGCGGTTGTTGCCGAGCACGTGGTCTTGCCACTCGATGTAGTTCACTGCCGGCGAAACCGTGATCGAATAGGCGTTGCCGGACTTTGTCACCGAGACGCCGGCCGTCGCCTTGTCGTAATGATCGTCGGTGACTGAAACCGTGGCGAAACGGCTGACCGTCTTGCCCTCGGTCTCGGCGGCGTTGAACAATACCAGCCAATCCTGCGTCACCCAGAGCGGCTGGCTGAAATTAATCGCGGCCTGGCTTGAGCGCCCGGTGACGTCGAGCGCAACGAACGGACCCTGGACGATCTTGATCTTGCCTTCGGTATAACTGACGCCGACGCGGCCGCCCCAGGGATTGACCGGAACGCTATAGGCGACGTTGCCGTTGAGATTGCCGTCGGAGCGCACGCCATAGAAGGTCAGGCGATCGTCGACGCCGAACAGGCCGTGGCGCTTGTAGAAGGCCCCGCCTTCCCAGCGCCCGGTGTTCTCGGAGCCCTGGTTGTCGGTGAAGAGCTGCAAGGTATCGACCGGCGGCTCGATCACCGCGAACTGGAGATCGGTGAGGCCGAAACTCGTGCCGGGCTGGAGCAACGCCTTGATCTGCACGTCGTTGGTCCGGTTGAACCAGATCACGTCGCGATTGAGCTTTGGAACGTCGAGAACCTCGCCTTCAGGCTCTTTCACGCGTTGAAGGATATAGTCGGTGCGAGTCTGCTTGTTGCCTTCGATGCTCGTCTTCTGGAGCCGGCCCTCGGTCAGCTTGATCTTGACCACGCCGCCCTTGGCGTCCTGGTCCGGGAGCGTCGCGATGCCGGTGACGATGCCGCGATCGGTGTAGATGGCGTTGATGTCGGCGACGAGTTGCAACAGCGCGGCGATATCGACATTCTTGCCGACATATTTCCTGGCGATCTCGTCCAGCTCCGCCGGCGTGATGAACTTGGACTGGTCGAACTCGACCTTGCGCAGGCGGAATTTCGGTCCGCCCGGCTTCAGCAGCTGGGACTTTTCCCGCTCGCCGCCGATCACCGCCGGGCCGTTGAGCTTGGGCGGCGCACTCTGCTGTTCGAGCTGGCGGCGTTGACGATCAACGTCGTTCTGGATCACGCCGGGATTGATCGACTGGGCGCGAGCGGATTCGATGCAGCAAGCTGCAAGCCCGACCCCCAACACTGCCCCCCAAATCCGCATCCCGGCTCCCGTTACCATGCCTGTGCGAGACGGCCCACGGCCGGCTTCGCCGTCTCAACAGAGGCGTCCTTCCAACCCGGACGACCGGTCCGCTGCCCCTGGCGGCGCAGCTTGCGCAGGTCGCTCAGTCCCTCGATGTTGACAGCGGGACCGGCGCCGATGGTCTCGACCGGACGCGGCGTCAGCAGCGCGTCGAGCCGCGCCTTGCCGGAGAGACCGAGCAGGTAGAACGTCCCTGCATCCTTCTTCGCGAGCCAGGTCTCGATGGTCTCCTTGCCCTCACCGTCCACCGGGATGTTGCGTACCATGCTGGCGCCGGTGAAGCCGTAGCAGCAGGTGTGGCCCGGCCCGTAATTGGTCACGCTCGCCGAGACGTCGCCGGTGTAGAGCACCACATAGGCATTGGTGACATTGGCGTTGCCGATCTGGGCCATCGTGAACACCCCGCCCGGCTGGTAGAGCTGGAGCGTCGGCCAGTTGGACGGTGCCGGCGTGCGGTTGTTGAGCAGCACCTGCTGGGTCGCCGTGGTGAGCATCAGCTGGCCCGGGACGTAGCCGTTCAGGACCGTGACCGCGTGTGCGTCGGTGAAGATGTTCGCGTCCACCACCCTGAGCTGGTTGATGATGATGCTGTCCGGGTCGATCGAGACGTTGGCGGACTTCGCGACGCCGCCGTTATAGCCGGTGATGTTCAGGATCAGCGGGATCGACGGATTCGAGCGGATCTGCTCGCCCTTGACGTTGATCGTGTCGGCCGCGAGGTCGAGCTCCCTCACGACGCTGACCCAGTTGATCGTCAGGTCGCCCGAGGACGTCATCTTGACGATGTCGCCGCTGACCCGGTCGAACGAGACCGACCCGGCCACATCGAAACGCGTCTCGCCGTTGGCGGTGATCGATCCGCCGCGGAGCGAACCCGTGTCGGACTTGACGTTGAGGTCGCCGGCGTCGCCCGGGATACCCGTCGTGGTGAGCTGGCTGAAGACGATGTCGTTCACGGCATGCAGGGTCTGGGTGCCGCCGCTGATGGCGGTGCCGACAGTGATACCGCCTGCCGTCGCGGTGACGTCGAGCGTGCCGCCCGCGGTGAGATTATCCCAACGAACGACCGTGCCGCTCAGGACCGCGTTGCCGGTGGTGGCCATGAGGTTATGACCGGTGTTGGCGCCCGCTGCGATCAGCCTTGCCGAACCGTGCGCCGAGACCGAGCCGAGCGTCGGCACGCCGCCTGATATCAACGTCTGCGCCAGGATGAAACCGTTGTCGGCGTTGACGTTGATGCTGCCGGCATCGCCGGTGATGCCGGTGGTCGTCAGCGCGTTGAACGTCACGTTGTCATGGGCGTGGATGGTCTGCGTGCCGCCGCTCTGCGCGGTCTGGAAGGCGATGCTGCCCTGGCTCGACGTCACGCCCAGCGTCGTCCCGACATTGAGGACGTTCCAGTTGACCGGACCGCTCGCGGTCAGCAGGCCCGCGCCGGTCGTGGCGGCGAGCGTGTTGCCGGTGATCGTGGTTGCGGCAAGCAGCGACGCCGAGCCGTTGGCCGAGACCGACCCCTGGCTCGTCACCCCGCCAGACGTCGCGGTCTGCGCCAGGATGAAGCCGTTGTCGGCGGTGACGTTGATGCTGCCGGCATCGCCTGCGATGCCCGTGGTCGTCAGCGCGTTGAACGTCACATTGTCGTGGGCGCGGATGGTCTGCGTGCCGCCGCTCTGCGCGGTCTGGAACGTGATGCTGCCCTGGCTTGCCGTCGCGCCAAGCGTCGTCCCGGTGTTGAGCGTGTTCCAGTCGATCGGGCCGGTCGCGGTCAGCATCGCCGAGCCGGTCGTGGCGGCAAGCGTGTTGCCGGTGATGGTGGTGGCAGCCAGCAGCGTCGCCGAACCATGCGCCGAGACCGAGCCCAGCGTGGTCACGCCGCCCGAAATCACCGTCTGCGCCAGAATGAAACCGTTGTCGGCGGTGACGTTGATGTTGCCGGCGTCGCCGGCATTTCCGGTCGTCGTGAGCGACTTGAACGTCACGTTCTGGCTGGCACGGACCGTCTGCGAACCGCTGCTGTCGGCGGTGCCGATGACGATGCTGCCGTTGTTTGCGACGGCACTGAAGCTACCGCTGGCGCCGGCCGCCGTGCCTGCCAGCACCTGGTCGAGCGTCAGGCCGCCGGTGCCGAGGATATCCACGCTGCCCTTCACCGCCGACAACAGGCTCGCCTCGGCATCGGTCAGCGCCTTCAGATAGATGCTGCCGGCGCTCGCGCTGGCCGACAGCCGCGTGGCGTTGGTGGTGAACCGGCTCGCCGCGCTGCCGATGCCGTTCGATGCACTCAGCGACACTTCGGCGCCGGCACCGGACACGAGGAACTTGGTCTGGCCGTCGCCATTGTCGATGATCGCGCCGAGTGAGGCGACGCCGCCGGCGGTGACGACGATCGACGGGGTATTCGAGGCGGCGGCGTAGGAGAGCGACGAATTCAGCTGGCCGATCGTCGCATCGCCGGTCGTGGTCACCGAGATCAGTCCGGGCGCGTTGATCGCGGAATAGGCACCCATCGACAGCGTCGCTGCCACCAGCGTCACGCCGTTTGAGCCGCTGGTCGCAACCACCGGCGCAGCGCTGGTGCCGGCCGCGAAACTCATGCCGCGGTTGGCGAGCAGCTGCATCAGGCCGCCGCTGGTGATGTCGGCATTGACGGTGAGCCCGCCGCGCGCAGCATTCAGCGTCAGCGCGCCGCCAGCCGTCAGCGTTCCATAGGGGCCGCTCGTACCAACCATGAGATCGCCGGTGACCGCGAGGATGCTGAGGTCGCCGACCGCCGAACCGGTCACCGCGCCGGAGATATTCACCTGCAGCGGCTGGAAGGTCGAGCCGTTGAAGCCGATGCTGCCGCCGGCGCGCAGATCGAGGTCGGCGCCCAGGATGTGGATCGCCGACCGGTCGGTGAAGCCGGCTTCGGCGTAGATGCTGCCGGCCGCGGCGAGCTGGATCGCATTGCCGGCGGCGATGTTGCCGAGGATGAGATCGCCGGTGGTCTGCTTCAGGTAGATGCCCTGCGCCGACGAAACCTGGTCGAGCTGGTCGTTGGACGGATCTGCGAAGGCGATCTGCAGCGCGTTTGCATTGTTCGCGGGATTGCTTCCGGCGGTTCCCGCGGGAGCGCCGACATTGCCGTGCTCGGCGATCAGGGTCAGGTTGCCGATATCACCCGAGATCACCGCCCCGCCCGCATTGTTGGAGATGCTATTGACGGCGTCGAGCTTGACGTCGCCGCGGCCGGTCACCTGGATGCCATTGGCCTGCGCGGCCGCGATCGGGCCGTAATTGGCGGTGATGCCACCGAGTGCGAGGCTGTTCTTGCTGCCGAGATAGACATTCGTCAGCGCCTTGGCCGAAATCGCGATCGGGTTGTCGACGACGACGAGGTTCTGCTGCGACAGGCTGACCGTGTAGGTCGTGACATGGGTCGTCGGATCCGTGACCGCGCCGACGGTGAGCTGGCCGGGACCGGCGGTGGCGAGCAAGCCCCTCTGCTCCGGCGTCAGCGACGAGGAATCGACGCTGGTGAAGGTGAAGGTCTGAGGCGCGGCCGAATTGCCGACCGAGCCGCGCGGCGCGTAGAGCATGATCTGGTTGGCGCTGACATTGGCCACGACGTTCTCGTCGATCGGCGGCGGCGCCGCGCCGACGGCCGACGACGACACCGTGTAGGCGAGCTGGCTCTGCGTCCACTGCGAGCCCGCGGTGATGATGTTGTAGACCCGCTCGGTCGATGCGAGCGTGTAGCTGTAATTCGCGCTGAAGTGGCCCGGTTGCAGGGCGGCCTGGAGCGCGGCGTTGGTCGGCAGGAACTGCTGATCCGTCGTCACGCCGTCAAACAGCTTGGTGAACAGGGTCGTCGAGAGCGAGCTGCCGAACACCGTCGCCAGCGGATCCGCAGGCGCGCTTCCGAGCAGCGTGGTCAATGAGCTCTTGAGCTCGGCGGTGCTGATCTTGCCGAGCAGGAACTGGTCCCGCAGGAACCGCGTGGTGGCCTCGACCTTCATGTCCGTCGTCGAGACGTTGGCAGGATCGATGCCGAGCTTGGCCGCCACCTGCGCTCGCAGCACCGTCAACCCCACCGAGGTCGGATTGTAGGTGCTGCCGTCCTGGAACGCGATGTTCTTGAGCTGGAAGTAGTCGTTGTAGGCTGACGTCACCATCGACTGGTAGCTGTTGACCGCATTGGTGGCGGCGTTGCCGCTGAGCAGGTCGAGGCTCGCCCAAACGCTCTGAAGATGATCGCTCTGCGCCTGGGTCAGGCCAACCGCCGCCCGGCCGTTCAGGATGCTGGCCTGGTTGCCGTCGGCGCCGGCAGCCTCCAGGAACACCGGGCCGCCGGTCGACTGGATCGTGCCGAGGCGCAGATCGCCCTTGGACTGGACGATGTAGGTGCCGGTCGCCGAAGCGCTGTCGAGAACGCCGCCATCGACGGCGCCGCTCGCCTGAACCGTCCCCGTCGCCTGGATCACCAGCGGATTGATGTTGGTCAGGGTCGACGCGCCGTTGACGACGGCGCTCGTCGCACCGATCGCGCCCGAGGTGGAGTTGATCTCGATGTTCTTGCCGATCACGACGGGCGTGGCGACGTTGTAGGCCGACGCCGAGTTGATGTCGCCGGTCGCCGACAGGAAGACGTTGCCCTGCGGCGTGGCGCCCGCCGAATTCACCTTCACCTGGTTGATCGACAGCGCGCCGATCGCGGAGATCGCGATGTCGCGGTCGATCGAGCTGGCGGTCAGGCTGCCGCCATAGATCTGCACCTGGACGGGAGCCTTGGTGGTGCCGAGCGTGCCGATGCCGCCGTCACCCCGAAGCGTCACGCTCGTTCCCGAGATCACCGGATTGTTGGCATTGGCGCCGACCGTGATCGACGAGTTGGCGCCGGTGGCGCTAAGCGTCGTCGTGCCCTGAAGGTTGTTGATCGACCCGTTGATGACGATGCCGGAAGTCGAATTGACCACGACGTCACTGCTTCCGCCGCCGGTGAACTTGATATTGATCGGATTCGACGCCTTGACCGTGTTGGTCAGCGTGAGCGTCAGGTGATCATAGATCGCCTGGTACCAGTTGAACTGGGCGTCCGCGCCACAACACTTTTCCACGTGAGTGTTGAGTCCAACGGGGGACCCGTCCGGATTCACACCCCCCGCCCAGTGATAGCTGCCCGTGGCGGTGGTGACCTTCTGGTAATTGGTGCTCTGCGTGCCCGAAACCAGACTGGTGGTGCGGGTCCAGTTCTCTCCGGTGGCCTGATTGGGCGTGAAGGCCCAGCCGTAGTCGAACTGCGTGCTGGTGGTCGGACGATCCAGCGTCGCGGTGTCGACCCACTGATAGAGCATGTTCTCCTTTGTCGCGTACTGGATTCCTGCCGTGCCGGTCCTGGCGGTGAGCATCGACGGGTCGATCGCGGCCGCAGTGACGCTGTTGACCTCGTAGCGCGACACCTGCTGGTTGCTCGCGGCCTTGGGATCGTAGACCCACCACGTCGTCTTGCCTTTGAGCTGGTCGACGATCTCGACCACGCTCTGGGCGCTGGCACCGGTGTTGATGGTGTTGGTGACAAGCGCAAGCCCGGTCGTGTTGTTGACCGTGATCGTGCCGGCACCGCCCTTGATCTCGATGTTGCCCTGGGTCTGGGTGCTGTCGGTCGAGGTCGAGATGATCTTGCCATTCAGGTAGACGTAACCGCCCGCACCCTGCACCACGCCGTTCAGGATGAACTGGTCGGTGAGAGCGTTGTATCTCACGCCGATCTTCGTATCGCCGGCGCCTGACGTGGTCAGATTGACCCCTGAGATTTCGACATAGCTGCCGTTCTGCGCGTTGGCCTGGGCCTGCGCAAAAGCGGCGCTGTTGTTCTTGAGATTCGTGACCTGCTGCAACGCATCCGCGCCGATGTTGACCGAGTAATTGCTGCTCGAGCCGGCCTGGATAGTGCCGTTAATATTGATCACCGACGCCGAGATGATGACCGCCTGGCCGGTGATGGTCCGGGTCGCCGTCGCGGTCGCCGGCGTATTCGCGGTCTTCGCCGTGATTGCATCCGGCTGGATGTTGATGACCTGGAAGAAGGCCGAGCATCCCGAACAATTAAACGGCGTCTTGTACGGACCGCTATCCGCGTAGACATTTCGCCCGTCATAGGTCGTTTTCTCCCATGGCGCAGTCGAGATGACCTGAGTGGTCGGCCCCTCGATCTGCTGGAGCGTGGCGACGCTCGGCACGCTGCCCGCGTTGGGATTGCCATTGCCGGGCGCACCCGAGCCCGTCGGCAGGAAGATCGACGAATAGAGCGAGACGCCGTCGTAAAACGTCATCAGCATGCGCGCCGTGAAGATCGTGCTGGCGTCGGCGTTGCCGACCGGCGCATAGATGCCGCTACTGCCGCTGGCGCAGCAATAATAGAAATACGGGTGATCGCCTCCCGAACCGATATGCGGCGCGGTCTCGTAGGCGCCGTAGGCGCCGAGATAGGTCGCCGCCGTCATCACCGCCGTCAGCGCGTCCTCCGGCCTGTTTTCGGTGGTCTCCCATTGCGAGGTGACCGCGCTGCTGCTGTCGTAGAAGCTCCCGATACCGCCGAGGAAGGTAAACGTGCCTTTGGGCACCACGATCTGGACGGTTGCGGCGCTGAGTGACTGCGATGCGACGACGCTGCCGAGATTGTTGACGACTTTGAGCAGGCCGTTGCCGTTGTTGACGGCGCCGTTGAAATAGATGTCTGGCGTGCGGATCAGTACGTTGCCGTTCTGGTCGATGCCCTGGCCGCTGTCGGGATCGAGGCGGTTGTAGGTGGCCGAGATGTCGATGACCGGCGTCGCGCTCGGCATCGCGGTGAAGGTCACATTGGACTGCGAATCCGGGTCGACATGGTCGATCTGGCGGTAGGTGATGTTGCCTCCGGTCACATCGGTGACCGTGAGGTTGGCCAGGCTCATGAAGTCGAGGCCCTTGTTCTCGATCTTGATCAGTGGCGAACTGCGCGCGATGACCGCGGGGGCCGCCGGGTTCGTGCCGCTGTTTCCGGTCAACTTCTGCGCCAGGATCGAAACGTTGCCGGCCGACACCAGCATGTCGCCGAACGCGAAGGCGTTGCCGGGCGCGTCGGAAGTGAAGGGCGCCTGCTTGATCAAGGTGTCGATCTGGCGCTGGATGTCGCCGGTCGGATCGGTACCGGAAGGCGACATCGTGGCGGGCGACGTCGGCGTCGCCGCCGCGAGTTGCGAGCGGACCTGCGCCGCGGTCAGACCGGTGAGCGTCGCCAGTTGGTTGACCACCAGTTGGTAGGGATTGAAGTTGCCGACGATGGTGTACTGGACTGTCTGGTGGTTCCAGCTCATTGTCGGATTGAAGTGATCGACGTCGGAAACATATTCAAGGACCGACGACGAGCCGTTCGTCAGCGACGAGTAGGGACTGGTCGTGCTCAGCGTCGGCGTGCTCGCGCCGAGCTCGATCGTGATGGTCAAATCGTTGTTGATGCCCGCGACCACCAGACCGTTGAGCGCGACGTCGCCGGTTCCGCTGGTGTGGCTGTGGTTGTCGCTGTTCTTGGCGCTGAAGATATCCAGATACGGATTGTAGTTGCTGCCGTTGCCGGCCGCGGTGACCTGCCCCTGCGTTGCGCCCAGATAGATGTCGCGCGCGCCGAGGATGCTCGAGGTCGGGGCCAGCGTCAGGCTGGTCGTGTCGTCGGCATTGGCCGTGCCACGGTAGAGCGTAGAGATCGGGATGGCGGTATTGTTGTAGACGACCGTCGTCGCCGTCGCCTGCACACTGCTGAAGACTGAGCCGTCACCGGCAAGGCCCGCATAGATGTTGATGTCGCGCCAAGCCACGATCTTCGCGTTGTCGCCGACATTGACCGACTGGTTGGCGTGCACCCAGGTGTTGGTGCTGGCGCCGACGCCCGCGATCGCGCCATAGAGGCTGGCATTGGCGTTGTTCGCCGCCGCCATCTTCGCCGCCGTGCCGATATAGATCTTGCCGGCGCTGAACAGCTCGCGGGCATTGATGTTGACCGCGAGCGTGGCATTCGCGGTCATGTTGGATTCGGCGCCGCCGCCGGCGAAGAAGCTGGCCGTGGCCAGGCTCGCCGTGTCGTTGGTGTTCAGCGTGTTGTAGGCCTCGATATTGATGAAGGCCACCGACGTGAGCGGATCGTCGTTGAGGCTCAGCACCGTGCCGGCGCCGATATTGGTGTTGACGGTCTGCGTGACGGTCGAGGTGCTGAGCGCGGCAGCGCCCGAGAACGAGCCGC
This sequence comes from Bradyrhizobium sp. YR681, assembly GCF_000282615.1. GTDB lineage: Bacteria > Pseudomonadota > Alphaproteobacteria > Rhizobiales > Xanthobacteraceae > Bradyrhizobium. The sequence continues at coordinate 1,969 of NZ_AKIY01000215.1, read as the reverse complement.
CGGAGCCGGAGCGCGCGCCGCCGCCGCCCTGGTTGACGATGTCGTTGGCGATGACGACCATGTTGCCGCCCGCCGAGTTGATGATCAGATGCGTTCCGATCTCGGCAGTCGTGGTCGAGTCGACGTCGTTCTGCGCCTTGCCGGCGGACACGCCGGCCGTCGACGCCTGGTAGGCGTCGCCGCTCGCGGCGTAATTCGTGGTGTGGATGGCATTGATGCGGAGGCCGCCGAAATAGAGCGTGTCGTCCGCCGTACCGCCGTCGAACCGTGCGTTGGTCACGGCGGTCGAGCTGGTCGTGGCCACCGCTGCCGCACCGGCATAGGTGCCGCCCGCGCCGACCATTGCGTTGGAGACATTGGTGTCGGTGCCGGTCGCCGTGATCCGGAGGATGCCGGTGTAGGCGCCGTGGTTCAGCGCATCCATGTCTGCCGGCGCACCCAGATAGGCATAGGTGTGGGCACTCGACGAGGTCTGCGCGACAGTGGCGCCGAGTGCCAGAAATCCGGTCGAAAGGCCGGTCGCCTCGGCATATTGGGCGCTGTCGTTTTCGGCCGCGATGGTGACGTTGGCGTTCGGCAGCACAATTCCCGTGCCGCCATAGGCGTTCACCGTCGCGTTCTCGGACGCTATGGCCAGGCTGCCCTGCGCGCCGATCAGCGAGCCGCCGCCGCCGGCGAGCGCCTTGGCCCAGGTCGTCGTGCCGCTGGTCGGAACCAGCGCCATGGCGGTCACCGCCAGCGCACCTCCCGAGAAGCTGACATTGTCGCCGACGTCCGCCGTCACCGTGGCGCCGACCGTGGACTTGGCGATGGCGACGCCGACGGCGGCGCCGCCGACCGAGACGCCAATCGCCTCGCTCGACAGATCGGGCGTGATCGACGCCGACACCAGCGTGCCGGCGCCGGTCGCTGACGTCGTGATCGAGGCACTGCTGCCGATCTCCGCCAGCACGGACGAGTTTTCGTGGGCCTCCGCATCCGCGCCGACGCCCGCGACGATACCGCCGCCGAGGGCGGTGGACGTCGTCGTCAGCGTGCCGGCGCCGCTTGCGCCCACTGCCAGGGTCGCGACGTTGACGGCGGAGCCGTTCAGAACCCGTGCTGCGACCGAGCTCGTTCGGCTTGCCGTTGCGACCGACGCACCGACAGCCACGGCACCGCCGGTGACACCGCCGGTGAAGACCACCTGGGTCGTCGAATCCTGCGCCATGACGGCGACACCATTGCCGGTGCCGCTCGCGCCGGTGATCTGGCCGCCGAGCATCGCCACCACGGAGTTGCTGACATTGCCGACCGCCACCGCCGCCTGCGCACCGAAATAAAGCGCCGCACCGCCGGCGATCGCCTCGGTGTCGATGGTCTTGCCGGCATAAGGTCCGGTGGCCGCGTCCTTGACGACCGCCGCAACGGTGACGATCGGTGCCGTGACGGCCAAAGGCGTATCTGCGGCCACCAGCACGCCGGAGCCGTTGCGTCCGTAGTCGCTCAGATTGGCCACCACGGTACTGTTGACGCTGGTGTAGCCGATGCCGGCACCGATGCCGACATTCTTGGCAAAGCCCGCGCCGAGCAGATACATCTTGGCCGCATTCGCGCTGGTCGCCGAGACATTGACCTGCGAGCCCGTGACGTTGCCGCCCGCGATCTGCGCGACCACGACGTCGTTGCCGCCGCTCAGCACGTTGCTGACGTCGTAGGTCGACGTCACGTTGGCACTGTTCGGATTGCCGGCCGTGCCGCTCGCGACCGCGTTGCTGCCCTGCGCGTTGTTGGTGCCGTTGTTCACGGACGCGATGGTGCCGTTGCCGTTCTGATTGAGTTGGCCGGTCTGCTGGCCCTGGGTGTCGGCATCGGCGGTGTTGGTACCGATGATGATGACGCCGACGGTCGCGCCGATGCCGACGCTGCCGCCGATGCCGGCGGGGACCGCGTAGGACAGCACCCCCTTGGTGCTGAGCGCGTTGACGTT
>NZ_AKIY01000214.1 GCF_000282615.1 Bradyrhizobium sp. YR681 | reverse complement strand
GCTGGCCCCCCAGCCGGCGGTGATGGCTGATCCAGAACACACCGGCGATGATGAAGCTGAGCGCGAAACCGATCAGCTTGCCTGAATAGACCCGGGCAAGATCGTTCCAGTCCGGCGCGCCGGAGAAGACTGCGGCCTTGGGCAGGTCGTAGGCCAGAAGCGTCATGGCGACACCAAAGATGGTGTTGCTGAGCGATTCCAGCCGCCGCATCTCGAACTGTTCGGGCTTGAGCTCGGTCATGCCGGACTTTCGGGCTGGAACTTCGTACCGCCTTGTCCCTAGGTCTTAACTGAGGTTCCGTCCAGCCGCATTGCGATTCGCAACCAGATCGCCGACTCTTGCGGTTTCACCGGGGCGATTCGTGGCGACATATCTGGACACGCTCAATGCGGAGCAGCGCCGCGCCGTGGAGCATGGCGTGGCCGACGGCGCGACCGTGGGCGCCCCCCTGCTCGTCATCGCCGGCGCCGGCTCGGGCAAGACCAACACGCTGGCCCACCGGGTCGCGCATCTGATCGTCGCCGGCGCCGATCCGCGCCGCATCCTCCTGATGACGTTCTCCCGCCGCGCGGCATCCGAGATGGCCGGCCGGGTCGAGCGCATCTCGCGAAAAGTGCTCGGCGAGAACAATGCCGCGATCATGCGCGATGCCCTCACCTGGGCCGGCACCTTCCACGGCATCGGCGCCCGGCTCCTGCGCGAATATGCCGAGCGGATCGGCGTCGATCCCGCCTTCACCATCCACGACCGCGAGGATTCCGCCGACCTGATGAATCTGGTGCGGCACGAGCGCGGCCTGTCGAAGACCGAGAGCCGCTTTCCGGCCAAGGGCACGTGCCTCTCGATCTACTCGCGCTGCGTCAATGCCGAGATGGAGATCGAGAAGGTGCTGGGGGCGCACTATCCCTGGTGCGCGGGCTGGGCCGCCGAGCTGAAAGGCCTGTTCGCGGCTTATGTCGAGGCCAAGCAGGCCCAGCACGTGCTCGATTACGACGACCTCCTGCTCTATTGGTCGCAGATGATGAGCGATGCGCTGATTGCCGAAGAAATCGGCGGCCGCTTTGATCATGTGCTGGTCGACGAGTACCAGGACACCAACCGCCTGCAATCCTCGATCCTGCTGGCGCTGAAGCCCGACGGACGCGGCCTTACCGTGGTCGGCGACGACGCCCAGTCGATCTACTCGTTCCGCGCCGCCACCGTGCGCAACATCCTGGATTTTCCGCAGAGTTTTTCGCCGCGCGCCGAGATGATCACGCTCGACCGCAACTACCGCTCGACGCAAGCGGTGCTGGCGGCGGCCAACGGCGTCATTGGCCTTGCGCGCGAGCGCTTCACCAAAAACCTCTGGACCGACCGCAGCGCCGGGCAGAAGCCGCAGCTCGTCACCGTACATGACGAGGCCGACCAGGCCCGCTACATCGTCGAAGCGGTGCTGGCCAACCGCGAGCAAGGCGCCCTGCTGAAGCATCAGGCGGTGCTGTTCCGCACGTCCTCGCATTCGGGTCCGCTCGAGATCGAGCTGACCCGCCGCAACATTCCGTTCGTGAAATTCGGCGGGCTGAAATTCCTCGACGCCGCCCATGTCAAGGACGTGCTGGCGCTGTTGCGCTTTGCCGAGAATCCGCGCGACCGCGTCGCCGGCTTCCGCATCCTGCATCTGTTGCCGGGCATCGGCCCCGCGACGGCGCAGCGCGTGCTCGACCAGATGGCGGAGAGCATGGACCCGCTGCAAGCGCTCGGTGCGCTCCCGGTGCCGGCGCGCACCGGCGACGACTGGACCGCCTTCGTCCGCACGACCCAGAATTTGCGCTATTCGGAATGGCCTGTCGATCTCGAACGCGTCCGGCTCTGGTACGAGCCGCATCTCGACCGCATCCACGAGGATTCCGAGACGCGCCGCGCCGATCTGATGCAGCTCGAGCAGATCGCGAGCGGCTATGCCAGCCGCGAAAAATTCCTGACCGAGCTCACCCTCGATCCGCCGGATGCGACCAGCGACAAATCCGGACCACCGCTGCGCGACGAGGACTATCTGATCCTCTCCACTGTCCATTCCGCCAAGGGCCAGGAGTGGAAGTCGGTGTTCGTGCTCAACGTCGTCGACGGCTGCATGCCCTCCGATCTCGGTGCCGGCACCTCCGCAGAGCTCGAGGAGGAACGCCGGCTGCTCTATGTCGCAATGACGCGCGCCAAGGACGATCTGCACCTCGTCGTGCCGCAGCGCTTTTTCGTCCACGGCCAGGCCGCCAAGGGCGACCGCCACGTCTACGCCTCGCGCACCCGCTTCATCCCGGAATCCCTCGTCTATCTGTTCGAGCGGACCGCCTGGCCGAAGGCCGCGGCAGGCGCGGCACGCACCGCCGCGCAAGGGCCGAAGGTCGACATCGGGGCGAGGATGCGGGGAATGTGGCGGTAGACGCAAGAGGCGCGTGGCGAGACCTGTCAGGATCATGGGAGCAACAGAGGTCCGACATGAAAGCCGTCGTTGTCGAACAATACGCGTCTATCGATCAGATCGAGCTGAAGGACATCCCCCACCCGCCCATGGAGCCCGGACAATTGCGCATCCGGGTGGAGGCAGCAGGAATCGGATTTGTCGATGGCTTGAAGATTCAGGGCCTCTATCAGACCAAGGATCCCCTGCCGTTCATTCCCGGGACCGAGTTTGCGGGCGTTGTGACGGACGCTCCCGGCGCGCCGGGAGGTTATCAACCCGGCATGCGCGTGATGGGGATGACGCGCTCGGGCGCTCTTGCCGAAGAGATCGTCGTTAGCCCCGCAGCGCTCTATCCCCTGCCGGACGGCGTCGCGGCCGAGGTCGCCGCATCGTTTCGCGCCAATTATCTGACCGCACTCTATGCGCTGAGCGCGCGAGCCTCGCTGTGCGCAGGCGAGCAGCTTCTGGTGCTGGGCGCAGCCGGCGGCACGGGAATCGCGGCTGTCCAGATTGGCAGACTGCTCGGCGCCCGCGTGATCGCGGCGGCATCGACCCCGGACAAGCGCGAATTCGCGCGGCAGCACGGCGCCGACGCTGTGATCGACTACACGCAGGCCGGCTGGCGCGACACGCTGAAGGAATTGACCGGAGGACACGGCGCCGACGTGATTTTCGACCCCGTCGGCGGCGAAGTCTCGGTACAGGCCTTCCGCTCCATCGCCTGGCGCGGCCGTCATCTCGTGGTCGGTTTTGCCGCCGGCGCGATCCCGGCTTTGCCGTTCAACCTGCCACTGCTGAAGGGTGGCGCCCTGCTCGGCGTCGACCTCGCGCAGCTCCCAATCCGCGAGCCCGAGGTGCAGAAGCGCCTGATGTCGGAGCTGGCGGGCTGGCTGGCCGAGGGCAAGCTGAAGCCTGTGGTCGGTCGCGTCTTCGCGCTGGACGATTTCCGGGAAGCGTTCAGGACCATGCAGACGCGCGGGGCGCTCGGCAAGATGGTCGTGCGTATCTCGAAATAGGACGCGTCGGCACGCGGTGACGGGAGTTACGCGTTCAGCCGGTCGAACTGAACCTTGCCCGCCTTCATCACCAGCGGAATGTGCTCGCCCTGGCCGAGCAGGCAGGCCACATCGCGCAGCGGGTTTCCATCCACCACCAGCAGGTCCGCGATGGCCTCGGGCGCGATGCGGCCGAGCTTGCCCTCCATGCCGAGCACCTCGGCGCCAATCAATGTCGCGCTGGCTATGACGGCCTGGGGCCCCAGAATTTCGGCGCGGATGCGGAATTCGTCGCTCTGGAGGCGCTGCGACGGCCCGAGCAGATCGCTGCCATATCCCATCTTCACGCCGGCATCGCGATAGATCGCAAGCGAGCGGAGACCCGCGTCGCGGACATCGGCGATCTTGGCGACGCTCTCCGCCGGCAGGCCGTATTGGGCGCCCTCATTGGCGAGCGCCTCATAGGTGACGAGCGTCGGCACCACATAGGCGTTCTTCTCGGCCATCAGCCGCGCGGTCGGCGCATCGACCAGATTGCCGTGCTCGATGGTACGTACGCCGCAGCGAACCGCGCGTTCGATCGCGGCCGCAGTGTAAGCGTGGGCGAGCACATAGGTCTTGCGGCCGCGCGCTTCCTCGACGATGGCGCGGATCTCGTCCTCGGAGTAGCCGAAGGCGCCGACCGGATCGGTCGGCGACGCGACGCCGCCGGAGGCCATGATCTTGATCTGGTCGGCCCCCATCTGGAGCTCTTCGCGCGCGGCCTTGCGCACGCCGTCGACGCCGTCGGCGACGCGCGCCAGCGCGCCGACGCGCACGCAACACGGACACGGCGTGTCGCTGGCGAGGTAATCCGAGCGTGCCCGCATGTCGCCGTGGCCGCCGGTCTGGCTGAGCGCGCGGCCGGAGACGAACAGCCGCGGGCCGTCGGTCAGGCCGGTCTCGATCGCCTGCTTCAGCGCGTGGCCGGCGCCGCCGGCGTCGCGGACGGTGGTGAAGCCACGCCTGAGCATGCCGCGCAGCAGCAGCGTCGAGCGCAGCGTCACCAGCACGTTCGGCATATGCACCTGCTGCGCCAGATTGAGCTCGACGGCGATGGCATGCACGTGCAGGTCGATCAGGCCGGGCATCAGCGTCTTGCCCTTGAGATCGATGGCACGCTCGGCCGTGGCCTGGATCGGGCGATCCGAGACCTCCTTGATAAGGCCGTCTTCGACCAGCACGTCATGGCCCGTCAGCAGATCAGCCTGAAGCGGATCGAGCAAAGCGGCGTTCTTGAAGAGGATGCTGGGCATCGCGGAATCCTGTCAGACATCGGCCGGCGCAAGCAGCGCCGGCAAGGTGAGCTGGGCAAAGGGAAGGCACGCGGCGACGTCGTCCTCGCCGTACCAGCCCGCCTCGTGAAGCAGATTGAGCGAGCCGAGCGTCCGGCCGCGCCAGCGCACGGGCATGTTGAGCACGCTCTCGCAGCCGAGCGAGGCGATCAGCTCGTGGTCGGAGAACACCTTGCTCAGATCATCCTGCGTGCGGCCGATATAGGCCTCGCCGCGGTCGAGCACGGCCTCGGTCCACGGTCCCGGCGCGAGGCGCTTGCGTCCGCCGGTCGGATACGGCCCGGGGAGATTGGAATAGATCCGTGCGGCTTCTCCGCTGTCGCCATCGTAGGTCAGGATCGTGAACAGCTTGTGCCCGATCGCCGACCTCACGGCTTCGTCGAGCGCCGTGAACAGCGCATCCGGCTGATCGACCCTCCCCTGCGCCGCCGCGACGGCGCAGAGCAAGGGATCAGCCGTAACTTTAGCGCGCGTCATGCCACTTCACCCGCCGCGATCTCTTCCAGCGAACGGCCGCGCGTCGGCACGCCCATCACCACCACCGTGAGTGCGCCGAGCAGCAACACCGTGGTGGTGACGCCGAACACGCCGGCGAAGCCGAAATTGGGATAGAGGTAGCCGACCAGGATCGGCGAGACGATCGCGCCGATGCGGCCGATTGCGGAGGCAAGCCCGGCGCCCGTGGTCCTGACCGGCGTCGGGAATACCTCGGCGGTATAGGCATAGACGCCCGCATAGGTGCCATTCATGAACAGGGACAGGAAGATTCCCGCCAGCATGATGTGCTGGTCGGTCTGCGCGAAGGCGAGCCCGAGCGCGCTGGCACCGCCGAGCACCATGTAGGTCGCGATCGTCGCCTGCCGGCCGATGCGCTCGTTGAAATACGCCGCGCTGAAATAGCCGGGGATCTGCGCGCAGTAGATCGCGATCGAATAGGCGAAGCTTTTGGTGATGCTCATGCCGTTCTGGACCAGCAGGCCGGGAATCCAGACGAAGAAGGAATAATAGCTGAAGGTGATCGCCAGCCACATGATCCAGGTCATGATGGTGATGCGCGCCTGGCGGCCTGCCAGCAACGCGGCGAAATTGGCGAGCAGCGTTCCGGTCGCTCCGGCCGGCGCCGCGGCCTCGGCCACCGGCTGCGGCAGGACGTGGCCCGCGCGCGCAAAGCTCGCTTCGATCCGGTCGAGCACGGCTTCGGCTTCCTTCTCCCGCCCGCGGCTCTCGAGCCAGCGCGGCGATTCCGGCAAGGCCCTCCTCCACCACAACAGCATGACGACCGGCACCGCCGTGATGACCAGCACGATCCGCCAGCCATTGTCATAGGCGGGAACGATGAAGTAGCCGAGCAAGGCCGCGGCGACGAAGCCGAAGGAGAAGAAACCGGCCAGCGCGCCGGTAAAGCTGCCGCGGTAGCGCCGCGCAACGAACTCGGCCAGATAGGGCGCGATGATCGCACTCTCCGCGCCCGTGCCCATGCCGGCGACGACGCGGGCGGCGAAGAAGGTCGGCCAGCTGTCCACCATCGCGCTCACGATCGATGCCGCGCAATAGAGCGCCAGCGCCGACATCATCACCGCGCGGCGGCCGATCAAATCGCCGAGCGTGCCGGCGAACAAGGCGCCGAACAGGAAGCCGATATAGGTGCTGCTGCCGAGCACACCGATCTGCACGCTCGACAGGTTCCACGCCGTGCGCAGCACCGGCAGGATGAAGGCCAGCACGGCTGCGTCCATCGCGTCGAACATGTAGCCAAGCCCGCCCATCAACAGCAGATGCTTGTGAAAGCGTGCGAACGGAAGGCGCTCGATGCGCGCCGATATCATCGACATGAAAGTCCCCTCAGTCTTGGCGGCCCGGCGCTCCGCGTGTCCCTGGGGGAACCATAGACAAAGTGACATTATCGTCATAATTTATAATCATGATCTAATATATCACCGTGGTGAATGTTTGTGTCGTTCCGCGCGCTCGACCTCAATCTCCTGAAAGTCTTCGAGGCGCTGATGACCGAGGGCAGCGTCACCCGCGCGGCAAGCGCGCTGACGATGACACAGCCCGCAGTCAGCAACGCATTGGCGCGGCTGCGCGACGCGCTCGGCGATCCCCTGTTCGTGCGGTCCGGCACCGGCATCCGCCCCACCCAGCGCGCGGTGGTGCTGTGGGGGCCGATCGGCGAGGCGCTGGAAAGCGTGCGCGGCGCACTCGACGAGCAGGTGTTCGATCCCGCCCGCGCGCAGACCGAGTTCAGCCTGTCGATGTCGGACTACGTCTCCTCGCTGGTGATGCCGAACCTTCTCCAGCATCTCGGCAAAGTCGCGCCCAAGGCACGCGTCCACACCGTGCCCAACACCGTCATAGAGATCGCCGACCAGCTCGAGGACAACCGGGTCGATTGCGTGCTCAGCGTCTACGTCAACGAGGCGCAGCAGCCGGCCGCCATTCGCTCACGCTCGCTGTGGACCGTCAACTACGCCTGCTTCATGCGACGCGGCCATCCGCTCGCCGCCCAGAAGCGACTGAGCAGCCGCACCTTCCTGAATGCGGGACATGTCGACGTGAGCCTCGCGGGCAAGACCCTGCCGTCCTACGACCTCTTCCTCGCCTCGCGCGGGCTGTCGCGCAATTTGGTCGCGACCGTCAATCACTACAGCGCCGCCTACGAGGTCGTGCGCCAGTCCGACCTGATCGCCGTGCTGCCGAGCGACCTGCGCTCGCAATCAAGGCATGCGCCGTTGCTGCACGCCATGCCGCTTCCGCTTCGGGCGCCGCCGCGCATCGTCAGCCTGTTCTGGCACCAGCGCAACGACACCGTGCCGGCGCAGCGCTGGCTGCGCGAAACCCTGGTCGAGATGTTCGCCAGATCCGATTGAGGCGATGCGGTGAAAAACCGGAAACCCAGCCTTTCTTGGCGCAGCCTTGTTGAACCGGCGGCCGCACCCTAGCTCCCGTGCAAACCCATCCCTTGCAAGTGGCCGACGCCGCTTACCCCCTCAGAGACCTGATCGATGACCGCACCGCTTCAATTCGGCCTGGATACCTTTGGCGACGTCACCAGGGACGCCTCCGGCGCCATGCTTCCCCACGCGCAGGTGATCCGCAACGTCGTCGACGAGGCGGTGCTGGCCGACGAGCTCGGCCTCGACTTCATCGGGCTCGGCGAGCACCACCGCGCCGATTTCGCGATCTCCTCCCCCGAGACCGTGCTGGCGGCCATTGCGGCGCGCACGAGGCGCATCCATCTCGGCTCCGCCGTGACGGTGCTGAGCTCGGACGATCCGATCCGCGTGTTCCAGCGCTTTGCCACGCTCGACGCGCTGTCGAACGGACGCGCCGAAGTGATCCTCGGCCGCGGCTCCTTCACCGAATCCTTTCCGCTGTTCGGCTTCGACCTGCGCTCTTACGAAGCGCTGTTCGAGGAGAAGCTCGACCTGTTTGCAGCACTCCTGTCGCAGAAGCCGGTGACTTGGCAGGGCAAGCTGCGCCCGCCGCTGAAGGACCAGTTGGTCTATCCCCCTGTCGAGAACGGCCAGCTCAAGACCTGGATCGGCGTCGGCGGAAGTCCGCAATCGGTGGTGCGCGCGGCGCATTACGACCTGCCTTTGATGCTCGCGATCATCGGCGGCGACCCGACCCGCTTTGCGCCCTTCGTCGATCTCTATCACCGCGCGTTCAAGGAATTCGGCCGCCCGGCGCAACCGATCGGCGTGCACTCGCCCGGCTACGTCGCCGAAACGGATGAAGAGGCTCGCGAAGAACTGTGGCCCGACTACAAGGCCATGCGCGACCGCATCGGCCGTGAACGCGGCTGGCCGCCGATGGGCCGCGACGAGTTCGTGAGCGAGGCCGAGCATGGCTCGCTCTATGTCGGCGCGCCGGAGACGGTGGCGCGCAAGATCGCGAAGACGGCAAAGGCGCTCGGCATCTCGCGCTTCCAGCTGAAATATTCGGCAGGACCATTGCCGCACGAGAGGCTGATGAAGAGCATCGAGCTCTATGGGCGCAAAGTGGTGCCGATGGTGCGGGAAATGATGGGGTGAAGGTTGGCGTCCGTCTTCGCGTTCGGTTACCAAAGCCTCTTCTTCGCAAAGGCGTGGCCCGAACCAGACTTCAAATAACGTTCGAAAGCTCGCGCCTTCTGGATGTCGGAAAGGGCCACATACGTCACCAGTTGCCAGGGAACGTACTTCGACGTGTGTGGTGACTTACCAGCGTTGTGATCTGCCTGCCGCTGCTTGAGATCCATCGTCAGGCCGATATATCGCTGCCTCCGAAAGCTTCGCTTTCCAAAAGATAGACATAGTGCATGGACGCCGCCCTCCTTCGCCAAGGCTTCGGAGGGCATCCTGCTTCGCGCAGTGAAAGGCTGCAAATCCTGCGAAGCGCGTCAGCGCGAAGCAGGATGGTGGGGGAGGCAGGACTCGAACCTGCGAAGCCATGAGGCGGCTGATTTACAGTCAGCTCCCTTTGCCACTCGGGACACTCCCCCGCTCGACGGCAGCACAATCGGGCCGGACCTTGCCGGCGACCGAAGACGGCCATGGAACGTGAAGGCCGCGACAGCCCGGATGGGGGCGCGACCGGGCGCGTTTATGGGCGATGCGGTGGGGCAAAGTCAACCGAGGCGAACAGCTAAAATCGCCCCTCGTCGCACCCAAATTGCCATATTCCGGGACCCGTGACACAAGCGAGCCCATGAAGGATCGAAAATTCACCCCAAGGGGGCCCCGTGGCGGGGCTAAGCCCTTCAACAGGCCCGGAAAATCGGCCGGCCGGCCAGCCTGGCGCGACCGCGATTCGCATGTTGACGGACCTGTCATCCTGTATGGCTGGCACACCGTCACCATGGCGCTCGCCAACCCTGCCCGCCAGATCCGCAAGCTGACGCTGACCGAGAACGCCGCAAAACGGCTCGCGGACGAGAACATCGCGACCCCCGTCACGCCCGAGATCGTCCGGCCTCAGGAGATCGACCGCCTGCTGTCGCCCGATGCCGTGCATCAGGGCCTGCTGGCGGAGGCCGATCCCCTGCCCTCGCCTGACATCGAGGATTTGGCGCAGGACGGCATGGTGCTGGTGCTCGACCAGATCACCGACCCGCACAATGTCGGCGCGATCCTGCGCTCGGCGGCGGCATTCGCGGTGAAGGCGATCGTCACCACCGCGCGCCACAGCCCGGAAGCCACCGGCGTCCTTGCCAAGGCCGCGTCCGGCGCGCTCGAGCTGGTGCCGATGGTGACCGTGCAAAACCTCGCCCGCGCACTGACCACGCTGAACGAGCTCGGCTTCCAGACCGTTGGGCTCGACAGCGAAGGCAGCGAGGACCTCTCGGACGTCACGCTGCGCGAACCGCTCGCGCTGGTGCTGGGGGCTGAAGGCAAGGGCCTGCGGCAACTGACGCGCGAGACCTGCAGCGTCGTGGCGCGGCTCGACATGCCCGGCGAGATCAAGAGCCTCAACGTCTCCAACGCCGCCGTGCTCTCGCTCTATATCGGCGCGAGCCGGCTCGGGCTGATGAACCGGTAAACAAAACAAAACGCCCGTCCGCATCGTACGGACGGGCGTCTCGTTGGCTCAACCGATCAAGCGATCAGTAATAGCGGCGCAGCACGCGGTGGCCGCCGTAATACGGCGCGGGCGCGTGGCGGTGAGCGTAGCCGTAGCGCGGACCGTAGCCGTAATGCGGGCGCGGCAGATAGCCGTGGCGCGGACCGTAGCCGTAGCGATACGGACGGTAGTACGGGCGGCGGTAGGGATAGGCGGCCGGCGCTTCGACGGCAGCAGCGCGATAGCCATAGCCGTAGCCATAATTGGCGGGCGCGACGACCGCGTCCTCGCGATAGGTCGGATACGGCGCGAAGGCACCCGGGCCGGTATAGGTCGGGCCCTGGTTGACGTAGTAATATTGGGTGGTCGGTTCGGCGAGACGCTCATAGGCGCCATAGCCGTAGCCGCCGCAGCCGGTGTTGCAGCCGGAATAGACCGGCGCAACCGGCTGGCACGGGTTGAAGCCGCAGGCCGACGCCGGCGCGGTGGCGGCGAACATCACGGCAGCCGCCGCGACCAGTCCCGAAATCATCTGACGCATTACTCTCTCCTGTTGATTTCCGTTTGTTGGATTTTGACGTTTCTTAACCCGGCGGTTTGACGGGCATTTCTGCGTGCGGCCGCGGCCGAGGACGCCGCGGACGGTCGTTGATCTCGGGCGCGAGGATCACCGGCGGCGGATCGACGGGAACGTCCATCTGCGCGGGCAACGGCGCCGATTGCGCGCCCCAGCTTTGATGATAGCTCTCGGCAGGCTTGGGCAATTTGCGGTTCGCGGGCGGCTCGACCTCGAGCCGGCCGTAGCCGGGCCGCAGGCCCAGCGTCGGATAATAATGTCCGACCTCGGCGGGCTGCCGCTCGGCGACATAGCGCCCGCCATAGATGGTCGGCTGCACCTGGACGTTCTTGCCGAGGCCCCAGACACCTTCGACGACGGTGTAGGACGCATCGATACCATTGATGATGATGGGCACACCGGGGCGGCCGGGAACGACGATATCGAAGCCGCCGCCGGCAAACGCCGTCGCCGGCAGTCCGATCAGAATGGCGGCGAGCACCATGGCGCGCATGAGGAGATCCCAATTATCCGGCCACAACCTATCCGATCGGGACGCAGAGAGGGTTAAGGTCCGCTCACCAACTTCCGGTAAGCCTAACGTGCAAGGATTGCGCGCCGCTCAAATGCCGCAACGCGAGCTAGCGAAGCGTTAACGAGGTGCAGGGACGCGCCGGAACCCTTTCCAAGCGCTCACACCCGTTTGACCGCTGTATCGCGAAATCCAACTGTTTGGTCGGAACATCCACCGGCGCCGATGTTTAGCCCCCATCACTTAGACGGGAGACGCATAATGACGAAACTGAAACTCCTCGGCGCCGTTGCGGTCGCATCGACCATGCTGGCCGGCTCCGCCATGGCACAAGCGGTGGTCACCAATCCGGCACGCTGCTCGGCCCAATTCCCGAATGCCAATTGCCAGAACCTCGGCCCCGGCAATCCCTACACCGACAGCGGCACTCGCCAGCGCCGCGCGGCCTACCGCCAGAGCAATGGCGACTGGAACAACGACTGGAACAGGAGCCGCACCGGTTTCTGGCCGACTGACGTCGCGGCCGGCGTAGCCGGCGCCGCGATCGGCACTGCGGCGGCGGTTGCAACAGCGCCTGCCCGCGCCTGGGACAACAGCTACGCCTACGACGACAGCTGGGATAATCGTGGTTGGGACAACCGCGGCTGGGACACCCGCAGCTATGCCCAGCGCAACGGCTTCGTCTGCACGCCGGGCACGTACTTCAAGGGCGAGGACGGCCGCCCGCATCTGTGCCAGTAAGCGGATTTGCGTTGAGCGAAACGGATCAGGCGGCCCTCGGGCCGCCTGATTCATGACTGCAATCTGCGCGGAGGTTCTGGCCCTTTCCAACCACGTCTGATATTGCGGCGCGCACGGGCGGAGGGCCCGACGCCTGCCGCCCTGCCCGGATTCCAGGATTGCCGGCTTAGCTCAGCGGTAGAGCAGCGGTTTTGTAAACCGAAGGTCGGGGGTTCAATCCCCTCAGCCGGCACCGGAATACGATTGAAAACAAAAGAACTTTCTGTCCTGCGCAGGTTGGCAAAGTCGGCACGGATGGCAAACGGGAGCGGTTTTGCCAGCCACTAAAACAGGATCAGTTGTTCCGGGGACGTTCTCACGGCATACCGCCACCATGCCCGACGACCTCACCCTGCGCCGCACCGTGATCGGCGGCGAGACCGTCCCCGGCGACTATGTCGTGATCTGGGACGGCATCACCATCGGCCGCATCTTCAAGACGGTCGCCGTTGGCGGCAAGGACGGTTGGCAATGGTCCTGCGGCCTGCCGAATGTTCCGCAGCGAAGCGCGCATCGCGGACGCGCCGGCAGCCTGGAGGCGGCCAAGATCGACTTCCGGACCGCATGGACGGAGGTGCAAACCCAGCTGAGCTATGACGAGATCCGGCAGGCCCGCGCAATCGATGCCGACCGCTCGCGGCCCTGGCATCGGCGCGGATGAGCTGGTCCGCCGCCTTCGACGAGCCGATCGCGCTGCCGGACGGACGCCAGCTGCTGACGCTGCTCGATGCCGGCGAGTATATCGCCGCGCTGCCGGCAGCGGCCCAGAAGCGGCCGGAATGGCAGGCGGCGACCGAGGCGGTCCTGCTGGTCGCCGAGCGCGGCGGCGATACCATGCTCGCCCGCATCGGCTTGATGCGCGCACTCAATACCGGGAAGCCGTCGCCGGCGATCGAGCGGAGCAAGCGCGCAAAATCTTTTCGGATTATTCGTTAGGGCGTTGACTTTGTACACTCGGCGTGTACACTGTTTTCAGCGTTGGGATTGGCCCGATGCTGAACAAGGAAATGGAGTCCTTACATGTTCAACTTCTTCCGCAAGCGCAATCCGCTCAACGAGGTACAGGCCCTGCGCGACCGCGCCGAGCGCATCGGCCTCGCCTATCTCGAAAAGCTGGCGGTCAACGGCAAGATCACCCGCCAGCATATCGTTGGGATGGCTCGCATCATGAACTTCCACCCCGATGAAGTGACCGAGCGGATTCCGGATCGCCGCCGCGCCTCCCGCTACACCAAGGCCGTCGCTGGCCTGCGGGCTGCGGGGATGATGAGCGAGCGCCAGACCTATGACGAGCGCTTCGATCACGACCACAACTGAGCGACAGCGGCTCCCGGAAACGGGAGCCGCACCTTTTCACCTGCATCAATCGAACGAAAAGGAGCGACGCCATGACGAGCGTCTACAATCTCTTGCGCGAGGCCTGCGGGATCTCACAGGCTGAGGCGGCCGAACACGTACACGGCACCAGGCTGGACACGGTAAAGTCCTGGTCGAGCGACCGCAGGCCGGCGCCGAGCTGGGCGATCAATGAGTTGCAGACGTTGTCACGCGGGATTCACGCAGCCGGCGCCAAGCTCGCCGAGCAACTGCTACAGACGCCGCGGGGAAATGTCTTCGTTATCGGCCTTCCCCGCGACGACGAAGAGGCGCGGGCGTTCAGGTTCCCTTCAAGCGCGGCTCATCATCAGGCAATCGCGATCGCGATCTCGCTGTTACCCGACGATGCGGAGATCAAGCTCACGCAACATGTCAGCGGCAGCACGGATACGCCCGTCCTCGAATACCAGCCGTTGCGACCGACCGCAACGGACCGCAAGCTACTCATGTCAACCGCCTTCAATCCCGGATATGTCGCCCCCGCCGGCTCGAACATCCGCAAGTTCGAACGTCTCGAGGACCTCGGCTGGATCAAGGGATATGAGACTCATGACGGCGGGACAGAGTTTCATCTCCTGCCCGCGGGCGAAGAAGCGCGCGCGATCAAGCCCGGCGATCTTTTTCGGCTTTCGGACGAATCCGGAACCGAGCGGTTTCTCAAAATCGTCGGACCGACCAAGCACGATCGCCGCATGTTCTCGGAAAAAGATCGGTTCGAGGTCCTCGATATGTGGAATCCAACAGCGCCAACGTTCGAGCTGGGCGGATTTCAGCTGCGGCCGCACTGGACGCCCGAATGAAAAAGTCCGGCGCGAGGGGCACCCCGCGCCGGACTTCAGTTTGAGGAGGTTTGACACGATCGAGGAGACGTCGAGGTCTCCTCACCCTTGCTTTCGGCGAGAGGCGTAACGTATCCCGATCGCATGCCGGGTGCCGCTGTGATGCTTATTGGCAAAGGTCTGCGGCTGGAACTGGAAATCGATCGGCAGGCCCGTTTGTTCGCGCAGCCATCCGGTGATCGCCACCGTCATTACCAGCCACTTCGGATCGTGCTCCCAGTGGCCGTCGAGCGAATGGCAGTCCGGAAACTCGCGCGTGAAATCGTAGTCCTTCATCATCATCCGGACGTCGACGTCACGGAAGTCCGGACGCTCCAGGCAGGAGCCGACGAGGTAACAGCCGAAGGCGTCCGGCCACGCATCCTCGAGCTTCTGGCACGCGATCTCGAGCCGAAAGATCGCCGGCGCGCCGACATAGCAGTGTTTTACGCGGCGCGGCTTGATGCGGATGGGTAGACGGCTCACCGGATTTCGCCGTTGGTGATGAAGCCGTGCCAGAGCCCGCCAGCGCTACCGTCGATCGACGGCGTCACTGTCATCGTTTCGAAACTCGCCACATCGATCCCGCCGGCGATCTTCCACCCACAGGACGGGTTGCAATGCTGCACAGGGGCATCGCCTAGCAGCTCGAATTGTTCGTCCGTGGGCGTCGGGTTTGGAAAACAGCTTTGGCGCCACCGGCTCTTGCCCATGCCTGCGGACTGGACCGGACTGAAGAAGGTGAAACCCACTCGCTCGCCGTCCTTCATGATCCACTGGGGATCGAGATCGACTAACCTCACGTCATCGACCCCGGCATGAAGCAGCGTATCGTCGGCCCCTGAAATCCCCAGATCGGCCAGACCATGGTGCGGCCGGCGCGGTTGGGCTCGGTGATGACGGCATCCTCAGGAACGTCGACCCAGATGAGGACATTGTTGTCGGCCTCGTCATTGCTGATCGGCACGCGAACGCGGTAGCGGCCGTCGGCGCTTTCCCAGTCGACCTCCGAGAGCACATAGCCGTCGGCATCGGAACAGCACGGGCCCTTGCCGCTGCGCAAGCTGTCGAACCAGGGCTTGAGCGCGGAATTGGCATAGCGGCCGTCATCGCGGGCGAAGGCCTTGGTCACCAGAAGCGACAGCGCGACCGCGATCAGCACGGCGGCAAGGCCGCGCAAGCGCTGGATCGCGCACCAGATGCCCGCGAGCAGCAGCAGCGCGGCGACGAACAGTCCCCACATGATTGAACCCCTCTGGTTTGTTGCGATGTCGAACGCGGCGTCAGTCGATCACTTCGGCCTCGATCCGGGCGATGCCGGCGCCGAGCATGCCGAGCGAGGCCGCCGGCGCCCGCGCCAGGTCGAGCACGCGGCCGGTCCACGCCGCCGGGCCGCGATCGTTGATGGTGACGATCACGGAGCGCCCGGCGCGCGTGACGCGCAGCCTGGTGCCGAACGGCAGGCAGCGATGCGCGGCGGTCGGCAGCGCATCGTTGAAACGCGCGCCGGAGGCCGTGCGGCTGCCGCTCTCGCCGTTGGAATAATAGGAAGCAACGCCGGAGAACCGCCGCCCACACGAATGACCGGCCGAGGCACTCAGCACCAGCACCGCGGCGACGATCGCCGCGACCATCGCGATGCCGCCGAGCAGCGCCAGCTCGGTCGCCGGCGGGCGCCGCCGGGCTTCCACGATCGCGACCACGAACGCCAGCAGCGCCAGCACGATCGCGGCGGCGACGAGCACCTTCTGCAAGCCCAGCTCGAAGCCGTGCATCTCGTAGAGCAGTTTCGGTTCGAGCTTCATTTCAGGGCTACCGTGATGTTGAGATATTTGAGGACCACCCATGCAGCGCCGCCGGTGGCCAGGATCGCGGCGCGATAGAGCCATTTGCTCATCCACGTCGCGCCGGCGACCTGCTGCTCCGCGTTCTTGACGGTCTGGACCGTCGGCTTCATGTCGGCGATGTCCTTGATCGCCGTGGTCAGCTGGCCGTCGAGCTTCTGCATCTCCGCGCGCATCGCGTCGATCTTCTGATGCGTGTCTCTGCGGCCCTGCGAGGCCTTCTCGTCCTGCTGGCGCCACTGGCTGGTATGAGCTTCCAGCGACGCCGTGAGACGGCCGATCTTCTCTGCCATGCTGAGCAGCACGGCGTTGGTCTCGTGATCCGCCACCACTGCTACCGCCCGGTGCCTGTCACGGCGGGCCCGCTGGGATCGAGCAGCAGCTCGAGCCGCGTCCGCGGCGGCGGCGGCGGGACAGCCGGCACATCGTGCGGCTTGGCCTCAGGCACGGGGACAGGTGGCGTTGCGTCCGGCACCGCCTCGGACGGCGAGGCCGGGACCGGCGCGATCGGCGGGGCTGCAATCGGCGTCTTCTGCACCGCGGACTTGATGCGCGCCATGATGCCCCGACGCTTCACCGGCACCGGTTTCACCGTGGCAGCGCCGGGCGCATCGATCTCGGCCGGCCGCGGCGCCGGCCGATGCCAGCCGCAGCCGCCGACGCCGCCCTCGACCTGCCGGTCGATCCAGTCCTGGTCATATGGCTTGACGCCGCGGACGGCATAGGACGGCCGCTCGAAGATCCGGCATTCGCCGCCCGCGATCGAGCCCTTCAGGCTCTCGGATGCGCAGCCGGCCAACAGCAGCGCCATCGGCGCCATCAGGATGAGGCGCTTCATTTGCCGCAGCTCCCGGTCGACTGATCCCAGTTGCGGCCAAGCGCATGGCACGCCACATAGCCGTTGCGCAGGGTCGAAGCACGATCGATCGCCTTGTCGTCGGCGCGGGCGATGTCGAGCATCGCGCGGTCGTAACCGCTCTTGTAGACCTTGTGATGCCAGATGCCGTAGACCGAGGTCACGGTCAGCGCAACGGTCGCGGCGAAGGCGAGCGCGATCAGTGCCTTCATGGCAAAGCTCAAACCACCGAAGCGCGCGGCGGCGGATGCAATCAATTCGACGATCATTGGCGGGCTCCGGTCTGGACGGCCTGCTTGATCTTGGCGAGGCCGCGGGCTGCATCGAGCGTGATGAAGGCAAGCACGCCGGCGAGCAGCATGAGCCAGAACGAGGTCGGCACCTTCTCGACATACGACCATACGGTCGACAGCGTGCCAGGATCGGTCGGAATATCGTCCTTGTGGTCGAAGACGAAGGCCCACGCCTGCTGCACCTTGTCCTGTACCGTCGACCAGACCGCCGCGGCAGCCGTGGTGATGGTGACCCAGAGGCTTGTGAGGAAGTTGCGGCGCACGGGCGCGGCCTCCGGCGCCACGGACGTGACGGTTGCAACGTCGCCATTGGCCCGCGCCGCTGTCACCGGCCTGACGAAATGCTCGGCTTCGGCGCGGGCGAGCTCGGCCTTGATGGCTTCGCGTTCCGCGCCAAAAGCCTCGACCGATGCGGGCACGGCAATTGCCGCCTGACGGTCATTGATGAAGCCGGCGAGTGCGCCAGCCGTCATGCCGCCCCAGACGCCAGTCAGGACGCCCGGCGTGTAGTTCATCGCCTTCAGGCGCTTCTGCACCGAGAACAATTCCGGATCGCCCTGCACGTCCGCTGCGACCGGCGCGGATGGCGCCGCCGGCGCAGGATCATCCGGCATAGAGGGCGCGGCCGGGCCGGTATCGGCGGCCGATGGATCAGGCGTAGCCGGCGTCAGATGATCGACGGCCGGAGGCTGGTAGTCCTGCAAGACCTGCTTGGCCCGCGCAAGGAACGTCTCGCATGCGGCAATCCCGTTCTCGCCGCCGTTGATGATGCGGCGGACGCCCTTGACGTCGTCGCGATCGGCGGCGGCGTTGCAGCGTCCGTCCTGCCCCCATTCCAGATACGCGGCGACGAACGCGGAATCCGGCTGATGCAGCAATTCGGGATGCGCCACCAGCGGCAGTCCCGTCTTCTTCTCCAGCCGGGCATAGTTGCTCTTGCCTGTGGCCTGCATCATGCCGCCGCCGCGGTAGAGCCAGCCGTCGTTCGGGCCGGTGTTGTTGAACTCGCGGACCTTGGCCGGGTTGCCGACGCCATAGACGCGGTTGAACAGAACCGGCCCGCGCTGGTCGACCGGCAGGCTCGCGATGCGCCGCGCTTCGTCGGGCCCGATCCCGGCGGAATGGCCTCGTCCGCCATACTGACGCGCATATTGCGCCGCCCCGAAGATCTTCAGGATCGTCTCATAGCGATAGGCGCCGCTCTCGCTCAGGATCTGCAAACCGCCCGTCTCGGTCATGATCTGCGCGAGAAAATGACAGGCCCGCAGCCGGGTCGTGATTTTGGCCTTCGCCACCGCCTGCGGCCAGCCGCGCACGATGGCGTTGACGAGATCGTTGCGCGCGCCGGGCCCGGCGATGGCCTTGACCCGCGCAGCCGTGATGCCAGCCATATCGGTTAACTCCTGGTCGGGCGCATCAGGGCGCGCCAAATGCCATGCAGGTCGGGCATGTTGTGAGCCTCTCAAAATGTGTTTGAGTGCGAGTGGTCTTGGTGCGAGAGCCGCGGGCGCAGCTCAGATCGGCTCGAACGTTTCCGAGCCGCAGGTATCATCGACCTCTGCGCGGCGGCGATCGACGATCTTCCCGTCGACGATCGTCACGATATAAGTTTGTACGCCCAGCGGTGAACCGATCGCGGAGGTCAACTGAGCCTGCACGCAGGCCGTCCATCCCGGCCCGCGGACCGCGCGACGGGGCGTCGCAACGCGCACATCGCGCGGATAGGACGTTGCGAGAAAGACGATCTCCATCTGCCCACGCACGACGATCTTGACATCTGGTGCAGGTTCGGGAGTTGCAGGCCCGGCTTCCTTGATGCGCATAAAAGAAGGGAGTGGAGCGTGACTGTCGGCAAAGCCACAACCGCCGAGCGCTATTGCGAGACCAGCAAGCACCGGCTGGACTGCAACCCTTGGCACGGCACTACCCGAACCTGCGCCCGATGACGACAAAGCGGTCGCTTTCGAGCTTTAGGCGGCGAAGCAGATCGCCGGGAGCGTTGATGGGGACTACTACACCGACGTAGAGGTGCTCGGTGGTGCCGACGATGGGCGCCGTTGGCGACAGCGCGAAGCTCTCTCTTTTATCAGCAGGCACGAACACCAGCACGTTCATGTCTGAGCGCGGTCGTATCATCTCGGTGCGCGATCGCACCCATGCGTCGATTTCCTGATCGTACAAGCCGCAATAGGTAAGAATCATCCTAAGCCAGTCGGCGCCGGGGCGCTCTACCCGATCGTCGGGCGGCGTGTAGATAATAGCGCCCTCGAGTTCGCGCGGGACACTGGTAAACCAGAGCTCTCGGCGTGTCTGCCCGAAGGGCTTGAGACCTTCTCCAAGCACACCGATCCTGCTCCAGTCGATACGGCCAAGGTTCGGAACAACATAGGATACCCTGGTTGCGACCTCGCGATAGTCAGCAGCCTGAGCGTAGATCAATTCACGCGCATGGCCGGAGACGACGTGCCCCGTGCTGCTATCCCTGACCAGCGCCTGTCCCAGCGCATCCTGGATTTGCTGCTGATTGCCTGTCTGGTACGGCGTCATAATCTGCCGGCTCTCCTTGAAGTAACCGGCATAACCCGCATCCATCAGCTCCGAGATCTCACCCTGCGCTGCACCGCGGGCGAGAAGAATCACGACGCAGACGGCCGCGATTGCACGAACTGGCAGACCACCCCTTGGCCAAGCCATTGACAGCATCAGGCCGAAAAGTGCCAGCAACAGAGGCTCGGTATAGATCCCGTCCTGATGAATGATCATCCGGTCGAACCAGAGAATTGAAACCACGACCAGCAGGCCGATTACCGTCAGCGCTCCTAACTCTCGTAGCGAAGCAAGGGACAGGATGCCAAGCAACAGGAACAGGACGAGCGGCGGCAGCAGCAAAAAGGGCGAGCTTGAGACTTGTTCCCAGAAGCCGGCATAGCCCGGCGCGAGAGCGGGATCGATGACACCGAGGAAACAGATGCGCGCAAGCGCTGCAACGAACCGCACGCCGCCGCTTGGGCTCAGCATGACGAACCACAGGGCCAGGAAAGACAGTGTAAACCCCAGCGCCATCAGGTTGGCGAACGAAAAGAAGCGGTAGAACACCGAGCGCTCAGGCAGGATACGTGTGGCAATGCCGGGCCCGGCGATCGCCAGCAAGGCCGCCGCGCAAAGCGCGTAATTGTGAAACGAGATGCGGGTGTGGATGAAGGTCGAGGCCATCGGGATTTGCGACAGTCCCAGCAAGACGACATAGACGGCCACCGCAGTGATGCACACGATGGCGTTGAAACGCCGCGTCGCATGGAAGGCTCCGGTAAAGGCCTGGTCGCGCCTCACCATCATGAACAGAACCAGGGCCGGCGCGAGGGCGACTGTCGGCACGATCGTGAGCTTTGACGTGAAGGCGAAACCACCGGCAATGCCGCTGCAGACGGCGAGCGCAACTGCGACCCATCCACGCCGCTGAACTGCCCACACAGCGAGTGAAGCGGCCGCAGCCGCATAAAACAGCGCGAAGCTGTCGGTTCGGAAGATGATCGTGTGGAAGGCAAGTGCTCGCGAGACCGCGATACACAGGAAGATTATAATCACCATCCACGGCCCGGCCCCGACAGCTGAGGTAACGGCCAACGCCAGCAACAGCGAACTGCCGATGGCTAGAAACGGCAGGTGAGCCCGGAGGAAGTCGATCAGCTCAGCCGTCCCGAGCAGCGGGTTTGCCCAGTGGTCGAGGAACCGGAAATCGTGCAAATGCAGCAAACCCAGCAAATATCCGATCCGGTGGGTCAAGGTCAGGAATACGTACATGCCGGCCGTCGGATGCGTGACGTGATCCGGCAAGGTCCCGCCTCTGATCAGCAGGACATCGAGGGCGGTCAGCTGATCCATGTCGTCGAGCGCGTAGTAGGGATAGCGGCCGACGTGGCGCTGGAACATGAACAAGCTGACGAAGACGACGAGCGCGAGGGCAAGCCACGCCCCGCGCCTTCCGCCTGTCATCGATAGTTCTCGCCCCATGCAACCATTAGCTGATCCGTTCTGCCTGCTGTCAAGCAGGTAGAACGGATGGCTCGTGAGAGTTCCACAACCTATAGTCATTGGCGCGCGCCGCTATTCAAATCGTAAAGACACCGTCGCCGGCCCGGATGTCATCAGTCCGGGACGATCCGAGCCCGTTGTTGATCAGGCCTGTCGCGGCGCCATTGTTCTTGATGCATCGCTCGAACGAGAAGCTGCCGGACTGCGACGTGCCTTGGATGATAAAAAGCCAATCGATGCTCAGTCCCCCGGTAATTCCCTTGAAGGCGACGTTGGGGTTGTTGCCAGAACGCAGGTCGACGGTGAACCCACAGTCGTTGAAGCCCTCCAAATGGATGCCTTCAAAACTATAAATTCCGCCCGTGCCCGAAAGCACGATTCCAGCGCTCGTGGTGTTCGTGCCCGACGACGGCGCGTTGACAGACCAGGTTCGACAATCAACAAGTGTGGTGCCAACATTGCATTCGAACGCAGGATTTACGCCTTCGCAACTGAAGTTGAGATTGTGGAACTTTACTGTTGACGCGCCGCCGTAGCCTTTCTCGTATTTGATTCCGCCGAACTGTCCCGTGTAAAGAAATACCTCGTCGAGGCCGCCACCATCTTGGTTGTTGTTGCCGTACACCATGTATGTGCCAACGGCGACTGAAATGCCGCGCGTGAAGGCAACGCCGAGGTGGCGCATACCACAACGGAAGTTTGCAAAATGTGCGTTCGGGTTTCCTAGGCAGATGCAATGCGTCGCGGGATACCAGGAATCGTGAATTTTGATCATTGTGCCGCCGACGCCTTCCAGAGTGACGCCGTTCGGAATGATCAGAGACACTAGGTTCGACGGATGCCGGATCATGTAGCTGCCGCGGCCGGCCTTCACGAAGTGACCCTGATAGCCGCCGCCGCCTTCGGCGGTGCCCGTCAAGTTGCAGGCCGCATAAAACAGCGCAGCCTGGAACGCTGCAAAATTATTGGTGGTACCGGTATCCGTACTGATCCAGTTCGCATTGGCGCCAAACTCGTTGACGTGCGGACAGCCCTTGCTCTCCAGGTACTGCCAGCGGCTGGAATCGTGGGTGTTGACGAAGCTGGCGAGCGGCGAGGAGATCGTCGCGATCGTGTAGGAAAAGCCCGTGACCGAGTAGGCGGTCACAAGGTCGGCTGCGACAATGCTTCCAATCGTGATGACGTCGCCGACCTTGTAGGCGTTGCCGGGCTGGGTCGAATGATCGACAGCCGTGATCGTGCCACCGGCGACGGTGATGGTCGCACAAAGCCCCGAGCCCGTCGCCGAGCCGCTCAGAAGGCCAAAATAATAGGTGCCGTCCGGCGCCGCCGTCGTTCCGCCCACGATCGTCCCAGTCAACGGCCACGTATCCGTGAACGGCGTCCCCGCCGCCACGCGCTTGAACAGCGCGCCGCTGTTCTCCGTGAACGAGGAATCATAGGCCAGCGTCCGGATGAAATTGACGCCGGCCGGCACGGTCGCGGCGATCGCCGCGGCGCGGGTGTCGTACTGATGCACCTGGTTGCCGAGCACCGAGGCAGCTGACGCGGCCGCAGCGGCCGAAGCAGCCGCGTCATCCCGCGCAGCGACCGCCGCAGCAAGAATGCCGTCGGCGTCGACATTGGTCGACAGCAGCAGCGTGAAGTGATCGCTGGCGCCGAGCATCACGATCGGGCTGCCGTTCAGCAGCTCGCCGCCGATCAGCGGGTCGCCGAACGCCGACTTGATCGGCAGTGCCGATTGGCCGTTATACGCCAGCGTGGTCGCGCCGGAATTGTTCGCCGTCGGTGTCAGCACGAACAGCTTGCGTCCGGGCATCTGCGGCGTTTCGGGCGCCGTCGCGACAATGGCATTGGCGGTGCCGCCGGTGACGGTGAGCGGCACGATCGCGATCGGCAGGTCGCCGACACGTGTCCATGAGCCGGCGCCGGAGGCGCCGACCTTCTGATACAGGCCATTGTTCGCCGGCGTCGCGTCGTTGTAGACGGCCGCCGAGGTATTGGCACCGTGGTTGAGGTCGGCGGCGAGTTCGGCCAGCGTGCCGTACATCAGCCCGGCGATGCCGGTTTGCAGCATGGTCTCGACCCATGTGCCCCAGATCGAATTTGCCGATTTGCTGACCTTGTTGACGCCGGACGCCGGCACGCCATCGGTGACGTATTTGCGCCAGATCTCTTTCGCGCTCTGCATCAGCATGCGTGTCTCTCGTCTGTCAGGGAGGTTAAAGGGCGAGCGTTAGAGCTCGGCGTCAGCCGCGAAGTGAAACACCACGACGTTGTTGGTGGTGGTGATCGATCCGCCGCTGCCATTGGTGACGTTGAAGCTGCGTTCTCCGACAAGACCTGTCGAACCGGAGCTTGCGGCAAGATCCGTCGGTGTGGCGTCAGAGACCTTGCCGGAGCCGCCCTGGTATCCGTAGACGGTCACGGTCGGGGCCTTCATCTTGCGGACCTGAAACTCGCGCGACCCCATGCTCTGACCGTTCACGATCGTGTTCGAATTGACGCAGATCGCATTGAGACCGGCCGGCACCGACGCAGTGGCCGGCGCCACCGAGAGATTGTAGGA
Source organism: Bradyrhizobium sp. YR681 (assembly GCF_000282615.1). GTDB lineage: Bacteria > Pseudomonadota > Alphaproteobacteria > Rhizobiales > Xanthobacteraceae > Bradyrhizobium. The sequence goes on along the minus strand of NZ_AKIY01000214.1, from coordinate 66,958 downwards.
TTTTTCGTAATAGCGCTGACAAGCCGCGACCACCGCCGCCATGTCGGGCGAAACGAACCCCGTGCAGAGCGAGCCCTTTTCCAGCTTCACCTTGGCGATATCCAGCGTGACGTTCTGTGCCTGCGTCGAGTCGGTCCAGAAGAACACGGCCAGATTGTTCATCGACCCCGACACCGTGCCGAGCGCCGCAGCAGAGATGTCGGCGAAGGTGTTCGCGGTCAGCGCGATCGAGCCGGTACCGACGACCGTCGTCGTGGTCGAGGTGAAAAAATTCCCGGTCGTGAAGGTGCCCGATGTCCAATCGTTGACGATGTCCTTGGTGATGGTGTCGGCGGTGCCGGTCCATTCCACCACGGCATAGCGCAGCGTGGTCGAGGCTGACATCCGCACCCGTGCGGACAGCGACACTGCCTGGCCACGCAAATCGCGGCACAGCGCCTTTTCGATCCACTGGATACGGCCAAACCGCTGCGCCGACGCATTGGCTTGCAGCGAGCGCATCATGAAGGGCGTGGCGTTCTCGGCGTCCGACACGCTCGACGGCGTGACCGGATTGGACTGCGTCAGTGTCAGCCATCGGTCGAAATCATAGGTCGCATCGGCCGCCGACGTAACGCCACGCTGCGCCAGCTCCCCGGAAGGATTGAACAGATAATTCTTGCCGATGACCGCCCTCGCATCGGCGTAGGTCTTGACGGCCTTCTCGGTCGGGGCCTTCGCGTCGCTGTTGCTGGCGAAAGTGCCGTCCGTCGAGAAGGCAACGCCACTGTCCTGAATCGTGCGCCCGGTCGTGCCGTTGAAGGTCGCGATGTTGCCCGACGTCGACGAACCGGGCCCGGCGACATACGCGCCAACGCCGGAGAATTGCGAGAACGTGACGGAGGTGCTGCCGAGCGTGCCGCCCTGGTCGACCGTGCAGACCCAGCCGGTATCGGCATTGACCGTGCCCTGCTCGACGAACACATAGGCGCCGGGCAGCTCGGTCCACGCGTCGGCGTCGGTCGCACGCGTCCATGAGCCCGACGCAACGACATAGATGCCGTTCTGCGAGGCCGTCGACTGGTTCTTGACCAGGCAGCGATCTGCCACCACCAGCGCGACACCGTCGACGGTCTGCGTGCCCGACAGCGTGATGTTGGCCGTGGTTGCCGCCTTGACGCTCGGCTTGGTATCGAGCCCCTGCGCGACCGTGTCGACGTAGTTCTTGGTCGCCGCGTCCTGCGCGCCGGTCGGGTCCGTGACATTGGTCAGCTTGTGGCTGTTGAGCGAGACGTCGGCGGTCGGCAGCGCCGCTTGGTCGAGGCGCCGGTTGCCGATATAGGTCTTCACCGCCTTCTGCGAGGCAAGCCGCGTGTCGCTGTTGGCGGCCAGCGTGGCGTCGGTGTCGACGGCATTGGCCTCAAACATCGCGGTGGTGATGTTCGAGACCGTGTTGCTGGCGGCGTCGATCGTCTTGTTGGTCAGCGTCTGCGCCAGACCCGCCAGCCAGGCCGCGATGGTCGAGAGCAAGCTGCCGTAATTGTCTGCCTCGGTGACCAGGGCCACCTTCTCGGTGCCGTCCAGCGACGGCTTGTCCGGATCGTCCCAAATCTTGCCGGTCATGCTGCTTGCCTTGTGAAAACGGAGCCGTCCTGGCGGACCAGGAACGAGCCGTCCTGGCGGTACATTTTCGGCAGCGCGATGCTTTCCTCGAGCTGCGAGACATCGACGAGCTTCCAGCCGAACACCACCTGGCCGTCCGCGCGGCGGATGGTGGCGGACTGGATCTCGATCACGGCATCATTGAGCACGCGGATGCGCGGATCCTGCACCCGCACCCAGCGCTTGCCGATGTAGACGAGGCCATAGAGATCGGTCACCAGCGTGCCGCTCGCCTTGGTATTGAGCCGCAGCATGCCGCGGCGGCCGAGCCGTCCTCCCTGTGCCTCCGACTGCACCCAGCTGAGATCGAGCGGCTGATCGTGCTTGCCGTAGATCGCGATGGACTCCTCATCCTCGACCGGGTCGATCGGCGCCGAGACGTATTTCTGCGCAGGGTCGGTGATGGTGATGTCGAGATGGTTGATCAGGCTCTCTTCGGCGACGCCGTTCTCGACCGACCATCCGACGATGTGCCGGTCGGTCAGCGGCGGCTCGGCCGGCTCGCGATAATAGCCGACGGTCAACGCGATGGTGCCGTCGCCACCTTCCGAGAGCCAGCCGTCGCAGGTGGCAAGGAACTTGCCGATGACGTCTTCCGGATTGTTGGTCAGCTGGTACCAGCCATTGCAGGCGTAGCGCGGTTCGCCTGCGATGGTGTCATCGCAGAGCGAGGCTTCGATCAGCAGCTGGTCCAGCACCGGCGCGACCGCGATGTCGTAATCGAGGCCGGGGCCGCCGGTCACCTCCGGATCGCCCGTCAGATAATCGATCAGGCCGATGACGGGGTTGTCGATCGTCCGCGGCCAGGTCGAGGGGTCCTCGCGGTCCTGCTCGGGATCGCGAGGGTCCCATACCAGCGCGCAATCGGCGACGACCGACGGTTCGGGCTTCTGGTGTGGAAAGAACTTCGTGAAATCCGTCGGGTCCGACGGCGCCGAGGCCGCGCACACCAGATAGGCGATGCCGTGACCGTGGAAGGCTGGCGACCACGGGCTGAGCGGGCCGAGGAAGCTGGAGGCCGGCTGCGGCGTGGTCCCTTTCCACAATTCCAGCGTCACGTGCCCACCGCCATAGTAGCCGTCGGCGGTCGGGTTGACCGTCAGCAGCGTTCCGAAATTGTTGAAGTCGATGTTGGCGGTGACGCTGTCGTCGTTGAGATAGACCCCGGCGATGCGCTCGATCTCGCCGTGATGGTACGCGATCACGTCATAGGACGTGTTCGGCGGCGCGCCGCCAGCCTCGAAGAACATATAGGCCCCGGCCATCCGGTTGCGGCCATAGCCGCGCACCCGCGGCGGCACGGCCTGGCGGATCGCCTGCGAGCCGTTTTCCGGCTTGGGCACGTCGGGCGACGGCGCAAGCGCATAGGACAGCCCGATCGAGGCCGCCGTGATCGCAGCCGCCCCGACGATCGAGGCCGCGCTGATGGTCGTGCCGGCGATCTCCAGCGTCACCGCCGCGGCGCCAAAGCCGCTGGCGGCCTCGGTCGCGCCCGCGGCCGAGAGGATCAGAAGTCCGACCGTCTCAGCCATGCGGCAGGCTCCAGGCCGCGACCACCGGGAGGGCGAAGGCCATCACGCCCTGGTCGCTGGTGACGATCGCGCGCAGGCCGCCGGCAAGGCAGATCGCCCCGGTCGGCGCCGAGACCAGGCGGCCGTCACGCCGCCGGCCGATCGGCGCCAGCACCAGCGCGACATCGCCGGGCTGCGGATCGCAGGTCTCCACAAGGCCGGCTGCCGCAAAGCGCGCGCGACAGGATGCCAGCATGCCGCCCTCGCTGCGGATTGCCGTCTTGTAGGCGGCCATGGTCGCGTAGGTGCCGCGGCGGTCCGCCATCACGTCGCAAAGCCCCTGCGCGCACAGCCAGTCGGCCATCAGCGTGCAGCAATCCAGCACGCCATAGCGAAAGCGGCCCGCGGCCGCGCGGTCGAGATAATCGGCAAGGCTCACACCAGCACCGGCCATGGCTTGTTGAATCCGGTCACGTAACGCGGCGTCAGCGAGCAGAAGAGATCGCCGGGGAAACGGGCCTGCTGGTCCTTGTCCGAAAAGTAGCTGCGCGCCGGCCTGCGCCGCCGTGTCAGCTGAGAGCCACAGGACAGCTTGATCCAGCGCACCGGCACGCCGGTCGGCTCGAGCACCGGCTCGCTGCCGGAGGACAGCACGTCGGCGCGGTAATGCGCATACCAATGCGCAGAGCCGAGCGGCTGCAAATCGTCGCCGAACAGCACGAAGCCGAAGGCGGCGCGCTTGTTCTTGATCTGGTCGGTATCGTCGCCCTGCGCGACTTCGGCGATCTGTCCGGACACGCCGCTCAAAACCACCTCGATCCGGCTGGCGGCGCCGTTGATCATGGCGTCGAATTCCGGGATGGGGCCGATCTGACCGAGGCCCTTGTAGATGCCGCCGGCGGTGTCATAGACGTTGGTGCCGACGTCGAGATCGCCGGCGCCGAGCCAGAGCCGCGCCACCGGGTCGACCTCCAGCCGGAACAGGTCGCCGAACCGCGCGACGCCGCTGTCGAGCGCGGCGAGCTCCGCTTCGTTGAAGGTCACGTCACGACGTCCCGCAGATCCTCAACGAAATCGACGCTCGCCGAGTTGAAGGTCCAAGGCTGCTCGGTCAGGTCCATCGACGACGGCGAGACCAGCCGCATCAGGCAGACCGGCCGGTCGAATTCCAGCGGCGTGTCGTCCTCGATCGCCTCGCGCAGCGGCGGGCGGATGGTGATGGTGGCCTCATCGACCGAGATCATCTCGACGGTCCGAATGCGGTAGAGCCGCGGGCCCTTGGTCGGATGCCGGATCGAGAACTCCTCGCCGCCGAGCAGCTCGCCGGCGAGCGCGATCGAGATGTCGAGCGAGGTGGCGCGCAGGTCCGCGGCCGCGGCAACGATGTCGATCACCTGCTGGTAATAGTCCGAGCCGTCATCGAGCAGGCTGTCGTCGTCATGCGGGACGCCGTCACCGAAGCTTGCCGCGAACCCCGGCGGCCAGGGCCGCACCAGCGCGTCATTGCGCGGCACCACCAGCTGCCCCGCCCCGCCGTCGGCGAGCATCTGCACGGCCCGCCAGAGCTGCGTGGACACCTTCTGGCGGTCGCGGCCCCTGTCGATGCCCTTGCGGCCGCCTGAGAGCGAGACGTCCGACATCTTGCAGGTCCAGAAGCCGCCACCGTCCGAGGTCGCATAGGATTGACCGACGGAGGTCTGGCCACCCGACACGGCGTTGCCGGCGAGGTTCCACGCATGGGACTTTTCGCGCAGCAGCGCGCGGGGGAATTCGGGGGCGAAGGTCATCAGTCCAGCCAGTCACGCGGTGCCGGCGTCAGCATCCAGCGCAGGAGACGCGCGAGAGCCCAAGCGGCGACCGCCAAAGCCATCAGTTGAGGATGCGCGAGCGCATAGTCGATCACCGGCCTACCCCAGTCGCGTTGTAGCTCTGCGCCGAGGAGACGATCCGCGTCACCCGGTCCGCCTTCTGGTTGGCGGCGATCACCATGGCGTGCAGCCGGTCGACCGTTCCCGGCGTGACGTCGCCAGCGACATGGAACACGTTCTGGATGGTCGAACCGCCGGTCATCTGGCGAGCGACGTCGTTCGGGATAACCTGAGAGCCGCGCGGCAGGTTGACCAATTCCCTGCCGCTTTCACCGACCCACGCCAGCCCGCCTGGCGCTGAATCCGTGCCGCCGGCGAAGCCCGGAATGAAGCTTTTGAAGATCGAGGCAAACGGCGACAGGCCGCCGGAGGCCGGCGCATTGAAGAACGAGGCAGCAAGCGAGTTGATGCCGGCTTTGCCGATCGTCTTGGCGAGGTTGGATACGACCTGGTCGAGGCTTTTGGCTTCGAAAATCGCGTCCGAGAATGCGGTCGAGAGAGCGCCGCCGAGCTGCGCGCTGGCGCCGTTGATCTCGGTCAGCGATTTTTTGGCCGCGTCATAAGACGCTGTTGCCGAGGCGATTGCCTGCGACGAACTGAGAAATTTCTGCGCGTGATCGGCGGTCAGCGTGATGCCGGCCGCTTCGAGCGCCTGCTGTGCTGACATCGTCTTGCGAAGATCCTCGTATTTGTCGATCCGCTCCTGCGTCACCTCGCCATTGTCGCGCATGATCGCGGTCAGCTCGCGGAACTCGGCGCGCATCTGCGCCTGCGCCACGTTGTTCTGGAACATCGCAGCCGTGTCGGCCTTGATGGTCGCGGTGCGCTTGGTGATGTCGTCAACCGCGATATCGAACTGATCGCGCTTGTCGCTGCCCTTCTTGCGGACCGGCAGCCTGGCTGCATTCGGATCAGGATCATTGGCCGAGGCAGGCCTTGCCGCCGGGAGCGGCACGCCGTCCGGAAACTCGGCCTTGGCCGCCGCGGCCTGCGCTTTCTCCAATTCCATGCGGAAAACCTGCGCCTTGAAGCGCGCTGCTTCGAGCCCCGCGATGATGTCGGGATCGCCGCCAGTCCGGGCCATGCGATCGATGACGCGCGTGAGCTGGTCGACATCCTGCGCCAGACCCAGCGCATCCTTGCGGGCGATGTCGAGCGCGTCCATCGTCGCGTTGAACTTTTCGTTATTGTCGCCGGGCTTGATTCCATTCGCCGCTAATGACTTTTGAAGAAACTCGCCGGCCTGGTCGATCAGGCCGCCGAGATAGACGGCAACATCCCCGGCGACCGACTTGAACTGCTTCCCCCATGCGTCGGTCGACTGCTGCCATGCGCGCTCGAACAGCTCGGCCTTGGCGACCGTGGCCGCGTCAATCACGACGCCGGCGGCGTCGGCGCGAGCCGCGACCGCCTGAAAGCCGCCCGCGGCTTCGGTCAGCGCACGTACCCAACCCTCGGACAGGCCGAGCATCTCGGCTGCCTTGGTTTTTTCCGGCAATGACTGGAAGCGGCCGATCAGATCCTCCGCGACCTTCAGCGCCTGACTGGTGTTGATGACCTGCCCGGTACGGTCCTTGTATTTGACGTTGTTGGCGTCGAGCAGCTTGGTCAGCGAGTTCTCGTTTTCCTTGGCATCGGCCAGCAGCGTTGCGAGACCGCGCAGGTCCTTGGTCGCCTGTTCGCTGGAGACGCCGCCCTGCCCGGCCGCGAACAACGTGCGCTGGAAATCCGCCACGCTCTGACCGACGAATTCGGCGTTCTTGCCGATGCTGGCGACCTCGGAATTGATGCTGGTCATCGCCGCCAGCAAGGCGCCGGCGGCCGCAGTCGCGCCGCCGATCACGGCGCCGAGGCCTGACAGTCCGGCAAAGCCCGGATTGAGCCCGTCGAATGCGGACTCGATGCGCGAGATCGCGTCATCGGCCATGTTGCCCGCCTGATCGAGATCAGATGAGAACTGGTCGAGACGAGCGCCGAGCACGGCGACGAGATCAGTCGACATTCAGGGGCTTCCCTTGCAGGAGCGCGTCAAATTCGGCATCGGTCGGTGGCGGAATGGTTTCCTCGCCGCCGTTGGCCTTGTTGAAACCATCGATGCAGGCGCGGAACTGCCAGAACGACATGCGGTCGACCTGGTCGGGCGCAAAGCCCATCGCCGCGCCGTTGCCGTAGATCACGGCAAAATCGACGGGGCCGCCTTCGTCATCGTCTTTTTTTTTGCGTCGTCAGGCACCGCCGCGGACGGCGGCCCGACCAGTCCGGCGAGCAGGACCGACAGCGCAGGCTTCACGTGCTCGAGCGGCGGCGTGTCATCGAAACTCTGCGTCATCTCGATGTGCGCATCGCGCGGCGTCATACCGCCGCCGATCAGGCCGAGGCGCAGGATATCGCGCAAATCGTCCGGCCAGAGGTTCTTGGCCCTGAGCTGCTCGACCAGGTCCATCGGACCTACCAGCGGCGCCCCGATCGCCAGGCGCCGCCGGTTGACGTTCTCCTGGAGCGCGCGGAACTGCCCCAGCCCGAACTTGAATGCGTGCTGACCGCTTCCCCAGATCAGATCGATCTCGCTCACAGCTTGAGGATCTCGCCGTCACTGTCGATCGTTGCAGAAAAATTGACGCGCTGGCCACGGCTGGCGGTGACATCGAGCTTGGACAGGATCGCATTTCCTTGCCATGTCCGCGTGCCGAGCTTGATCTGTACAGGCAGGGATGCGCCGGATTCGAACCAGTCGTTCCAGACGTCGAAATCTTCGTCCGCTACCACGCCGGCCCCGGTCATCTGTCCCGACAGCGAAACGACGTCGCGCTCGAGCCAGGACGGCGCATCCGGATCATCGCAATCCGGCACGTTGGTGTCGTTGGTTGCAGCCGTACGCGAGAAGCCCTTTGAGTTGAGGCCGCAAGGCGAAGCGTAGACAGTCGGCGAACCGCTGCCGAGCTGGATCAGAAACGTCGAATATTTCAGCGTCTGGGCTTGCGCCATGGCGGCGATCTCCTTTCGAGTTGACTTCTTTACGAACGCCGCAGCGTCAGGGCGCCGCGATAGGCCGCCGTCTGACCGGCAGCACCGCTATTGCTGGCTCTCGCAGCGCGGATCTTGTTGCTCTCTTCGATCGTCTCTTGGAAAGTCTCGCGAGCGCCCTCGCGGAAGGCGTTCTTGTAACCGCGAACGGTCGGATAGAAGAATGGAAGTGCTTCTTCCTTGACCGTCCCGAATTCCTCGGCGAGCGCATAGTCAAATGCGCCTGCATCGGTGCGCTTTGTCGTCAACGGGCCGCCGGCGAGGACCAGGACGGACGGCTTGGTATCGGTGGACACGTCTTTAACGCGCACCGAATCGTGCAGATGCCCAGTGATATTGTGCTGGATCGCTACCTGAATGTTCTCGCGCAGCTCTGCGGCCTGCGCGAGGAACTGGTTGCGAAACTTCTTCGCCACCTGGTTTTTCAGTGACAGCATGTCCGTCTTGAACTGCTTGACACTGGGATTGTTGCCCACAGCGAAGATCCCCTGTCCGAAAGTCGCTGGCGGGCTAGGCTGATGCGCCGATCAGCTTGACGGTGTAGCTGACAGCCGCGCCCGAAGCGTTGGCCACCTTCAAGATGTCGCCGGTGCTTGCGGTGACCGTCCATCCGGTCCGGCTAACGGCGACGAACTTGTCGCCAGGCTTCAGGATGATCGCGTCGGTCGCGTCGGCGAACGGGCCGACGAACGTGTTCGAGCCCGCCGCACCGACCGTCAGGTTTGTGGTCGAGGCTTCCGGGTTCTCGATCTCGATCGCCTTGAGCTTGGCAAAGGTGATAGTGGCGCCGAAGGCGTCGGTCAGGCTGCCGGCGAGATCGAGGTTTTCGCTGGTGTTCGATGCGAGCGTACGGATGTCCATGAACGCAATGTCGGCCTTGCCGTAGCCGGTCCCGCTCGCGATCAGCACGTCGGCAGACTCCGGCATCTTGTCGACGACGTCGCGTCCGTCGAGGCTCTTCTTGTTCACTGCGGAAATCGACGCGCGCACGTTGGTGGAGAGCGAAGTCATGGCTCTTGAGCTCCTGCTGAGGTTGAGACGCGGAAACTAAATCAATCGGTGTTCGCATCCGTGAGGATGCTGAAGGTGAGGATGCCGTGGTTGGTGACGCCGTCGGGGTCGCGCAGATAGTTCGCGCTTTCGAGCAGTATTGACTGTGTGCCGACGCCGTCGGTCTGCAACTCTTCCTCATGCAACGCGCTGATGACGAGCGCGCCAACCGGCTTAGCCTTGTCGGCGCGCTTGTACTGATCCCAGACGTGCACCGTGACGATGGACTCTGCCGCATCGACGCCGTCGGCAGACTCCGGCAAGACCTGGATGTTGCCGATGGTCACCAGCGGATAATCCGGTTTTGCCGGAACGCGATCGAAGATGCGTTTCTCGATCAACGCGAACAGCGCCGGCGTCGCCAACAGCTTTGCCTCGATCGCAGCGCGAAGATCCGCAGCTGGGTCCGTCAGCGCCATCAGCCCGAAATCCTCAGATTGATCCGAACCACCCTATTACCGATTTTTGGTGCATCGACCCACACCACGGTTTGGCGGCGATCAGAACTATCGAGCGCGACCTTGTCGCCCTCGTTCTCGACTGGGACGATGTTGGCCGGATCGCCATCCGGCCATCCGGCTGCGAGCAACGGAGTCGGTGACAGGATGAGAGTAAATCCTGACCGCGCAATGCCGGCGGGAGCGTCGTCTGCCTTGGTGCGGTCGACGCGAGCACGGCATGTGACAGATGCGATGACGTTGTTGTCGTCGTCCTCGCGCGTAAGAACGATGTCTTCCCCCTCCTGCGTCAACAGCATGCGATCGAGCATCGCAATGGCCTGGTCTGCGGTCATGCCACCACCGGCCTTCGAAAGGGCGCAAGCCTGGCAACAATATCGGGCGGCAGCTCGCCGGCCTCGCCGACAGTTCCCACCCAATATTCGACGCGTCCGACCCCGGGCACATCCTCCGACTTCTTCGTCGGATCCCGCCCCTTCGCCGCCCAGAAGCTCGACACCAGCGCAACGCAGGCGCCCTCGATGCCCTTGGGCAAGGTCCGGTTGCTCGCGCCCGGCAGGATGTAGCCCCCGTCATAGGTCACGACGACGCTCTGGCAGAAGATCCAGACATGCGGATAGCCATTGCAGAGCGCGAACAGCTCGCCCGTGTTGGGATCATAGCGATAGGCCGACGGATCAACCGTGACCCCATCGACGATCACGCTCGCGATCGACGCCACCGGCGTCCGGTCCAGGACCAGCTTCTCCGGCGCGTTGTCATATTGCTCATGCCAGAAGGTCTCGACCGCGCTCTCCCGCACCAGGCGAAAGCCGAGCGACGCCTCGATGTCGTCCGAAGCCTCGTCGATCTTCTCCTGGAGAACCGTGTCGTTGCTGGTGTCGCCGGAGGAAATGTCGAGTTCGAGCTTGACGCGCTCCAGGGTCGTCAGTGCCGTATCCGAGGCAGGCGATGCGACTATGACGATCGATCTCATGACGACATTTCAACCTTTTGGCATTGCAACATCACAGCCGCCAAGCAGCGCGACCTAAGCCGCCAGTGCGAACATCGACACGTTGTCGAAGTCCGAGGTGTCGCCAACCAGTGTGTTTGCTGCGCCCTGTGCCTCCAGGATCAGCATGGGGTACTGTGTCGTCTGGGTCGGGATAACGACATGAGCGTTGTACCCGTTCTGGTCGAACGCCACCTTGGCATAGGCCGGCGCGGGCGTGATCAGGCTGCCGTTCGATGCACTGCCGAGCGCAATAGAGCCGGGATTGACGTAGGTCCCGGCATTACCGGGCCCGACCGGCGTGTACGTGTTCTCTGCCGCGAGCAGGTAGGGCGCGCCCACGACCGTCGTGATCGCCTGCAAGCTCCGATCGTCCGTTCCCGTTGCGGATCTCGAATGCCGCATCACGCCCGCCGCGTTCCATGCGACGCTGCCAGAGGTCGTCGTCCAGTTGTTGATGTTCGCCGCAAAGGCGCCATTGGTGATCAGGTTGGCGGCGAACGATGTCGCACCGGCGGCGCCGAGCTCGTAGCTCTGCGACCACGTAAATCCGGACAATGACCCGAATGCACCCCCGGAATTGCCGAAATCGAAATAGAGCTTCGCCCGGTTGAGGACGGTGTCGCGTACCACAGAAGTCCGACGATAACCCGCAAGCGCCGTTCCTCCATGGGAAACGCGGACAGTCAGACCATCCGACGTCTTGCGCAAGCTCACCATATTGGCCTTCTGCATATAGGTGCGGCCATAGGTCGTCGTGCCTGTCGAGATCGGCGTCTTGTACTCCGTGGTGCCGCTGGTCAGGGTGAGCGTGCCCTCATCAAACGAGCCCGTAGCGATGGCCATACCAACGAACGCGGTCGACAGAACCGCGCTGGACGAAATCGTGCCTGGATTGAATACGATTCCGCTCGCATCGATCGTCACAGTGAAGCCGGTCACGGTGACTGTACTGGAACCATCGGTGATCGATACGCTATGCGTCAGGATGACCTGGCTGCCTACGGCGGCGCTCGACGTCGGGTCGAACGCCTGCCCGTCGATCGTAAGGGTCTCGGCGGTCAGGGAGCCTCCTGCACCAACACCGTGATAGGAGCCGGCAAACTTGACGGACGAAGTCGGAAGCACGAAGGCGTAGTCCTGCGCGCCGGTGTCGTTCGAAAACGTCCGCAAGGGCGTTCCTGTCGGCGCCAGCGAGACACTGAGGAATTCGGCACAGCCGGCATAACGCCAGTTTGGCCATGAGCCGCCGAGATCCGTTGCGGTGTTGCCGCCGGAATTCCTGATAAAGTGATAGGCAAAGGCCGTCCCGCGCAGACTGCGGGCCATGACGTAGAAGCTGTTGGTCGTGTCGGCAACAACTCTGACCGCAGCGCTCGCTCCGGCAAGAAGCGTATACAGATCTGTGAAGTTGAGCTGCGCGAAAGATCGCAGGCGATCGACCGCGAGGCCCGCATTGAGATGCTGCTGCGATCCGTTGACGCCGCGCGCTTGCAAAGCAGCATAGATCTCGCTGAAATTTGCCTGCGCGGCGGCGCGAAGCTGATCTGAGGACATTCCCGCGTTAAGATTGCGGGGTTGGAGGCTCAGAGCGTAAACCGAGTTCAACTGCGCATAGAGATCGACGAAGTTATCTTGGGCGACACGGCGAAGTTGCTCCGGAAACAGCCCTGTATTGATATTCTGCTGGGTCATGCGACCAATCTCACCTCAGCACATCGTCCAGTGGCGCGAACCGGAATTCCTTCACCGCGCTGCCCTCGGTCGCGTTGACGACCTCGACGCCGACCGCGCGCGCGGCCTCATCCCAGCCAGCGAAGCCCGGCACAAACTCGCGGCTGTAGATCTCGGCATCGCGCGCTGAGCCCTTGTACTCGTCATGGCAGTGCTCGCGGCCGGCGACGAAACGCATGTCGTAGCCGAGTAGAACCACCCGCGAAGCGCCGAGCGCGATCGCAAGGCTCACCGCCGTGTGCCCGCTGGACCGGCCCTGCTGGATCACATGCGGGCCGCGGCTGAAGCCCGGCAGTGCCTGCGGGTCGCCCTCGCCCTGCACCCGCTTGACCTTGTCCGGCAATTCTCGCTTGGCGGTGCGCGACATCGAGATCACGAGGCCGCACCAGTTCGCCACCAGATCGCGCCGCGCCTCATACCAGCTGGAATCGGTGAAGAAGAGGACGCTGGCCCATGGCGCCAACACGGCGCTGGAGTTGATCGCGATCGTCCTGCGCCCACGGATGCGCGCGCAGATGTCCGCGGTCAGGCTCGGACCCGACGCCAGGCAGAAGATCGTCTCGCCCTTGAACAGGGGTTCGGGCGACCAGTATTCGAGCTCCCGTGAGGTCATTGCTGTCCGACAACCTCATTAAGAAGATCACGCAAGCGCCGCGCTTCCATCAAGGTGATTTCGTTGGTCACCGTGCTAGTTGGGCCAGCCATGAATATCTTCACCGAAGTCGACAACGATCCCCCGCCGGTTACGACCATTCTGATCGCATTCCCGCGCTCATTGACGAAGCAATCTTCAACCTTCATCGCCAATGCTCCGCGATCCACGGCACGTGTGGCAGCTGGTGCGGCTTCTGCTCACCGTGAAAGTAGCAAATCCGGGTATCGGCCAGCCCACGGTCACGGACATGGCCCTTGAAGCTCTGCACCTGCCCGGGAAACAAATCGTCGATGAAGACGTGATCCTGCGCCCTCATCCATTCCATATCGTTTTCGCCGCGGTGGTTGCGCCAGACGTGCTGCTGCCCTTCCGGAATCAGCGCCACGCCGTTGCATGCGCGCGATGGCATGAAGGGATCGCGCGGCAAAGCGATGGTCGAGGCGTTCAAGCAGTAATTGGCCAGATGGTCGATGGGACCCGTGATGATCGTGTCGAGACCGACCAGGATCATCGGCACGCCGAACCGATACGGCTCGATGCAGGACGAATAGTCCGGGGGCTTCGCCTTCATCCGGACCTGCTCGATATGCGCCGGCAGCCGCCGGTCACGATCGGTGAACAACACGAACCGGAACGGTTGCTTCAGGTGCCGGTCGAAGCCGTCGTGGAGCTTGCGCACCCAGGACTCGTCATAGCAGCGCGAGAACGGCAGCGAGGCCTCGTTCGGGTCCCAAAGCAGCGTGGCGACCGTCAGCATTACGCCACCTCCTGCCGCATCAGCACGATGCGCATGCGCTGCGGACTGCGTCGCGGGTTGAAAGGTGTTATCCGGCCGTCGCGCCGGAACAGGTGGTCGTCCGGAATATCGCGATCGACCACCGCGCCGGCGGCGACCATGACCCGCTTGCCGATGATCACGCCCGGCAACACCACGGCGTTCGCCCCGATCGTGGCGCCATCCTTCACCACTACGGTGAAGTCGCCGCGCCGGAACGCCTCTGCGTCGAATCCGGACTTGCTCACACGCGGCCAGCGGTCATTGCAGATCGTGACGTTCGGCCCGACGAAGATGTCGCTGCCGAACCGAAACCCGGGTCCCATCGCAGCGCCCTGCGAAATGATACAGCGGTCGCCGAAGACGGGCCCGTCGAGCGTCGCGCAGGATGCGACGTTGCAGTCGGCGCCGAGAACGGTCCCCCGGATCACGCTGGCGAACTGCCAGACGCGGCTCCGCGGACCGATCTCGGAATCCTCAACCAGCGCAAGCCGGTGGATTTGCGCAGACGGGTCGATCACCGGTCAGCCCTGCGAATTCCCGGAGCCTTCGGACTCCGGCAAAGGGATGTTGCTGATCTGGTTGAGGTTATCGATCGCCTCTTTCGAGGCCTGCGAGACCTGCTTGGCGAAGGCCGAGTAGCGCTTCGCGACGCTCACCTGCTCGGCATAGGCGGCCTCGAGCTCGGACGCCGCGGCATCGGCCTCGGCGTCCGCTTGCTTCATCAAATTGCCGGTCACGTTGGCCAGCCGCTGGAGTCCGCGCATGGTGGCTTGCTCGTCTGGTTTCGAGAGCTCGAAGATCGAGGTGCGGAGATGGCGATCGAGACGATCGCCTTCCGGCGTCACGTAGGGTTGCGGCGAGCCTTTTCGGTCTCGATCGCCTTCATCGCGTCGTCAGGAGTCTTGATCTGGTCATCGCTCAGCGACTGGGCGAGCTTGATGACATCGCCGGCGGACAAATTCGAGATGTCGGCCGGGATCATGATCTTCCCGCGGGCTTCGAGCCTGGCCGCGAGTTGCGCCGCCGCCTTGTCCCTGGCCTCCTGCTCGGTCTTGGCCTTGGCTGTCGCAGCAGAACGCTCCTGCTCTTCCTTCGCGGCCCGTTCCGCCGCCTTGTCGGCGGGCTCGGCCCAGCTGCGCGAGATGAACTTCTTCGCGTAGCTCTCCTCGAGATCGTAGGTCTCGCCCTTCTCGAATTCGCGGCGGCCACCGGGCGGGGTGACGAGCATCTTGACTTTCATGACAGGACTCGCTGGTTCTTGAGTTGGCGGTGAAGAGGCTCCGGCAAATGCCGGAGCCTCATCTCATCGGGGTTCGAACGCCGTCAGTCGACGATCGCCGAATCCAGCGTTTCCTTCATGTTGCGCGGCTCATGCAGCACGAAGATCAGCGTGCCGAGCTGGGCATTGGTGCCGACGTCGCCGACGTTGCAGGTGATGCAGTCGAAGCCGTTGGCGATGTCGAGATCCTCGGCCTTGATGTCGGCGACGACGATCGCCGCCTGCTCGGCAAGGTCCGAATTGGTCCAGGTGCCATTCGTGGTGTTGAAGGTGTCATTGGTCGCCGGCGAGTCCGTCGTCGACTTGGTGAACGTGCCGACCGCGGTCAGGTCGGTCGCTGCCTGCTTCTTGTCGATGCGGGTGACGCCGAGCGCCTTGACGCCGGTACCGGACACGTCGGTCGCCTGCTTGAACGACAGGGTCGGATCGTCGCCGGCGGTGCCGACCGCCTTGATGAAGATCACGGCGCAGCGGGCATAGCCTTTCAGGCTGACATAGTCGCCATTGTTGGCCGCGGTGTTCATTGCGACCGGCTTGAAGCCGAGCACCACCTGGTTCTTCTCGACGAAGTGAGCGTTCTTCATGGCAGATTTCCCTTTTGGGAATGAGGAGAGCGCCTCTGGCAACATCCGCGCCGGCGCCGGAGCAATTCGGGGAAGAGATGGGCCGCGCGCCAGCGGTCAGGCGGCGCGCGGCATCGTCATTGGTTCGATCAGCGCGCTTGCAGCGCGACGGCCCAGGACAGCGTGTTGCTGCCGTTCTGACGGGCGATGGTCGAAGACCATGCCGGCTGGCCGTTGACCCGGAAAATGAACCGGAACGCGGTCAGCGCCTGGTCGAAATAGAGATGGATTGAACTGTCGGTCTGAACGCCGCCATTAGCCTTGGTCAGCGCCCAATACTGGCTGAGATCGGCAAAGATGATGTCGCCGAGATCGCCGATCGCGGCGCAGGCCTCGAGCGGCACCACCGGGCGTCCCTTCAGCGTCGCATAGGGCGAGTTCGACAGCCCGCCGGCCGGCATGTAGGCGGGCACCGGATTGGTGCCCGGCAACAGAGACGACGCACCGGCTGCCTGGAACGCCATGCGGTTGAGCTGCGGCTCGAGATCCTGGTTGATCAGCCAGATCCCGTTGCGCCGCCAGCCGGAGTACATGCGGGAATACATGTCTTCGACGTTGGCCATCCAGAGCGTGTCGGCCGGCTGCGAGGTGGCCTTGCTGACCTGGACGACGGACGCGCCGACCGCGCCGTAGCCCGGGATGATGCCGAGCGGCTGGCCGACACCGGTGCCGGCGATGATGGCGGTGTTGATCTTGGCCACCATCTTGCTCGGCGCCTTGGCACGCAACCAGGATTCGAGGCCCGAGGCATCCTGCATCATCTCCTCGCTGATGGGCACGATGCCCATCAGCTTGCAAAGCCGGAAGTTGCCAAGCTCGAGCAGCGGCTTGGATGCGGACGGGACTTGCGCCTCGCCTTCCCAATAGACCTGGACGCCGCCGGACGTCTGCCACGGCGTAGTCTCGTCCTTCGGGATCATCATGCTGTTGCCGTCGGTCGTCAGCGGGGTACAGCGGCTGAGCAGGTTCTCCTCCGCCATCACCTTCTGCCAGATCTCCTGAGAGAAGGTCGGCGGGATCAGGAAGCCGCCGTCCGCACCGACACCCTCGCCGCCATAGGTGGTGGCGATGTTGCGGAGCCGTCCGACCTCTTCCGTGACGTTGCCACGGTAGTGGTTGAGCACCGACTGGGCAAAGCTGCCGAACGAGCGGAAGCCATGGCGCTGGTTGTCCTGACGCGGTTCGGCCGGGACGGTGCGGCGCTGGCCGCCGCCCGCAGGCTCGGTCCGCGCTTCCGGCGCGCTGCGGCGGCCCTGGCCGGTGGGCTGCAGCAGCTTCAGCGCCTTGATCTTCTTGGTGAGCTTTTCGAGCTCGCCGGCGCTCTCCTCGATTTCAGCGGTCTCTTCGTCCGTGAGATCCTCGCCGGCTTCGGCGCGGACGCGGAAGGCATCGAGTGCGGCGTTGATCTCGACGACGCGCGCCTCGAGGTCAGCGAGCACCGGCGCGTCCATGCGGATCGCACCGAGGGAGACAGCGCCAAGCGCAGCGAGAGCGGCGAGACGCGAGTAATCGCCCAGAAGGGCGCTCTTCATGGTCATAGAATTCTGTCCTTCTATGGGCTGTCTCGCCTCACGGCGGGACCTGTGATGCGGCCGATCTCACATCGGTCGCGATTGACGCGGCGCATCACTGCGGCGCGTATCCGTCTGCAGACGGAATCTCGGTGTCAGGCCTTCAGCGCCGCGATGCGCGCGAAAGCGGCAGCGGCGCGGCGGTTGTTCGGCTTCAGCGCTGACGGAACCTTCTTGAAGGTTTCCAGTGCCTTCGGATTGCTGACGCAGGCCGCGACCTTCAGGTTCTCAACCATGCGATCGGCAAAACCGTTCTCGACGGCTTCGGCGCCGGTCATCCATGTCTCGTCGTCCATCCACTGCACGATCTTCTTGCGCTCGGCCTTGGTGCGCGCGGCATAGACGTCGATGATTGTGTTGTTGACAGTGTCCAGCATCTCGGCCGAGCGGCGCAGCTCGCGCGCATCGCCCATCGCGATGGTATAGGCGTTGTGGATCATCACGAAGGCGCCCTCGGCGATCTCGATCTCGTCGCCGGCCATCGCCAAGAACGAGGCGGCCGAGGCGGCCAGCCCGTCGATGTGCACGATCTTCCTCGCCTTGTGCTCGTTGAGCAGCGAATACATCGCCTTGCCGTCGAACACCGAGCCGCCTTCGGAATTGATCCGCAGGTCGATCGTCTTGACGCTGCCGAGCGCCTTGAGGTCGTCGGCGAATTGCTTCGCTGTGACGCCCTCGCCGAACCAGTCGCCGCCGATCACGCCATAGACGTAGATCTCGGCGCTGTCCTTTGCCTTGTTGACGACGACGCGATAGCCGCTCGGCTTGGCGCCCGCGGCGGGCTTGGCCTTGATCGGCACCACGGCGTTGAAGATCGGAAAGAGATGCTTGCTCATGCTGCCCTCAATTCGGAACGAGAACCTGGAAGGTCTCGCCATTGATGGTGATCTCCCGGACCATGACGCGGTCGAGGTCCTTTGCCGTGATGCCGGCTCGGAAGACATCGCCGATCTCGATGCTGACACCAGGCTCGCCGCGCGGGCCGACGGGACCGACCTCGCCGCGCGGGCCCTGCTTGCCCATCGGGCCCGGCAGTCCCTGCTCACCACGGGGGCCAGGCTCGCCTGGCTCGCCCCGCGGCCCTTGCGGCCCGGCATCGCCCTGCGGGCCCATCGGACCACCCTCGCCGCGCGGACCCGGCTCGCCGGCTTCGCCGCGTAGACCCGGTTCGCCCTGCGGACCGACCTCGCCCGTCGGGCCGGCTTCACCCTGCGGACCGCGTTCGCCTTGGACACCCGGCAAACCATCGCGCCCATCGCGGCCGATCGGACCAGCCGGACCGGCTTCACCGCGCGGGCCGGCCTCGCCAGCCGGACCGCGCTCGCCGACAGGGCCGCCTTCACCGCGCAAACCTTGCTCACCGCGCTCGCCGCGTTCGCCCTGCGGACCCGCTTCGCCGCGCGGGCCAGCCTCTCCCTGTGGACCGCGCTCACCGCGTTCGCCAACCTCGCCGGGGACGCCTTGTTCACCGCGCTCGCCAACCGGGCCTGCCTCGCCACGTGGTCCGGTTTCCCCCACCGGACCGCGCTCGCCCGCCTCGCCGCGCGGGCCGGAAGGGCCAACCTCGCCGGGCATGCCTTGTTCACCGCGCTCGCCGACCGGACCCACCTCACCGCGCGGCCCGGCTTCTCCGACAGGACCGCGCTCGCCCTGGATACCATCGCGACCGTCACGGCCGAGCGGCTTCTGCTCGAGCGCGCTGACGCGACCGACGAGACGCTCGACCAGCGCAACGGTCCGCTCCAGCAGCGACACCGGCTTTTCCGGCGGCGAGGCTTCGCTGCGCGCGAGCATCACGGGGGATTTAGACATGTGCCGGCTCGCCCATCAGCTGCTCGATCGCGTAAAGCCGTCGGGCGATACGCGCTTGGGTCTCTTCGTCCTCACCGACTTCTGGCGGCGTGGCCGGCTCGGCGTCGTCGCTCTCGGTCGGCGCCGGCGGCGCGCCAGGCGCGGTCTCAACCTTGCCCTCTGCGATCTGCTTCAACGTGACGTTCTGACCCTGCATGGTGTGGATGTCACCCTCGGGGCCGAGCGTGTTCTCGTCCTCGAGCTCGAGCACCCGGTTCGGCGAATAGGCGCCGATCGACGTCATACCCTTGTAGTATGCGATGCGCGCCGCCATGTCGCCGCGCATCAGGGCGCGCATGTCGATCTTGGTGTAGAGCTTCTGGCGGTTCTGGCCGAACAGCTTGAACTCGGCCTCATCCTCGAAGCGCTTCACCCAAGGCGAGATGCTGTCGACGACGACTTCGATGCCCTGGGATTCGATGTTGGTGAACGTCGCCCGCAGCAGGTGCATGACCTTGTGCGGCGGTGCGCCGGTCCACCGACACTGCTCCTCGATCAGGAACTGGTGCACCTCGATCAGCTGCGAGTTCTGGGCATTGAAGCCGATCGGCTTCCAGTCGGCTTCATTGTCCAGGAATGCGGTCCGGTTGGCGTTGTTCGGCCCTTTGTAGAGCTGATCGAACTCAGCCTTCTGGCGCTTCAGCCCATCCGGCTTCAACGGCTTCTTGTTGATGACGACACCGGCAGGATTCATGCCGTTGCCGAAGAAGGCCGCGCCGAACAATTGCGCGGCACGCGCCCAGCCCAGCGACTGGGCGGCATATGCAATCACGTTGACGCCGACCGGTCCTTCGCCGAATCCGCGAATGTGGAACATGTTCTTCGCCGCGAGGATGGTCGCCCCACCCATCGTCGTACCGCGCTGGTCGATCTCGTAATAGAGATCGCCCGGCTCGATCGGATCGCCGTACGCGTCGACTTCATGGTCGGTTGCGCGACAGACCCGCACGCGCTCCGGATGGATCGGCCACATGGCGAAGGGGCGGCCGAGCTGATCCTGCTCGATCTCGGCATAGCCGTTGCCCCAGCGCAACGCCCAATGCGTCAGCGTCTCGCGAAACTGAAAGGACGACCATTCCTTGCTCGGCCGCTTCCACAACAGATAGTCGACGCCGTGCGACGACTGGATCTCCGGGCCGGTCTTGCCGTCCTTCTTGACGTGCCAGGGCAGCACCGCGACGGTCTGCGACAGATAGCGGAAGGCGGCCCAGACAGCCGACAGCATCATTGCCGAATCCGGCGTGATCGCGACGCCGGCGAGCGTGCGGCCAGGATTGGAAACCCTCGCAGCGCCCGGATAGCGCTGGTCGGAGGTCATGCGGTTGAGGATTCCCATGTCAGCCCTCCTCCGCGTGGCTGTTGATGCGGCTCGCGAACACGGCAACGGCCGTGACGATCGCGCCGGGCACGATCAGCGCGGCCGGCGGCCAGACCAGGTAGAACCCGCCCGCCAGCAGCAGAAGTCCGATCGTCAGCATGACGTCGCGGACGTCGAAAGTCCGCGCCAGCCAGCTGCCAATCGAAACAAGGGCGTTACGCATAGAATTCATCCGTATCGTTGGCAGCGAGACGGGCGTTGACTCGTTCGCGCATCTCTTCGAAGCGCGGATGCTGCGGATCGCCGAGGATCGCCGCCTCTTCGGCGAGTGATGCCGCCGATTCAGCATCCGATTGCGGGTCTTGGTCGTCGCCCATGGTGTCGAAAACCGACAGTCCGCCAGCTTCCGGATTGAGGGTCATCAGATGGGCTGCATTGAAGAGCGCGATCAAGGGGTCGATCTTTCCAAAGCCGGCTTCTTCGCGGGCGATCCGCGAAGCGGTCGTCGTTAGCACGACGCGCGCATTGCCGACGCACCAGTTGAGCAGCTCCGAACCGCAGTGGAGGAAGGTCCGGTCGCCGAGCTTGCGCTCGACCGTCTTGTAAGCACCCATCAGGCCGATGCCCTGCCGCACCGCATCGAGCGTCTCGGCATCCTGGGTAATATCGATGCCGGCCAGCGCGTCGACGATGGCGCCGATGCCGGCAGCGTCGACCCCGACCTGGGCAAGCAAGCCAATGTCCCGGATCTTCGCCACCAGGTCGACAACGAACTTGATGTCGAATGGAAGCTCGCCCTCGACGCTAATGGCCGGCGGAAATTCAGCCAGCAGCGCAGCAACATCCGGGTCGCTTTCGGCCTCCTCGGCATCCTTGCTGTGAAAGCGAAACACGATCAGATCGCCGGACGCGATGAACTTCCTGTACTCGGTCAGGTTCGCCTTTCGACGATAAAGCCCGATCGTTGAGATGAGCGCACATGCCCAGCCAAGCCAGCGCTTCGTTACCTTCTCGCGGCCAACCACCCCGGCGCCGAGAAGATCATCGAGACCGCCGCCGTCAAGGCCCATCGTCACGACTTCGCTCCGATCGAGCACCGCGTCGAGCGTGAGCGACGTGTCGATGCCGCGATCCCAGAGCTCGGCACCGGCCCAACCGTCGGCACGCTGCGACATGCCGGCCTGAACGTTGAGAAACTTCGCGTCCCAGTCAATCAGCGAGGCCTTGCCGCCGCGCGCGGCCTCAGCACGCTTTCCGATCAGGAAGTTCGGATCGACCGACTTGCCCCAGTTGGGGTTGGGGATGAACCAGTTTTCCGGCTTCTCATAAGCCTTCGACTTGATCATCTCCTCCGGGAATTCGTAGATGATCGGCAGACTCTGTGGATCGACCAGCTTGCCGTCCCGGATATCGCGAAAGTCCTTCAGCTTCTGATCGAAGATGCCCGACGGCGGTTTGTTCGATTGCGTCGTCGCGTAGATCACGAACCCTTCCGGACGAGAGTTCAGACCGCCCTCGGCTTCGCGGATCATCGACTCCGCGTTGGCGCGCTGGCCAAACAGCCAGAGCTCGTCGATCAGGAGCCCAATCGTCTTCTTGCCCGACACCGTTTCGCTGTCGGCGGCGGCGACCTTCAGGAAGGCACCGGTCGTCCGATGCGTGATCAGGCGCTGGCTGTCCTGGACGTGCAGCAGTTTCAGCAGCTCCTCATCGGCGCGGATCATATCGCGCGCGGGGAAGAACGAATTGTCGGCGACCTCCTTGGTCGGCGCCAGGATGTAGAACTCGCCGCTCTCGCGCCAATTGCGCAAGAGCGCAGTAACCATGATGCCGGCGGCAAGCGTGGACTTGGTGTTCTTCTTCGCTACGCAGAGGAAGAAATACCGGATAAGCCGGCGCCCGAGGTTGTCATCTCCCGAGATCCCGTCGGCGTCGAATGAGCCGAAGAGTGCACGCGGAAGATCGTAGACCCACGGCAGGCAACATTGCTCGATCGTCGGGCGTCCGGGCACGTCGATGATCCGAAGGTCTCGGAATATCGACAGCGCCGCTTCAGCCTCTGCCGGAAAGAGCGCGTCGAATGTCACCAGCGATTGCCGGTTGACGATGCGCTGCTTCCAATCCAGGCACGCCGTCGACCACGTCGGCATCATGTTCACTGGACGGTCTCAATCCTTCTTGCGCCGGGCGCCGGCGGCGGCGCGTATTTGCCAGCGGCGGCATTGCGGGCGGCCACTGCGGCCTCTTCCTTCTTGCCCAGCGTCTTCGGCTGCAGCCCTTCCGGCACCTTCGCGACCTGGACCGTTCCGACGCCGCGATCAAGCAGCGACTTCGCCGCCGAAACCCTCGCGCTCTCGGTTTCGCCGCGGGTGGCGATCGAGCCGAGCACCTCGATGGCCAGGTTGGCGTACTTGCGCGCCTCGACCCGGATTTCGTCGCCGACGACCGCCGCGGGCCGGATGCCGCCGAACAGCGAGAGCTGCGAGAGACCCCCGACGTCGACCGAGGGCTTGCCGTAGCCGCGATCAAGGATCGCGTTCGCCGCATTGACTTTCGAGCTCTCGCTCTTGCCGTGGCAGAGCTGCTTCACCAGCGAGGCGATCGCACCGCGGGAATAGGCCTGCGCTGTCGACTCGATGTCATCGGGCGCCGGCGCCGCCAGGGCGGCCTCGAGGTCGAGCGCCGGCAACGCTGAGGTCGCCTTGTGTCCCTTCGGCTTCCGACCAGCGCCAGGGCGTTTACCGCCGCGCTTGGACTTCGGAGCCGTCTCGTCGCCGGAACTCATGGGCGGTTTGATTTCTTTGATTGTCGTTCGATTGATTCAAAGCTCTGGGCCAGAAAAAAAGTTTTGCGCATGACTACCCATGCGGTTCCGGCTCCCTACGGCCCAGAGATTGACCTCCCCCCTACCCCGGTGTGTGCGCGGGCCGCGCGGGCCGCTGCCGTCTTGCGCCCATGGCACGGACCACAACGCAAGAGCACGTTGGATGGATCGAGCTTGGCGCCGCCATCCTCGATCTCGACGATGTGGTCACCGTAGAGCCTGACGCCATGACGCGGCTGTGCCGAGTCATGATCCTGATCTTCGCAACTACGGCCACGGACCTTGATGATCTGGCGCATCAAGGCCTTCCACTCTGGAGACAGATAGAACGGCTTTGCTTCCTTCGGCCTGACCGAGATGCGCGGGTTGCGTGCCGGCGGCTTCAGCTTCTGACCAAGGACGCGCAGTCTGCCAGCCATCGATCACCGGGGAAAGATCAGGCCGCTTCCGAAGAGGCGCCCCAAGTCTAGGGAGGAAACGCCCAAGGAGGGCAGCGGCAACGAACCGCGCTACCGCACACCCTATGCAAACGCGAAAGCCCGGCACGTTTCCGTGTCCGGGCTTTTGGTAACGCTGCGGGCAGGACTCAAACCTGCAATACGCCGATCCTTCGGATATCACCATTCCGCTCGGCTCGCCGGCCGAAGCCGACTTTCGCGTCTGTCAGTTAGGTGCGTTTTCCGCCACCGCAGCGCCGTTCCGATATAGCATGCTTTGGGCACAATGCCGGATGTGTGAAGCATCAACTCTGCTTCGATGGGGTCCGTTCCGGCGTTCCGTTGTGATGCGGTCGGTACTAGGACAGGCCCAAGGCGCGCATCAAGGTCTGATTCCGTCCCTCGCTGTCAAGCTGTAGTACGTCGTCGAACGCCGACCATGCACGGGTAGTTATGATTTGCGCCCGGAGATCGGCTTCCGTGATCACCTTCGGCTTCGCCGCTTTCGCCTTGGCCTTGGCTTTCTTGCGATCCTTCCATCGGCGCTTCTTTTTGGACTTCGCCGTCGGGATGACCGGCTCTGGTTCGGGCTCCGGCTCGATATCGATGACCACAGGACGCTTCATGTTCTCCATGGCGCGCACGATGTCGATCTCTGCATCGGTCAAGCTGCCGACGATCTCGACGACGCCAGGAATGCCGCTGATGCACTGCCAGTGCTGGTCGCTGTACCACATGAAGACGAACAGATAGCCGGAGAACATCGGCACGCGTCGCTCGACCTTGCGCCCGCGTCTAATGATCTCTTCCTCCACTTCGGGCATGTACACGCCGAAACGATGGCCAGCGAGCACTTCGGCGACCTCCGACTGCGCCGACACGAACACCTCAATCACATACCATCGCGGGTCATTTCCGACGACGATCTCCGCATGGCGGGGATCTCGCCGTTCGTGCGGCCTCGCTAGCTCGGCGCGGACTTCAGGCGAAAGCTTCTCCAACGCCTCTGCGATCGGTTTCATTCGATAGCTCCAACATCTCGATTTTCCCTCTCGATTTGCTGGCCGTCAGAAACCCTTCCGATCTGGAAGGGTTTTTCGTCCACGAAACTGTCCCCTGTGGGTCCAATTTCGCGGACATCACTTCGAACGCTTGCCCAGAGCTCCGAACAGTCAAAAACGTCTAGATTCTAATTCACTTTTATTCTTTCGAGGGTTTGCGAGGGTTGAGAGAGGGTTTGGTAGAGGGTCTAGAACGCAGAATAACAAATGATCTTCGATGGTTAGAGAGGGGGTGCGAGGGTAGAGAGGGTTTTTCCGTGTAACGCCTGAGTCATCTTATCCTTTCCATCCTGCTGTTGCCTCTCCGCGCCCTGTGCGTCCGCTTCCCTTCTCGCATGTGTATGCGCGCGCGAGACCCTCGCAACCCTCGACACGATTGCAAAAGCCCTTGCGGCACAGGCACATGTCGAACGTCGAGGGTTTTTGACAAACCCTCGCCGAACCCTCGCAAAATCCACGACCCTCGGTGACCTATCTGCAACAGGTGAGTCCCTCTATGGTCAGATTTCCTCGTCGCCCGGATATTTGTCGGGCGGCTCATAGCCGTCATTCGGCGGTGAAGCCTGCGCGCCGGGTTGGCTTGGCGCCTCCGGCACGTCGTGCAAGGCAACGTCGACGTACCGATGAATGCGGCCACTGTCGTCGCGCTTGAACTTCTTCTTCATCGTGCGGCCGAAGCGCGTTTCGTGCATATGTGCCTTGCCGTTGGCTTCGCTCCAGGCCTTGTAAGCCAGGAACATCGCGCGAGCGGGCACGCCTGGTCCGCCAACGTCGGGCTTCACATGAGCATCGGCAAACTGGCCGACGGGATCCATCTCGGCGAAGTGCTCGGCCGTGGTCTGGAGTACGTCGTCGGAAAGGATGAAGCCGTTGTTGAGGAAATCGAGTGCGCCGGCGATGAGCCAGTTGAGGATGCCGGAGCCTTCGGCGACGATCTCGGAGACGACGTCCTCGAAGTCGCGGTGTCGTTCCGGCGGCAGCGTCACGGACCATTCCACGATCGCCAGGCGCCGCTTCATGCCGCCGTCGGAGCCGTCGAATTTCGGCTCGCCGTTGCCGCTCATGTGGGGCTTGGCCGTCGGCTTGAACTCGAAATAACCCTTGTACATCGTGCGCACCGGCCAGCGCTCGCCGCCGGTGAGCTTCTTGATCGTTTCCATCTTGAGCGGAGCATCCTTCGGAAGCTCGGCGATTCTCAAGTAGCGTTTGGCATAGCAGCGCGCGATATCCGGCGTCGGTGCGCTGGGATTGTTGGCGACGACGCCAGAGACGGTTTCCGCCGGCACGCCGACCGACAGCCCATCGCCAAAGACGCGCGCCAGCACCTCGAGGAAGACGCTCTTGCCGTTGCCGCCCGTACCGGTATGGAACATCACGCGCTGCACGGGCTGCGCCGTCAGGCTCATGCCCGAATATTGCTGCACCGTGCGGCGCTTGTCCGGCTCCGGCTGGAACAGGTCGAGGAAGTTGGCGAACTCGCGCGCCGTTGCGCCCTTGATGTAGGCGAAGGGGATGACGGCGGTCAGCAAATCCTCGCGGTCGTGGCCACGCTTGGCGACGAGTTCGTACTGGACGCGGCCATCAACGACGAGCGGCCGCTTGCCGTCAGGATCAGGGTTTTCCGGGTCCATCACCGGCACTAAGGAGAGCGTGTGCGTCAGCGTGGCGACCTTCAGCGGATCCGCGTTGAACGCGTCGGGATGCCGGCGCAGATGCGGCGCGGCGCATTTGATCATCGCGGCGATGCGGCCGGCATTCTTGGTCGAGATACCCCATTTCTTGCGGTTGGCGCGCCGCGTCGAGAGCGCTGTCCGCGCCTTTTTCCCCGCCGCGACAAGCGCGAGAAGCTCCTCAACCCTCGCAAATTGTTCAGGCGTGTCGTCGGGAACGATGTCTTTCAGCTCCCTGGCCGCCGCTTCGGCCGCATTGACCGCGCGCGCCTCCGAATTGGAGAACTCAATATAGGCCGCTTCGAGCTTGATCAGGTCGCCGACGCGCTGTCCGATCAGGTGCGCCAGCGCTTCGCCGCCGGCAAGGTCCCAATGCGTGCCGGTCCAGGCGAGCATCTGGCCCGCCGCGACGTCGTCTTCCTGCCGCACCATGAGGTCGCGCCCGAAATAGGCGATCAGGCGCTTGCCGTTGTCGACGTCGGACTGATCGAGGTCAGCGCATTCCCGGAACGTCTCATCGCTGATCGTTTCGTCCGGCGGGCTTTCGCCCTCGTCCTCGTTTTCGAGGGTTTCGGCTTCCTCCTTCTCTTCCCCTGAGGGGGTGCGGGGGGAAGACGAAGGGGAAGACGCAAAAAGAGATGCGAGGGTTTGACCGGAATCGTCTGCGTCGCCGGAAGGCGAGGAAGGCGGGGCAGCCAGAGCCGTGGAAGAGATCACATCGTCGCCCGCCTCTCGCGGGCGCCCATTGATGTGAGGTGCTCCAAGCGCCGCTGAAGCGGCGCGTCGCACCTCCGATAGATCCGCAGGAGTCTTTCTGCCGAGCTTGAGGCCGGCGGCGACCGCAGCCTTGACGGCCTTGGCGCCGAGGTCACGGATCAGGCCGATCTCGACCACAGCCGCCTCGAGCGAGGCCTTGGCGAGCGCCTCGGCGATCGCGCCGGCGGCCGCAAGCGCTCCGAGCTGCTCGGCGAGATCTGACAGCGCCGGCAGGCGATCGTCGCCCTCGGTGGCGCGCAAATGCGCCAGGCCTGCGGCCATCTGCTCGTTGCCGAACTTGCGCTCGGCCTGGGCGAGGGTTGCAGGGTCGACGTCGACGAACGCGGGAGCGTTGTCGACCAGGTCGAGAACGGCTTCGATGGTCAAGCGGCGCCTCCGCAAAACAGCGGCGTCACGCCAATGCCGGCATGCTCGCGATCGAGCGCAGCGGCAGCTGACGGATTGATCCAGAGGACTTCAATGCGCGGCCGAGCTCCGTCGGCATAGGCCTCGAATTCGATGCGGCGCCAGTCGTCGAGCGCGGCGTCATAGAGCGGGTGTGCATAGCCGGACAGCACCACCATGCCCTTGAGGCCGCGCAGCACGCCGAGCAGGCATTTATGGGCCGCCAGGTCCATTTCGTGCTTGTAGGCAGACTTGCCGCCCTTGAACATCGAGCGCGTGTCGTGGACGTAGGGCGGATCGACGTAGTGCAGCGCGCGCTCGCCGTCGTGGCGCTGGAGCACCTCGACCGCGTCGCGATGCTCGATCACGACACCCCGAAAGCGCGCGACGATCGCCGGATAGGCCTCCGGCAAATTGGCCCAATCGTGCGCGGGCGTGGTGCCGCTGCGGTTGGAGTTGGAGCGAAAGCCGGTCGATTGATGGCCGCGCTGCGTCGAGGAATGCGCATTGCTGCCGAACCCCATGAACGAGCGGATGACTAGCCGGCGCGCGCGCTCGACCGGCTCCGGCGACCATTCATAGGCCAGCTCGAATTCCGCCCGCGCGAACGGCGTCAGGCGCAGCAGCTCGATCAGCCGCGCCGCGGCGCTCGTGTCCTGCAACACGCGGAACAGGTTGACGATGTCCTCGTCGAGGTCGTTATAGACCTCGGCATGCGAGCGGGGCTTATGGAGCAACACGCCGGCGCCCCCCCCATAGACCTCGGTATAGAGCCGGTGCGACGGCAGATGCGGCAGGATCTGGCGCGACATCAGGAACTTTGCGCCATGCCAGCGCACGGGCGGACGGGTGATCCCACTCATCATGCTGGAATCCACTGATCGCGGCCGATGCTCATGCCGGCGCCGCGCTGCAAAACCTGTCGAACCTTTGCGCGAGCGTGTTCCTTGCCTGCGGCTTTGGGGTCCGTGCGGACCACGTCCCAGATATCCGCGACGCGCACGGGCCCGTCAGCGCCGGCGGAGGCAACTGCCTCGCGCACGATCTCCATCCAGGTCGCATCGGCGAGCACAGCGACCAGAACAGAACGCGGAAAGCGGAGCGGAACGAATTGGCCATCGATCTCACACGCGGCGAGCACGTCGGCGTCATGCATGCCGTAGGCGCACAACACCGTCGGCGCGCCGGCGTTACCGTCCGCGCGACGTCCGTCCGGCAGGTGGAAGTTGATCCGCCCGCGCATGAACAGCAGCGCGGATGCTCGCTCCCAGACGTGCCGAAAGAATGCCTCCGTCTCGGTGCGCGCGAAAATCAGCGCCGAGCCGCAGCCGTGCTCGCCCATACGACCGAGCCACTTCTCGATTTCACCGTTGGTATAGGGCGGATTGAGCCGCACGCGCCCTTCCCAGCGCTGCAACAAACCGTTTTCCCGTCGCGTGAAGGTGCGCGCGGCCGTTGGATACGGCTGGTCGACAGGCGCACAGGGATCGAGATCGAACGGGCCAAGCGCGGCGATGATCGATGGCGGAGTCAGCCACTCGACCGTCTGCGGACGGTTGGAATGGTGGCCACCAATTCCGGCGTAACGGGATGTCTTGGTCAAGCCGCCACCTCAGCCTTGAGCAAATCGTTGAAATCCAGTCCCGCCGGCGCGAACGCAATCCTGATCACGCGCCCTACCCGTGCGTAGCGTCGCGCTGCGCGTTCCATGGCGTATTCGGTCAGCACGGCTTCGCTGTCGCCATCGCCGAGCAGGATCAGTTCCTCGACGGAATCCGGAATCGACAGGCCGGGATCGTCGAGATCGGGGAATCGATCCGGCACCTTCTGGGACTGGCCGTTCGGCCGCTTCAAGGTCGGGTGGTTGATCGTCCTGTTCGCCCGGCCGGCGAGATTGCCGAGGTCGCCGGCGGCCCAGAAGGCCATGCCGTCTACCGGACGTCCGGCCTGGTGCATCGCGGTCCAGACCGAGAGCACGGTCTCGATGCCTTCGCCGATCACCAGGCGCTTCGGCGCGTCGTGCATCACGATGGCGATGTACGCGCCGGTCTTGGAGCCGCGCATTTTCTTGGCGTTGAGGATCTCGCCGGTGTCGGGGTCGAGGATCTCGGCTTTGGTAAAGGATGGTCGCTCCTCATGGCCGGAACCCTGAGGAGATGCGCCCTGCAGTGTGGCGGCCGAACCTACGTGTGCAGGGAATTCGCGAAGCCAGGTCAGATGCAGCCCGCCGAACTTGCCGTCCGGCCGGATGAAGGCCCCGACCATCGCCGGGCCTTCGTGGATCTTGCGCGGGCCCGCTTTGCGGCCGTGCTCGTCGACGGTCTCGCCGTGCCAGTAGGGTATCGCCGGCGCGAAGCGAAGGCCCGGACAGCGTTCCGGCAATTGCAGGCCTCGCCCCTCGAGGTAGCGGGCCGCGATCGTGTCATGAATCGGCAGCGTCTGCTTCCACGTCCGGTGCAGCCGCTTGCGCTCGGCCTCCCGATAGTCGGCCGACGTCTTTTCCCGCGCCATGCGCTTGCGCTCGCGTTCCTCGAAAAGTTCCTTGGCGCGGGCCGCGTCGATCGCCGTGCGGCCGCCGAGCTTCTCGATCGCGGCGCGGAAGTCGCAGCCCTCGACCTTCTCGACCAGCCTGATGACGTCGCCGCCATCTGGACACACGGCACATACCCAGTTGCCATCCTTTTCGATCACTTCGAAACGCTGCGAACTCGCCCGACCGCCGCAGATCGGACACGGGCCGACCAGCCGGCCGCCGACGCGACGCAGCTTGGTGTAGCCCATCGCGATATCGGCGATCGGGTTGCGCGCCCGGATGTCGTCGAGTTCGTCCTCGGAGATGCGCGCCATCAGTCGGCGACCTCACTGTCATCGATAGTGGCGTCTTCACCCCCTACCGTGGTCGCCGGTGCAGCCATTGCCGCGTCCGCGGCCGATGCCAGCGCAGCCATGCGCTTCTTGACCCGATCGAGCAGGTCCGGATCGCTGTTGATGGCATCGATCATGCGCACCACACCCATGAGATCGTCACGGCGCTGCACCATGTAAGGCACGGGCTCGGTGATCGCGCCTTCCTTGACCCAGTGGTCCTGGACGATCTCGATGCGCTCGGCTTCGAGCATGGCGGTGCGCTGCATGCGGGCGACTGAGGTTTTTCCGGGCAGTTTCACAACGGCCCCCACTGAATCAGCACGCCGATGAACGGCCCGAGATGCTTGAGCTCGTGACCATGCTCCTCGAGCCAGAAGGCGCGCATGTCGGCCCAATCGCCGAAGCCGTCCATCCGTGCGAATGCATCAAGTGCGACGCCCTTGTAGACCAGATCACTGGATGATCCGTCCGGCCTGATCTCGACCCGCTCGCTATGAACAAAGACCCGGATTGCGCTGGCGCCCATACATTTTGCCTCGCCGACCTTGAAACACTTCGGCGAGCGCTGGGCGTGGTAATGCTGAATGGTTTCTCCCGGCCGGGCATGACGCCGCTTGCCGATGGCCCGAATCGTCTGCGTCTTCGGCCTGATGATCTGGCCGGGCTGGTAGCCGCCGAGTTCGCGGTGCTCGTCCTGGATCGGCAGGCCGAGACCGACGCGGATCGGGGCGACGAAGCGGCCCTTGTAGGAATAGGCGACCATCAGGATTCGCCCCGATTGATCTCGGCCAGCCGCGACGACCAAGCTTCCTCAGTCAGAGCGACGTCAAACTCTTGATCGGGCAGATCGGGATCAACCATGATCCGGATGCCGTGAAGTGTTGTCGGTGGAGGGTCCAGACTACGGATGAAGTTCTCCTGATTCCAGCGCGCCACCATCGCATCCCACAGTGCCTGCGATATGAAGAAGCCCACCGCCGGCCGGTCTCTGCGGAGCATCACTTCGCTCAGCTGCGCAAGGTTGAACCGCTCGCTGGCTGTTGGAACATTCGAAGACTGCGAGGACACGATATTCAATGCTCGCCCTCCTCATCACCGGCCGCTTCCATGGCCGCGGGGTCAACTCCATCTAGCGCGGCATCGATTGCCGCTCTCTCCCGCGCGCACCCCGTCCAAAGTTCACCATCCCAGGTGAGCTGATGGATCATGATGTGGGTCGCGGGGTCCGGATGACGTTCAATCGCCGATTTAACGAACCGATCGAGATGCTCGACGGTTAAGAACGGCCCTTTACCGTCCGGAATCTTGCCGGGTTCGAGGATGGTGACGAAGGCGCGGCGGATGCCGCCGGACTTCATGTAGCGATCGCACTCCGCGCGGTGATCGGGATCTTCAGGCGGCAGCGCTCGATAGTTCAGCGGGTTGAGCACCCGCTCAAGGGCGCGGAGCTGCTCAATGTAGGAGTCTTGGGAAACGTGATTGA
This sequence comes from Bradyrhizobium sp. YR681, assembly GCF_000282615.1. GTDB lineage: Bacteria > Pseudomonadota > Alphaproteobacteria > Rhizobiales > Xanthobacteraceae > Bradyrhizobium. Next base: position 35,099 of record NZ_AKIY01000214.1, on the reverse strand, counting down.
CTGCACCGCTCTCGATCATCGCGCGGCGGAAAGCCTCAGCTGCTTGCAGGAGGTCATATTTCTGCTGGTCATGAAACTTTCGGTCGTCGCTCATGTCACCCCTCCCGCCGGCACCAGGCCGGCCGCATTGAGCCAATCGTTGATCTTGACCAGGGTGAGGCGCTTGGCTTCGTCGACGTCGCTGGCCGGGCGGAAACTGGTCGAGGCCGACGCCTCAGGCAGGTGCAGGCGGAAGCAGGCCTGGTGCCGATCGCCCTCGATCGCATGGATCTCGCCAACGCGCACCTTGCCGAGCATCACAGCCTCGCGGCCGAGCGTCAGCGGCTCGAAGGTCACGACGCCCTCATGAGCGCTGTGCAGCTGGTCCATCACGCAGCCTCGAAGCATGGGCACTTCTCGCAATCGCCCTCGCGCCATAGATGGCCGCCGAGGGCTTCGCGCTGCATCCATCTGGGAACGTCGACCAGCTGGGGCGGCGCGCTTTCGGCCCAGCCACACAGCAGCACGATGGCCGGCGCCTCGGCACCATCGGGCGCGACGCGATAGGCCTCTGCCGATCTGTGCAGGTGACGGCAGGTCATCACGCGGCCTTTCGCTTCTTTGCCGGCTTTTTGGCGGGCTTCTTCGCGGGCTTCTTCGGCGCGGACTTGGCCGCAGCCTTGGCGAACTTCTTCGCCTTCGCCGGCGCCGCTGCCAGCTTGCCGGCCGGCTTCTTCACCGGCGGCCCGTCATAGCCCTTCGCCCGCAGCTGAAGCGGCAGCCAGCCGGTGGTGGGGACATTCTCGAATGCGAACGCAGCGATCTCCGCTTTCGGATTCTTGGCCTGCTGGCGGGCAAGGTCGGGGCCCAGGGCTTCCTCGATCGCCTTGAGGCACAGCGCCTTGTTGACGCCGGCGAAATAGTCCTTGGCGTCGAAGGCGCCGCGCAGCGCCGCGTTCAAGGCCTTGGGCTCGATCGCGTTGCAGATCGAGACGATGGAATCGTGCTGGTCGGCGCCGCCGTCGAGGCTCTTGTTCTGGAAGTCGAGCGCGCCGGCGGCGACCTGGACCAGGAGGTCCAGCTTCTCGGCGGGCTTGAGCTTGCTGGCGAGGGCCAGCGTGCGCGGAAGGTCGTCGGGCTGCCCGAACAGCTTGCCGGGCGCGCCGCCCATGCCGAGGCCGCTGACGGAAACCTTGACGCCCTTGCCGCCGTAGGTGTCGAAGCCGGCGAGCAGGACCGCGAGCGCCAGGGGCGTGTCCTGGATCAATGCGGTCGAGGCCGCCTGGGTGAGCTGGACCGAGAGACGATGCAGCAGCGCATTGGAGATCTCCGGCTCTTCGGGAGCGGCTTTCGCAGCTGGTGCGGACGTCGCGGCAGGTCCTGCCGGGCCGATGTCGTCGTCGTTCCGGGACTGCGGCGCCCTGGCTTCCTCAGGGCGCTTGATGCCGGCGAGCACGATCAGCCGGCCGTCCTCGATCGTGACGATGCAGCCGAGCGTTTTGCGCTTCTTGTCGGGGTAGCTGCGGAGCTTGACCGCCTGGTCGATCGTATCGGCCTCGCTCGCGAGGCGATCCTGCTCCTGCTCGGTCTCTTCGGAGATGATAGTATCGCTGGCCTCGTCTTCTTCGTCGATCGCGGTCAACCGGGCCCGGATCTGTTCGAGCCGCTGCTCTTCGTCGCCCTCGAAGATCTTCGTCTTGACCTCCGAGATGGGCCAGTGCCGCGCGCCGGAGGGCAGATCGGCCAGGATTTCCGCCCAGCCCCAGCCTGCCGAGGTCAGCTCCTCGCACTTCGAGATCAGCAGCTGCCGCGCCAGATGCTTCAGCAGCGCCTCGTCGCTGATGATGTGGGATTTACCGAAGAGGTCGACGGTGACAATGCCGCCGGCAGACTGGTACGCCTCGGCGCCAATGACATCGAGCAGCTGCGTGATCTCTTCGTCCGTGGCGTAGGCGCCGAGCTCGCGCTTGACGTTGTGCACGGTGACGGCATGGGCCTTGTCGAGCTGGGCAAACAGCTTGTCCTGCGTGCCGTGGTCGAGCGCGAGCGTGAAGGCCTGGGCAACTTCCGCCTTGATATCGCCCTTGCGCCAGGCGTCGCGGATCCTCGGGCTGAGCCGCCCCAGCGCCAGCGCCTGGCGGACCTGCTTTCCCGCCATGCCGTATTGCTGGGCGATCTCCTCCTGCGTCTTGCCGTGCTCCTCGAGGCGGGCGAAAGCCTCGTACTGGTCGACCGGGTGGAGCTGCTCGGCGGTGATCGCCGTGGTTAGCGAATATTCGAAGGCCTTGGTCTCGTCGACCTGGTGCATGGTGCAGGGGACCGGCATCTCCGAGCCTTCGGCCTCGATCATGCGCAGCGCTGCGAGACGGCGGTTGCCGTTGGCGACCGAATAGAAGCCCTCGCCTGCGTCCTTGACGATCAGGTTCTCGATCAGGCCGGAGGGGTTATCGTCCGACCGGTTGGCGAAGATGTTCGCGGCGAGCGCGGCGATGCCGTCTTCCCGGCCGGCGACGCGGGCGTTGATGCCCTCGCCGTCCTCGTGGCCGAACTTGAGCATCTTCAGCGGGACCTTGATATCCATGGCGGCGGATTCCCTTCAGCGTTGCGGGTTGGGTGAGTGTTGGCGGACGAGTTCGGCGCTCTCGCGGTAGCGCTTGCGCAGGATCTCGCGCGTACCTTCAGGGCCGGCCGAGCCGTGCGGCATCAGCGCCTCGAGGATGGCGATCTGGTTGAGGAGTATCTGGCGCTCGATGTCGGTCATTGCTTCGCCACCGGCACAGGAGTGAACACGGGTTTGCCGTCGACAATCTCGAAGAGGTACGGCACGGGGTCCGACCAATTCGCAAAGCTCATGCTCATACGGCGTTCGTCGACGTCGGTCAGAAGGAGTGTACCGAGTTCGTCCCACCCGCGACCCTGGATGCGCCGCGTCATCTCCTCGAAGCTGTCGCAAAGCGTATCGATATCGCCGTCGACGATCAGGGCGTTGTAAACGCGCGGAAGCGTCCCATGCAGGACATAGGTCCCGTCGCGCCGCAGCGTCACATCCACGTCGCCGAGGCGCTCGCAGCTGATGAAATCCACGACGTCGCCGAGCGACAGGGGCTGATTGTAGATCGTGTTGTAGTGCGCGGCGAACTTCGCCGCTGCGGCATCGCCGGTGCGGACATATCCGAGCTCGAAGCCAGTCTCGATCGGCACAATATATTCGGCAGGTGCTTTCTTCGCCGGCGGGCATGTCTCGTCAACCCAATCGGCCGGATACCATTCGGTGTCAGACATTCGAGTTCTCCTCGACCAGGTAAGCCGCAGCCCGCCCCAGCGGCGAGGCCGGCGAGCCATCGGGGTTGCGCTTCATGGCGTGGGCAATGACGTCCAGCGGACAGCCGAATTGCAGGGCCAGCGACATCAGGATGGCGCCATCTTTCGCCAGAACGTCGGCCTGCGTGTTGACCTTCTGCGCCGTGATAAAGACTTCTGCGATCGGACCGTAGCGCACCGACCCGCCGCAGCTGCCGTCGCAGAGCAGTTCCCTGCCGAGCCCGACCTTGTAGCGCTGGCCTTCGTGCTCGATCGCGATGGTTTCATGGCGACGGCGATTGGCGAGGCGGTGGCGTCGGATCAATTGTCGAGCCCCTTCTTTGCGCCGCCCATGACAATGCGGTCGCGAACGGAGCGCAGGTCGGCGATCACGTCTTCGAGCTTGTCGCAGTTCAGCGTGAGCTGTGCATGCGGGCGCTCGTCTTCGTCGAGCAGATGAACATGGACGGCCCTGCATAACGGATCGGAGCACGTTCCGATGGAGATGCTGTGCGCGTTGAAGAACGGAAGTCTTCGCGTCATGGCCGCACTCCAGCCAGCTGCTGCCCGGTCATCGCGCGCACCCCTGACATGAATGACTCCAGTTGAAACCGGATCGCGGATGGCCGGCCATCAGGCTCGTCAGGCCTGCCGCGAAGAGGAGAGCGAGGAGAAGAGCCCGGATCATGGCTAGATGGCTCCGAGCAGATACGCGAGGCCGACGCCGGCGGCGAAGATGACGAGAAGAGCGCAGATCCAGCCGTAGAACCTCATGGCTTTACCTCTCTCCGGCCAGCGATATCGAGCGAACGGACGTGCGCGCCTGGTGCTGGTCGATCGCACGGCGCCCGATCGGCGGGTCTCGCATCAACCACGCCGTGAGGTCGGCGTGATGCAATGGGCCATCACGTAGCGGGTCGTAGAGTGCGGGCCTGCGGTCGACGAAGTCGGCCTTGCTCCAGATGTCGGGCGCCTCGGACTTGTACTCGGCGCGCTTGCGGGCGCGATCGGCCTCGCGGCTGCGCTTCCGATGCCCACGCATGTAGTCGCGCATGTAGTCGCGGTTTTCTTCCCTGGAGCGAGACGTCATGCTGCCACCCCCGTCCATTCGAGCTCGTCCCCCCAGCTGAACCAGCCTTTCCGAGGACGCCGCGCGTTCAATTCGATATAGGGGCCCTCGACCAGGCGCTCGGAGCGCGCGAGCCACTCATCGGGCTTGCGAGAGTGCTCCATCAAAGGCGCAACGATCAGCTGACGGACGTCGGCATAGAGCCGCTTCGGTTTGCCGCGGATTCCGAGCCAGCAATCCTCCGGGTTGGCACGCGTCCAATACCCCATGCCGAGGTGCCAGCTGGAATCATCGTGGGCGAGCAACTTGCCATCGTTATTGGTCTTGGCCCAGGTGTAGAGCTTGGTGACGGGCTCATAGCCGTAATGGCGCATCAGCGCGAAGGCGGCCTCGAGGCACCAGTCGACCGTCCACATGCCGATCGCCGAATCGTCCGCGCCTATCGCGCCGACTGGAATATTCTTGATCTTCTCGATCTCTTCCGTCTTGTAGTGGATTCCGGCGGACCGCCCCTCGCCTGCATCGGAACGGGTCTTGAAATGCCATTGGGGGTCCATGCCGACGAAGCCTGCGCGGAAGCCCGATGCGACAAGAGCTTCCAGGTCCGCGACACAGCCGCCGGTCTCGGCGCGCGCCGCATGCGCGGCGCGGCGGCCGGCGATCTCGGCCTCCTTCGCAGCCGATTGAATCGGATCGACCAGGATGGCGCCGCCGCCGCGAACCTTCTGGCGCGCGGCCTCCTCGATCTGCTTGAATGCGTCCGGGGACAGCGCGGCCGCCTTCTGGGCCCGTGACGAGAGCTTCCAGTCCTTGACGCCGATGTCCTTCAGGGTGACGCGGTCGGAGCCATCGTCTTTCGGCTTGCGACCGTCCGAGATCCTGCCGGCTTCCTTGAGCGCACCGATGATCTCGCCCAGGCGCCTGTCGGCTCGCATCTGCGCAACGACGGCTTCTTCGAGCAGCGCCTTGTCCTGGATCTGTCTGGCATAGAGCTTGACGTGCTCGAAAAGGTCGTGGATCTGCACGACTTCGCCGGCGTCCTTGACCTCGGCGAGAGACCGGCATGCGCGATCGTAGGCGGCGAGCAGCGTCATGCCACCTCGACCAGTTGGCGGCCGACGCCGCGGTGGGTGCGGATCTCGAGCCCGAGACTGGCAAGGTCGAGATTGCGGACGATCTGGTCGATCAGATCGCCGGCATTCGGCGGACGTACCGTCCAGAGTTTAGAGACCAGCCATTCGTCACCGACGCAATTCGGCATCGCCTTGTGCACGGCGGCGAAGAGCAGCGCAGCGCGCGGAGCGACCTCGATGCGCCGGCCGCCGCGGCTGATGAAGTCGCGCCCGATCGTGACCGGACCGGTGGCGGATGGACGGCCGGGAGCCTTGGCCACCGGAGGCTCGATCGGCGCTGATTTTGCCGCCCGCACCGGAGCCTTTCCGTCCCTGCGAGGCGTCGTGACCTCTTCGGCCGCCTCCGCAGGGACTGAAGCTTCGAACTTGCCATCAAGATGGGCGGCGATCGCGTCGATCAGCAGCGCGGCAACGCCCTCGCCGCTTTCGATCGCCGCCGCCGACGCGCGGTTGAACTGCGCGGCGAAGTCGAAGGTCTGCATGGCGAAAATCAGTCGCGGCAGATCGCCGAGCCATTCCCGGTCAGCCTCGATCACGGAGCACAACGCCTGCACAATCGCCTTGCGGATCATGCCGGGATTGCCCTTGCGGGTCTTGGTGACGCAGGACAGCGCGGCGACCAGGACGTCGCGTCCATATTTGGCCAGCGCCGATTGCAGCATGCCGACCGCCAGCGTCTCGCCCGGCTTCATCTTGTTCGCCGGCACCGGATAGCGGCAGATGCTGACGCCGGCCGCCTCGCAGGCTTGCGTCAGTTCGTCGGCGATTTTATCGCCGGCAGCCAGGCGCGCAGCATGCAGTTGCAGCGGCGACATCGCAGTGACGTTGGCGTTGATGGCGACGAAGGCATCGGCCTGATCGGCCTGGTCGACCTGGATGATGACGCAGGGCACGCTCTCGAATTCGCACGCAGCGGCGGCCGTGGCGCGATGCTGGCCGTCGATGACGGCGAACAGGCCCTCGCCGATCGGCGCCACCACCACGGGCGTGAACTTGGCCCATTTGAACTTCGGCACGATCGCGACGATGTTGTCGGCACCGCGTCGGCCGATCTCGCGCTGATAGCGCGGATCGATGCGCAAGCGGTCGATCTTGAGCCATTGCAGTTCCGGACGCTCGCCGACGTCGGGCTTCGGGCCCTTCGGGATGCGCGGCAGGAACGGTTTTGGATCGATGCGGCGAAGGTCGCTCATCCCGGCACCTTCGGGAATGCGTTATGCTCGGCTCCGTCGAGGAGGCGACCGGCCTTTTTCTTGCCTACCCATGTGACTGCCGCGCGAGCGGCGTTTCCCTGACACTTCTTGGCTTCACCGCAGCCGCACTGCGGACAGCGCGCGACCTGGTCGAGGTAGTCGGGCGTCTGGAAAAGATCGAATGGCGGCGGCGGATACGCTCCGCCACCACATTGGTACTTATCTGACCATCCGCTCTCGATCGGTCGAACACAGCTGCGACGGTCAAACCAGTGCGTGCGATCGTGATCGGGATGATAGGGCCAGTCGAGGTTGCCGAGATCATCGGTCGGCATACCCCATTCGCCCCACTGCTTGAAGAAAAACGCCGTGTCGTTTCGGTCGCACTGATCGCGAAGGCCCCGCACCCAATCCGGGTGCATCGGGCGAGCGCGGTTGCCGCTCTCGCCACCGACAATGACCCAGTCGAGTACGGCGCCGTGGAATTCCTGGTCGTCCTCGATGGCGACGTCGCATTCGAGCGCGCTGTGGTGGTCCTCGCACCCGTCGCCGTGGCGAACGATGTCCTCGAGGTCGATCGGGCCCAGCAGCGGCTCAAGCGAGACGAAGCGGACCGCAGCCGGCGTCTTCTGCAGCTCCGGAATCCGCTCATTTGCTTCCTGCTGCCGCTCGGCCGAGATGCCGAGCCAGGCGTTCGGGAGGGGCCCGGAAGGAAGCGTGCGGCCCTGCAAGCCCGCAAGCAGTAACGGCCGGATGTCGGTCATGTAGTTCGGGTTAGCCACCATCCAGCTTCGTTCGGCGCGGTTTAGCAGCGCGCTCCACGGCGAACAGGCAATGCCTCGCGGCGCGACCTTCGAGCCGAACAGCCGTTCCATATATGCCCGCATCCGCTTCGCGCGCTTCGTCAGCACCTGGAACGTATGCTGCGGGCACAGCGCCATGACGGCGAACATCTTGTCGAGCATCTCGTCGGTGACGAAGTCCGCGAAGGCGTCCGTCATTGAGCAAACGAAGATCTTGCGAGGCTTCTTCCAGCGAAGCGGCTGGGTCAACATCTGCTCATCGAGGAACAGCTTCACCTCGCCGTTGTTGAAGCCTTTGTGTTCCTCACGAAACATCTCCCCCGGTTTAAAGTCCCGGCCAGTGCCAAGTCTCCGGTTGAAGCCCTCCGCATAACAGTTGCGGCAACCGTCGCTGACGTGCTCGCAGTGCCATCCGATGCGCTCTCTACCGGAGCCGTCGTTCTGGATCTCCATGACGCGGGCGCGGATCGGATTCCAACTGGCATCCGTCCATTCGATTGCCGACCGATCGGCCATCACCGGTTCTCCCGTTGTTGTGGCAACCCGAGGCTCCTGATCAGATTGCCGCTGTCGGCCCAGCTGGCGTGACCAAGCCACGCGGCCAGGAATTCGCGCAGGCGCTCGTCATCGCCGCGGGCTCGAAGGGCCGCGATGGTGCGGCGGGCGCGGATGACGCTGTCTCGGCGCAAGAGCTTGTGGTTGGCCCAGATCCGGTAGCCGAGGAAGTTGATGCCGCGGGAGACGCTGGAGACCTGCCATTTGGAGAAGCGCAGGCCCAGCTCGCGCGCGGCGTAGGATTCGATCTCATCCTTCAACCTGCGCAAATGCGCAGGTTCGCGGCCGAGCACGACGAGATCGTCCATGTAGCGGTACCAGAGCCGTTCGCCGAGATGCTGCTGCAAATGACGGTCGAGCGTGGCGCCGGCGTAGACGTTGGCGAAAATTTGCGAGGTCAGGCTGCCGATCGGCAGTCCCGTTCCCGTCCGAGGCACCATTGCCTCGATCAGCTCAAGCGTCGCCCGGCAGGAGATCTTCGCCTCGATGAGCCGCCACAGCACGCCCCGCTCGATCGAGGCGAAGTAGCGCGAAAAGTCGGTCTTGAGGAAGTGGAGCTCGCCGCCGCGCGCTTCCCGCCGCAGATCGCTTTGCAACTGGACGACGCCGGCATGAGTGCCCTTGCCGGTCCGGCAGGCATAGGCGCGCGGCAGCATGGCAGCATCGAAGATCGGGCCGATGACCAGGCAGAGCGCCTGCTGGGCGATCCGGTCCCGGAACGGCAGCGCCTGGATCAGCCGGCGCTTGGGGTCGAGAATGAAGAATTCGTGCGGCGCACCGGCCCGATAACGACCGCTCGCCATGTCCCGGCCGAGGTCGGCGAGGTTGAGCGCGGAGAATTCCTTGAAGTCGAGATAGTCAGGCGTCAGCCGCTTGCCGGCGGCGGTCAGGCGAAGCGCCGCCTCCATGTTGCGGGGCGAGGTGATCTTGCCGATGAGGTTGCGGTAGCGTCGCGTCATTGCGAGCCCCATTCCAATTGCAGCTGAAGCCGGCCGCGGGTCTCGACGGCAGTTCTGCGCTGAACCGCCGCTACGCCCCGCTCTGCCGGACCGCGCAGTGTGTTTGCCGAAGCAGGAGAGTCGAGCTGACCACAGTTGTGCTGTGACCGGCCGGCGAGGCCGTGGCCTGTGCCGAGCGATAGTCACGGAGCCGTCGTCACTGCGGCCGCGGGCGCCGATGTTCTCGTTCGAGTTGTCCGCCCAGTTGTCGAGGTTCGCGTGGCGCGAGCCCGCGTTGCCCTCGTTCCACCAGGACCCGCCGAGGATCGAAGCGCGCGGCGACATCATTGCCCCGCCTCCCCCTTCCGCACGCCGGCGGCGTGCGGAACCCTGTTCGTGCCCGATGCCGCAAGCTTCTTCTGCCATGCGTTCAGCATGCCGCCCGGCTGCGCCAGGAGCGCGAGTGCGGTGACATGCTGATGCGGCGTCAGGATCTTGATCTCGCCGCGCGCCAGGAAACGCAGCAGCGCGCGCAGCGTGGCGAACTCGGCATCGATCGCAAACAGCCTCGAGATCTGCCGCGACTTCGCCGCGTGGTAGAGACCTCCGATCGGCGTGAACATCTGGGCAAGCACGGTGTCCCTGAGGACGCCATGCTTGCGCGGACTGTTTTGCAGGATCGGATAGAGATAGGTCACGAAAGCCTCGTACTTCTCGACGATCGCCAGGGCTTCCGTCGCCGAATTGTCGTCCCTGACGATCATCGAATCCGCTTCACCTCGAGGAGACGCGTCGCTGTCGCGACGCGGGATCAGGTTTGCAGGTGGTCACTGCGGCCGCGGGCGCCGATGCTCTCGCCCGAGTCGTCCGCCCAGTCGCCGAGGCCCGCGAGGCGCGAGCCCGCGTCGCCCTCGACCCACCAGGACCCGCCGAGGATCGAAGCGCGCGGCTCGTCGGGATCGCCATCGTGGCCCCACACCCACATGTTGCCGGCCGCCTGCATCAGGCCGAACTTGCTGGTGCGCGGGGCGTCGAGGTTGGTTCGCACCGGATCGCTGTTCGTCGCGGTGCGCTCGGTGACGCCGAATGCTGCGGCGGCGAACTCTTCGAACGACAGCAGCTGCTTGCCGTGGTGCTTCATCACGGCGCAGGCCGCGGCGTAGTCGAAGCGCTTGAACCGCCTCCCGGTGGCCGGATCGGTCGGGCAATCGCGGCCATCGGCGATCAGCGCGTCGAAGGCGCTGGTGCCGTTCTCCAAATGCTCGGCGCCGGTCAGGTAGATATCGCACCAGAAGCGATGGCCGGGCGCTTCGACCAGCACCATGCCGCGCGGGTCCAGGCACGCGGGGCGGAAATTGTGATCCCAGAGCGAGTACGGGTTGATCGCCGGCACGGTGTCGCCGCCCTTGCGCGCCTCGGCATTGCCGCCTGGTGCAAAGTGAAAGCCACCGATGAACGGATCATCGCCTCGATTGGCATAGGGCACGGCGACCGGGCCGTCGCCCGAGATCCGCACCACATAGTCGGTCCCGGGCTCGAGCGAGGTGATCTTCACCTCGGTGTCGGCCGAGAAACCGCCGCCGTTGAAGAACGTGCCGGCCTTGATCTGCAACCGGCCAAGGCCCTCGACCTTGAGCACCGGCGCCGCCGGGTCGATCTTGGCGAGCAGCGGTGTGGCGTCCTCAATCTTCGCAGTTGCGTTCATGTGTCATGCTCCATGTTCACCGGCTCCAGGCCGGAATGACGAAAATCGGGATTGTGCTTGAGCACCAGAGCCAGCCCCGCGCGATCGAGCATGGCGCGGAAGGTATCGACGGTTGCGGGCATGCCGAGCGGGCTCTGGCCGACCTGCCGCAGCGCTTCGGCGAGGCGGGCGTCGACCAGCGGGGCGACTTCGTCGGGATCCTGGCGCATCACCCGATCTCCGCGATGGCCGCATCGCGCGCGGCGTTGAGCTCGGACATCTTGTCGATCGATCCGCCTTCGCGGTCGGGGTGATAGGCCTGCGCCAGGCGCTTGTAGTTGCCCTCGATCGCGCCCTTGGTGACGAGCACGCCATGGCCGATCTCCAGAATATCCCGCCAGTGCTTGCCCTTCGGCGCCGGCAGCGCCTGGAAGCCGGAGAAGGTCGCGCGCACCAGCGCGAGCGTGCCGTGGCGCAGCTCAACGCGGCGGGCTTCGATGATGTGGTGGATTGCCTGCAGATTCGCCGCCGGGCTGTCATAGCGGTCGACCGCGATGCAGACCTGAAGACCGTCCCAGGCAAACCAGACCGCGACGCCGGGATCAGCCGGGCGGGTGCCGGTGTTGTGGGTTAGCGGGTTGAAGTCGATGTTGCTCGACAGAATCGGATTTTCGATCTTCTTGCCGCTGTCCTTGGCGAACAGCTCGAGGCTCTTCTTGACGTTGCGAAGCGCCGTCTCGAAGTTGGTCTTGAATGTGCCGGCGCCGCGGCCGTGCTTCCAGCGCGGGAAGCCGGACGGCCAATTCAGGGGATAGGCCTGTGCCTGCGGCTGGGCTTGCGGGCTCATTGTCGAGCCAGCTCCGGCACGTCGAACTTCAGGCTGACCGCGATTTCCTTCCGGCCCTGTTTGCGCGCGACGGCCCGCATCGCATCGTTGCCGATCGCCGTGCCGCTCCAGATCGCAGAGGCCCCCAGCTTTCGCGCCTTGTCGACCAACTGATCCCAAAGCATATTGTAGATGCCGTTCCGGCGATGCTCCGGCAGGACATAGCCGAGCTGGAGCCAAAGCCGGTGGCTGTCCTTCTGTTCGAACCAGATGATGACGCCAACGGCCTTGCCATCGATAGACGCCAAGATGCCATTGTAGCTGTGATGCAAGCCGACGGCCTGCTCGCCGCCGTCATTGATCATTTCGTATTGGCCGCGCAGCGCCAAGGCGACCGCCGGCGTACCATCAATGCCGGAATAGTGGGTGATCTGCACGCTCATCGCCGCGTCTCCTGCGTCGCCGCCTTCTCGTTCTTCACCTGCTGCCAGGCCTCGACGCGCAGCGCCGGCAGGAGCGCGCCGATCGCGGCGAGCCAGCGCGAGCCCGGGTCCATGTCGCCGGCGAAAAAGCCTTCGGTACTGGCCACGATCGCCATGCCGGCATGGGTGCAGCGGACGCCTTCGCTGGCGGGGCGACGGTCGGCGGCGCGGATCTCCTGGGCGAGCGAAGTGAACCGCAAATCGGCGGCAAGGCCATGATGGCGCGCCGGCTTCGTCACCACTTCCTCGGTGAAGACGATCAGCTCCGTCAGCGACTGAGAGAGCGGCTTCATGCGCGGTCCTTCGTAAGATGGCGGCTTTCGTGGGTGACGAGCTCGACAAGGGAAGCGATGACGGACTGCCAACGATCCTCCCGCGACGGCCATTGCGAGAGATCGCGCGCGCACTTCGCCGTGCGCATCATGGTGATGACGAGAAGCTGCACCGGGATGAGGAAGGTGCTGGTCTCGGGTGTCTCGACCACCAGGAGATCGAGGAAAAGCCGGTCGGCGTTGTCGCCGAGCTGCTGCGCATTGTGGCGCCCGTCGAGATAGGCGGTGGCGTAGGAGACGGCGTGGCCCGCGATGAGGTTGGCCTGCTCGATGCGGGTGAGGTGTTGCTGCATCACGCACCTCTCTTGCGAAAAGTGAGAACGACGGCCGTCCTCGAGAGGGAGGAGGGACGGCCGCCGTTCTCGTTCCGCCGGAGGGCGCCTGCGGAAGGCTTGGTGCGCAGAGGAATGCCCCACGCACGGAAGTCGCGCGCCACCATCTGGCGCTCGCGCGGTAGGGTCGGCACCTCGCCGAACGGAAAGAAGAACGGATCGTCCGCTGCCGCGGAAAGCGAAGACCTGGACGCGGCCCCTCGGCGGACGATCCGTACCGCGCATACCAGCAGCAGCGCGATCACGATGAGAATGACGGGCAGCAGCGCCGCCAGGATGTCGATGATGCGGATCATGTTTGCTCCTCCTTCGCAGGAGTCGCTGCGGTGTTGCGGACGGCCTGCTCAAGATCGCGCTGCATATCCGCCTTGGACGGACCCGATGGCATGGCGCGATAGCCGCGCAAGGCATTGCGCTCGATCAGCCTGCGCCGCTCGTGTTCGGCGCTCGTCATTGCAGCTTGCCCTTGCGAAGCGCGATCAGCATGAACGGCCAGCCACAGATCAGCACCAGCGTGATCAGGGCGTTGCCGATGAAGTCGAGCACGTCGCCGGCGCCGGTCAGCTCGGTCGCGTAGACGTGCACCAGGCGCCCGCGGCAATAGACCCAGAACCACACCAGCGAACCGACCTGGACGTGAACCAGGCACGCGGTAATGGCGGCGTGAAGCAACGACTGGTCGGCAAGCATCGAGATGCCCTCCTGTTGCAGGGACGCAGAGGCTCACGTCCGGAAGTGACCGGACGGGTGCAATTGCGGGTGATGTCGGGATACGCTGGTGACGCTTACTTGAACTGGGCGCGAGGATTTCAGCTATCGGTGCTGGATGGCCTCACGGATCTCGGAATGAAGTCGGGTCGCTCGGGGACGAAGACGTCGTTGTTGTCGCTGGCATGCAGATGAACGCGCATCGCCCAGTCATAGGCGAGGTCCATCTGATCCTGCGCCCATGTCGCGACCATCTCCGGGGAGACGTCGACGTCGCCGACGAGCAGGAGTGAACCGAAGCAGATCTCGGCATTGACCACGCCGTCATTGCCGTTTGGCTTCAAGAGATCAGCGGTCATTGCATCGGCGCCCGCTTCCTCTTGCGTCGACCTGCGAAGCTCAGCGCTGACCATGTCCAGGATGTCGGCCGTCTCGGCCTTGTACTTCGAGCGCATGCAGAGGCCGTGCAGGAACAGTGTAAGGTTGACCTGCGCGGACTTCTTGCGATCGTCGGCAAATGCCGCCGTGTGCGCGGCGCTGATGTAGCAGCCGACGACATCGACCAGGACGCCGAGTGCCTGACCCATGTTGGCCGGCTCGAACTTGATATCGCCGTCGGCCTCGCTCATGCCGCCCTCCCCGCAAAGCTCCGGACGACGGCGGGGCACATAGCGCGATCACGCGCCCTTCCCGACGGAGTTTGAACCTTTGCTCTGGTACCCCGTGTCATTGACCCGGGCTGATGGATGCCAAGGCCGTCGTCCGAACTGAATTGGGCCGCGCCCGCTGAAGCGAGCCGGGATGCAGCAGTCCCGCGTGGTGCACCTGCTGTAGCTACGGCGGCCCAAACTGAAATCTCGCTCCGCGGGCGCGGTGGCATCAGCCGCGTTGCCATAGATGGTTGTTTGCGAGCGTCGCCGCCCGCCTCACCGCGAAAATTGGTTGCAGGGGTCAGATTCGAACTGACGGCCTCAAGGTTATGAGCCTTGCGAGCTACCGGGCTGCTCCACCCTGCAAAAAGGTCGAGGCGCGCACTGAGTGCCGCGAGGGATCGGTCATCGGCACCGAGGTGCGTACGGCCTTTCCGCAGGGAGCCTTGCGAGCTGTACCTGACGCCTCTGGGGTATTCCCGAATTGAACCGCGGGGCTCATCACCCCGCGGGCAGACTGCTGCGCGGCAGTCGCGCCTACTCACAACCTTCCGACCGGGATTGACCGTGGTCTTACGGGGCCCATGTGGCTTGCCAGCCGATCGGACTTGCCTCTGGTTGCTTTCGCTACGGCATTCGAATGACGGGCCTGTCGGACCTCCGGATATCGTATCCATCGGATGGGCGGGACGCCGGGTACGGCCGATCCGGTCGCCGACATTTGCATTCCCCCGGGCATGCCGGCCGTCAATTATCTCAACCGCGCCGCCGAGGCCGCAGCTCGTCGAGCACGACCATGAGCGCTTCGTAAGAAGGCGGCGTGCTGCCGTCGATGTACAGATCAGCCTGGCGCGTTGTGCAGCCGGCCTTCTGCGCGAGCGCGAGACCGGGCTTGTCGATGCCGAATAGCGCGACGCAGACGCGTCCGAATGGAGGAAGATTTTCTTGCCGGAGGTTTCGAAGAAATCGATTTCTTCGTGTTCTCCTTGGCCGCACCGGCGGCAATGTGCACGATTCGGCCATGGACATTCTGACGCACCTCTCACGCAACGCGACGCTGTCGATCGAACTTGCAGCACGGCTCCGCAACGCTGCACTGTTCCTGTCGGGAAATTCTCATGAAGCGCATCAACCGTACCGGCTATCGCACGCTGATCTGCATGGCGGCGCTGATCGTGGTCGCGCTCGGCCTGACGCTCCTGCGCGGCTGCGCAACCTGAGCGCGCAAAACCTGTTTCGTCCCGGGACACATCCTCCGCACTTTGACGGATATGTGAAGATTTCTGTTGAAGGTTCCTGTTGCCCCCATCAGGATAGGACAAACAAGCAAGAACAAGCGGGGGTTGAGTATGGGTACAGTGGTTCGCTTTCCCGTGCGGCGTCATGCGCGGGCTCCTTCGGGTCGCAAGAAGGCATCAGCCGGCACCACCCCACCCGAGAACTCGCTCAGACGCACAGCCATCCGAAGAGACGCTTCCTTGCGGCCCGCGAATATGTTTCGCATGTGCGAGTCCGAACAGCCCGCCGCGGCCGCCAATTCCTTGACGGTTTTGCCGTTCTCGGCCGCCCAGCGGAGCATCGGGTGCGAATCAGACATGGGTGAGAGTATTTCCCCCGGAAATGATTCCAGTCAAGCCGCAATATTTCTCCGGGAAACGTCGGCGCCGGTGCCGAGCATCCTAAAATGGCTCATGGGCAAGCATGATGACGAAGACCTTCCGCAGATGTTTCTCGGCCAGTGGCTCGACTTTTTCGAGTTGGACGTGACGGAGGCGGCCAAGATCGCGGGATGCAGCCAAGGCTATGTTTCCAACATCATCGCCAACCGGAAGCCCAACGTTAACGTGCTTTATTTGCTGCGGATTTCCGAACACCTGAAGGTCACGATCAACGACTTCTACCGTCCGCTCCCGCGAAAGGCGGAGCTGGACGCGCTCAAGAAGCTCTCGCCCAAAGCCCAGGAAGCGATCCTTCAGAAACAGCGCCTGCGGGCCTAACCTGCGCAGCCAAAAATCGGCTCGATGGCGCTGTGCGCCCGATGACATTTCCCACAGAAATGTTTTTATTGACGGCAGATTATTTCTGTGGGAAATATCTTCCCGTGAACCACTTCACGGGAGCCTTCCATGCCGTCCGCCAAGCCGAAGATCGAGGACATCCACGTCCATACCGGCGGGATCGGCGGGCAGCCGACGATTCACTGGACGATCGGCGATCGCCGTTTCCACGTCTGGCTTGATCGACACGGCCAGCCCGAGGACGTCATCCACTCAAATCCCGTCACGGCCAAAAAAGATACCCGCCGCGACGAACACCGCGCGCTCGATCGGACGTCGAAGGCGCAATCGGCGATCTGGGATCAAATTTGGGCCGTCGTCCAGCGCGACAACCTGATCGACAAATGCCGGCTGGCCGACATCGCGCAGCGCGCCGCTCAGCGCCGCTATCAAGAAACCCGCGAAACCATCGCGTCGATCGAGCAGGAAGTGCTCAGCGCCTTCCGGCGCGGCGCCGCTGCGTCTGAGCCCGCCATTTTCGAGGCGCTGCACATTAACTGGCTACTCGCGTCGGCCGAGCTGCGGTCGCTGCCGGCTTTGCAGGACGAGGCGGCATGACCCTGACCGTCGCCGAACTTCAGCTGCTCCTCGAAGCCCTCGACATGGCGATCAGCCGACGCCAGTCACAGGCTGACTATTACGAGGCGCGCCCCGATCGATACACGACAGCGTGCGTCACCAAGCATCAAGACAAATCCCAAGCGTTGCATGATCTCGCCTGCAAGCTTTCGGGCTTTCATGCGCGCCGCGACCTCTTGGAGGTCGCATGATCAAGCTTCATCACAAGCGCAAGGAAAGTAGCGTCATGCGTAACATCGCCCATTCCATCGACACCTTCACCGCGGGGATAGCAACTCGCGGCTGTGGCCGAAGGGCCGTCCTGGCGACCAGCCCCGGCAGGACGGCCCTGGTGCTGGTGCGCCATGGGCAAACGGAGAAGGCCCTGCTCGTCTCCGACTGTGGAATCTACAGCCGCGCCCTGTGGGTGCCGAAGGCGATGCTGACGATCGAGGCGTTCGATCGCAGCATCCTGGTGGCGACGATGTCGAAAACCTTCGCCGCGCAGAAGAGCCTGCGCGAACGCTTCATCAACCCTGATCTCTTCAACCAGGCCACACGCGACGTGCTCGACGAAGCCATCAAGCGCGCGGCCGCGAAGCGGAATGGCTATCGCGGGTATCGCGCAGCCCATGCCCGTCACGACAGCCGGAACCAGTTCGCTTGAGTTCACCAGCGCGGCCGGGCGGCAGCACGTGGCGTATCGCCGCCGCCCTCCTCGCGATCTTCAACCGCCAGAGGGACGACTACCATGCAAATCGCCCGCACACCGGCCCGCCACGCCGAGCGACCTGCCAGCATCATCAGTTTCGTCGGCGAGCGCGAGATCGC
The DNA here is from genome assembly GCF_000282615.1 of Bradyrhizobium sp. YR681. Taxonomy (GTDB): domain Bacteria; phylum Pseudomonadota; class Alphaproteobacteria; order Rhizobiales; family Xanthobacteraceae; genus Bradyrhizobium. The sequence continues at coordinate 17,669 of NZ_AKIY01000214.1, read as the reverse complement.
CAACGTCATCGCCGCAATCGAGGATCCGTTCGGCACCAGCGCTCGTTGCGCGCTCAGCCCGGACGGGCGGCACCATGCAATCGGCTCCTGCGGCGATGTTGTGTGCTGCCACTGCGCGCGAATCTTCTGGGCGTGATGCAGATGAGCGTCATCACCATACATCCCTTGATCGACGGCTCCCTCTTCCTCGATGCCGTCCGCGCCCAGCGCATCGCCAAGGTCGCCGAAATGGCTTCGCGCCTTGTCGAGACCGGCGCCTTCGTCGACCACTCCGATTCCATCATGGTGCTGGCGTCATTCGGCTACGCGCCTTTCGAGGTTCACGCGCTGGTCACTGATGCAAGGCAGGTTGCGACCGAGCATGTGGTGGCGATGGAGATGTGCGAGGCAGGTCAATGATAAGGACCGGCCTCGATCTGACGGGTTTTGAACTTCTCGACGAGATTACGATCGATAGCTTCGCGGGCGGCGGCGGAACGTCGGAAGGCCACGAAGCCGCTCTCGGCTTTTCGCCCACGATCGCCGTTAATCACGACAAGTTCGCGCTGGCGATGCACCGCATCAACCATCCCAAGACAGAGCACTACGTCGAAGACGTCGTCACGATCGACGCCATCAGCATGTGCGATGGCCGGCCGGTCGGCATGCTCTGGATGTCGCCGGACTGCAAGGACCACAGCAAGGCGAAGGGCGGCAAGCCGCGCGACAAGAACATCCGCGGGCTCGCCTGGGCCTGCTTCGGCTGGGTCAAGGCCTTGCCGGTATGGCAGCGGCCCCGCATCGTCTTCCTCGAGAACGTCGAGGAGTTCCAGGACTGGTCGCCGCTGCTCGAAGGAGGGAAGCGCTGCCCGATCCAGAAGGGCGTCATCTTCAAGCAATTCGTCGCCTCATGGGAAGCGCTCGGCTACGTCGTCGAATGGCGCGAGCGCCGCGCCTGGCGCGCCGGCCGGAAGATGCAGGCCGCCACGATCCGCAAGCGGCTCTACATGATCATGCGCCGCGACGGCGAGCCGATCGTCTGGCCGGAACCGACGCGCGGCAATCCAAACGAAGCCGAGGACGCCGCCAAGATCGCGGCTGGACTTCTCACACCATGGAAGACGGCCGCCGACTGCATCGACTGGTCGCTGCCCTGCCCGTCGATCTTCGACACCGCCAAAGAGATCAAGGCGAAGTACGGCATCCGCGCCATTCGCCCGCTCGTCGAGAACACCATGGCACGCGTCGCCAAGGGAACGCATCGTTACGTCCTCGAAGCCGCGCGGCCCTTCATCGTGCCAATTACCCATAGCGGACCGCCGCGCACACACAGTGCAGACGAGCCGCTGCGCACCATCACCACAGCCAAACGAGGCGAGCTCGCAATCGTCTCGCCGGTGCTGGCTGGCTGCGGCGGTCGCGCGGCGCAGACCGAGGCGAAGGGCGCCGGTGAACCGATCATCACGCAGACAGGAAAGCCGGACCTCTGCATCGTCGCGCCGATGATGGTCCCTCGCTACATGGAAAAGCCGGGACACGATCCCCGGACCCGACCTGCGAATGAGCCGCTGGCTACGATCGTGGCCGGTGGGAACGAAGGCCGTGTCGCCGCGGTCCATCTCGCCACGATGCGCAACTCGCAAAAACCCTTCAACGAGGCCGAGAAGCCTGCCCACACGCTCACCGCCGGCGGTGCAAACCTCAGCGTCGTCGCAGCCTTCATGGCGCAGCACAACATCGACGGCCGCACAGGCCATGGCAACGCCGGCCACCCCGTCGACGAACCGGTCTCGACCATCACCGCCGCCGGCAGCCAGCAGTCCCTCGCTGCGGTTCACATGGTCAACATGCACGGCACGGACCGCCGCGGTGCACCGGCTGACGTCCCGCTGCACACGACGACATCAGGCGGACTGCACCACGCTGCCATCATGGGTTTCCTCGCCAAATATTACGGCACAGGAACACCGAGCCAGAGTGCCGATGACCCGCTTCACACGGTGACGGCCAAACCGCGCTTCGGCCTGGTCGAGGCAACCGCAGCGCTTCCGCCGTTCGGTCCCGAGCATTGGGACAAGGCCCGCAAGGTCGCCGACTTCCTCAGGGCACACGGCTATTGGGACGATCGCGAGTTCGTCACCGTCGAGATCGAGGGCATCACCTTCGTCATCGTCGACATCGGCATGCGGATGCTGACGGCGCGCGAGCGCTTCACGGCGCAGGGCTTCCGGTCCGACTACATCATCGACCGAGGCGTCCTCGAGGACGGCACCGAGATCAAGTTTACAGCCGAGCAGCAGGGCTATATGTGCGGCAACTCGGTCTGCCCGCCTGAGGCCGAGGATCTGATCGGCGCGAACTACATCCCGCGCAAGGTACGACGACCCATCCGGCCGATGGCGCCCATGCCTCTTTTCATGGAGGCAGCAGAGTGACCGAAAAGCTCGGCAGCCTCGTCGAATACGTCCACCGCCAGGCTATCGGCCAGTACTGGCTCGACATCTACGTCGATCGCGGTCACTGGGCCGCACTCGGCCCGTTCGCGACCCCAACAGAGCGCCAGGACGCCCATGACGACATGCTCGCCATGATGCGCGCCAGCGGCCCCCACGACCTTTCGGAGCGGCCTCAATGAGCATCGTCAGCATCTCCATGGCCTGCGCCCTGCAACGCGACCTGATGGCGCGCGGCGTGCGCCATCTCGACCTTGACGCCTGCGAGGCCATGGTCGCCGGCATGCTCCATTCCATCGTCACCATCGAGCGCGGCACCCGCGAGGATGAGGATTTGCCACAGCGATGCGCCACCGACGAGGTGGACCTTGACGGCAGCTGCTTGGCGTGCGGGGCGGTCCAAGGGGAGGTGTGCCGGCAGCCGGGGTGTCTACGATGAGCACTGCCGACCTTCCAAGAAAGCGGGTAAAAATCGCCCAGGCCGTCTCGATCCTTGGCCTGGAGGCCCGTACAGTGCGGGACATGGCGGCCCGGGGCCAGATCCCCGGCGCCGCCAAACCCCGCGGCATCTGGACCTTTGATGCCGCCCTGCTCGACCAGTACAACCATGCGCGTGAGACCGAGATATGCCAAAGGGCAAGGGAGGCCGGAAGGCTCCAAAGGGCTGTTTCTGGCGTGACGGCGTCCTCTACGGCCGCATTCAAACCGGCGGACTCGACGTCAAATGGTCTCTACGCACAGACGATCCGGCAGTTGCGAGAAGCCGCCGCAAAGCGGAGCGCGACCGCGCGGTAGCCACCCAGCGCTATGGTGACCAGCGCCGCACCTTTGAGGAGGCGCTGCAGGGCTGGGGAAAGTTCATCCCCACGCAGATCAGCGAGAGCACTTTCAAGCGCTATGTGACGTCCCTGGACGTTCTGGCGCCGCATCTGCAAGGCCTCTACGTCGACGAGATCGACAAAGCCCTGATTGGAAGCATCGTCGAGAGCCGCCGCGACGTGCCGGCCGTGCCGAAGGGCCGTAAGCATCCGGTGACCGCATCGATAGCCACCATCAAACGCGACCTCACGGCCCTCTCAAGCGTCTGCGACTGGATGGTCGATGAGGGCTGGCGCGACGATAACCCTGTCATCACGTGGCTGAAGCCGGGCCGCCGGCGCCGATCGCGGCTGCAGGAACGGCGCGACCCGATCGTCCTGCCGCTGATGGCCCACGTCGAGATGGTGATCGAGCGCGCCCCGGCACTGTTCGCCGGCATGATCCGGGCCGCCCTCAAGACCGGCGCGCGCCTGGACGAGCTCGTCAAAGCCGACCGGGCCCATCTCGATCGGGACCGCCGGCAGCTCACGATCATTGGAAAGCGCAACAAGCTGCGCGTAATCGACCTGATCGACGCCGGAGAAGACTTCGGATTCGAGGTTCTGAGTTCGCTGCCCGCCTCGATCGAGACCAAGGCGTTGTTCTGGCACCGGGCAGAGGCTGGCCCTCGGAGCCGGCTTGGACAGCGGAGGGCGGAGCGGTATCGCCAGGCCTCGTCGAACTTCGGTCGCATCGTCGAGGCCGTTGCCGAACAGGCCCAAAAACAGGATCAGGATTTTCGGCCCTTCCCGTTCCACGATCTGCGCCACCTTCACGCCGTCAACTGGCTGAAAAGCGGCCGGTCCATCTATGTTTTGCAGCAGCGGCTGGGCCATACATCGATCAAGACGACCGAGATGTACCTAGCCTATCTGACGCCGGAGGAGGTGCAGACGGTCACTCTCGGCAAGACCGCAGCAGGATCGAAATCAGGAAACCGACCTTCGGTTCAGGATCACAAACCTTAAAAGAAGTCCCTGCGCTTCAGTAGCTTTCACATTCGACATCCCGTGTGTTCGCCGGGTTTTGTAAACCGAAGGTCGGGGGTTCAATCCCCTCAGCCGGCACCACGCTCGATCCCGCGGCCGCCACGGCGGCTTGTATCGGCAGGCACGCCAACCCCCGACGGCTTTGATCGGCGTTCGCCTGGCATATCGCACCGCGCCCCGCCCCACGCGCTGAGCCCAGGCTTGAGCGTCCAAAAGTCGCAACCGCAATCGGCGAAATCCGCGAACATTCGCTCGCCTGACGCTGCGCGAATAGCGCGCCCGACAAGGCATGTCGGCATTGCTCAAGTTTGGGTTGCAATGCTATCAAGCAACCAATTAAAAACACTGGGTTGCGTTTGGAATGAAACTTTCAGTCAAGCCGGGCTATCGGTCCAATATCGATGGTCTTCGTGCTGTTGCGGTGACCATCTCCAGTTCATTCTTGGGGGCGGCGCCGCTGCCGTCGCCGTCCGGAATTTTTCGACCGAAACCGACACAATGCTGAAAAACGTTGCGGCATCGGTTCTCAACACCATCGTGCTGACACCGACAGAAAAATTGTGCAGCGCTGACGCCTGTGACGTCGCCATCAACGGCGAGTTTCTTTCGCGTGACGGCGGACATCTTCGCCGCAACCTCTCCTTGAGGACAAAGCGCGAGCTCGCCGAAAGAATTGGATTGACGGCCGCTCTCAATGCGATCTCACCGCGCGAGGCGGCTTCCGGCCAATCGCTGACGGAATGATCCAATATCTCGGCGCCAGGGCCTGGCCTGCCGCGACGTGCGAGATCCTCAGCCTGGGCTCCTCGGCACACTGCTTTGCTGGGAGCGCTCGACCCTTGCCCCGCCGACGTCAACCCATGCATGTTTCGATCGCTCGAACACCGATTTGATCGGCGCGGGAAAATCTGGATCTGCGATGGCGCCGACAGCAACGCCGATCATCGCTGGCAGATTGTCGGCCTTCCAATAGACCGTCGAGCCGCACGCGGAGCAAAAATAGAAGCGGACCTTGCCCCCGCTTTCGGCGGCACGAACATATTCCTTCGGCGCCCCGGAGATCGTGACGGCCTCAACCGGGTAGAACGCACCGACCCCGAACGGCGCTCCGGTCCGCCGTTGGCAATCGATGCAATGACAGGCCACCACCAGTTTGGTTGGCCCAGGGAGCGAAAGCGCAACGGCACCGCAACCGCATCTGGCATCGATCATCGAAGACACTCCTGCTCCTTGCTTCTCACCTGCGGGACGCACGGCGCACACCCTGCCCGGCTGCATTGCCCGCGGTTTGACAGGCTTGAGGACCCAAACTAGTCTTGGTTGCATATGGCAAATGAACACAAGCTCGAGGGGTTGCAGGCCGCCCGCGCGATCGCTGCGCTCAGTGTCGCCTATTATCACTCCTATGTCGCGACCCGGTCATTCCCGTCTTTCGCCCAGCACCCGATCCCGTTCCTGAGCGACTGGGGTCATCTCGGCGTCGATCTGTTCTTCGCCATCAGCGGCTATGTGATCTGTCTGGTCGTCGCCAAACCATCCTTCACGTTGCGCGCGTTCTTCATCAAGCGCGCCTTCCGCCTCTATCCGCTGTACTGGACGGTCATGGGTGTCATCGCCTTGATGATCTGGGCCGGCAAGCATCCCGATCCCGTCACGCTCGGGCAATATCTGTACTCCCTGACATTGCTGCCCCAGGCGGGATCGCCCGCCTACTCGGTGAGCTGGACGCTCGAGCGCGAGATCGTCTTCTACGCGCTGGCGGCGCTGACGATCCCGCTGGTCGGCGTTCGCGGGCTTGCGCTGGTGCTCGCTGCTCTCGCCTGGGCGGGATATGTCTTCGGCAATCCGTGGTCGTTCCACCTGGTCTCGACCTATCAGGCCGATTTCCTCGGAGGCGTGCTGGTGTTCATGCTGAGCCGGCATGTGGGAATCGCACCACTCGCCGCATGGTGCGCGCTCGGCGGCGGCACGCTGGCGCTGATATCGCTCTGGCTGGCGCCGACGCTATCCTTTGCGTTCGCAACGACGCTGTGCCTCACCGTCATGCTGCTGGGCCTGGTCCATGTCAAACTGCCCTGGACGCACCCTTCCCTGCATTGGCTGGTGAAGGTTGGAGACGCCTCCTACTCGATCTATCTCCTGCACGGTATCATCCTGTACTATGGCTGGTGGCTCGGCGAGCAGTTCAGCCATTTGCCGAACTGGCTGTGCGAAGTCTGGCGGTTCAGTGCGCTCGCGGTGTGCTGCGTGACATCGAGCCTCACCTGGCGCCTGATCGAGACGCCGTTCATCGCGGTTGGAAACCGGCTCGCCGACCGGCGTCGCGCGACAGCCGCCGCCGTCGCGGTCAGCGGATAATCGTCTGGAACTGCGGTTCCGGCAGTTCATCGAGCCGCCACAGCCCGAGGCTCTTGTCGCGCCAGCCGCCAGCGCCCTCCTCGCAGCGCTCGTTGATCAGTTCGCGCGGCGCCGGCCAGTTGAACGGCGCGGCCTCCATGTTCAGCGCGCGCCAGTCGCCGTCCTCGCAATCGCGATTGGCATCCCATTCGGGAAAGGTCGTGATCAGCAGGAAGCGCGCGCCGCTGGCGCGGAAGTTGGTGACGGCACGGGCGATGTTGCCGAAGCTCAGATGCACCAGACAGTCCCGGCAAAGGATCATGTCGGCCTGCGGCAGAGCATCGCGCGTGATGTCGGCAACGCGGAAGCGGCCGGCGAGCTCGCCGCGGGCCGCACGCGCTCCGTTGGCTGCGATCAGCGACGGCACGATATCGATGCCGGTGTAGTCGATATCGAGCTTGATGCGGCCAATCCAGCCCGCATCGCCGCAGGGCGCATCGAGCAGCGAGCGCACACCGAGCTCTTGCAGCAGGGCAGGAAGCGCATCGCGGATCGCAGCGGTCGCGGGGTCCTCCGAGCCGAGGCCCGAGACCGAGGTTGTCGCGCCCCACAGGTTCGTCCGCTCGATCCGCTCGAACCGCGCGGCGAGATCGAGGCCCGCAAAGTTCTCGCGGTCGGCGGCGAAGCGTTCGTGGGCGAGCACGGGCGGACGGTTTGCGATCATCGGCCGATCCTCACATCATGCGTTCGTCGCGACCACCTTAGCAGGCGTGGCGTGGCAGCCGAAATCTTCATCCCGTCGTCCTCAAGCCGGCTTCTGCCACTCCATGATGTGGAAGTAAGGCACCCGGCGATGAAGCGCATTTCTGTCGGGGTCGCCGCCTCTGGGCTCCGGCTCGACGAACAGGCGCAGCTGGAGGCCGTGGCCGAGCAGCAGCGTCATGTAGGTGCTGAGCGGGCGGTGCCAGTTCTGAATCCGGATGCCGCGCCAGCTCACCCAGATCGGCCGCTCGTCCATGTAACGGTCGATCGCAAAGCGCAAGGCGCCCTCGCCGTCCGGCGTCCAGCCGTCGGGCTGCCCCGCCGTGTTGAAGCTGGTCAGGTTGGCGATCAGCAGCGTGCCGCCGGTCGCAGCGCCGCGGCCATCTTCGCGATCGCGGCGCCGAGATCTGGCATGTCGATCAGGCTGAGATAGCTCACGACCAGATCGAATTCCGCGGCAGCCTCCATCGTCTCGGCCCGGCCGAGCCGATAGTCGCCATGCGGGTCCAACTCCCTGGCGCGCGCGAGCAGCGCTTCCGTGGGATCGATGCCGGTGGTGCGGATACCGGCGCGCTGCATGATGCGGCAGAAGCGCCCTTCCCCGCAGCCGACGTCGAGCGCATTGCGAAAACCGCGCCCTTCGATGCGGGCCCGCATCGGCGCGTCCAGCACGAAGCGGCGGCCGTAATCGCCGTCGTCACCCTGCTCGATGATCCAGGCGGCCGCAGACGCGGCCCAGCCGTCGCTGTCGTCTTCATCCATGGGGCGTTACTCGGCAGTCGACGCCGGCGCTCGTCGCCGCGGGACGGCCACTGACCACAGATTGGACCGAAGTTCAACATGAGGTAGCATGCAGGCCATGCTCCCCAACACCGCCAACGAGAACGCCAAGATCGTCGCCGGAGCGGCTACGGCCGTCATCATGACGGCCGTGCTGTTTATCGTCGTGCTTGCAGTCCTGATGCAATAGGCGCTGTCAGCGCGGCGGGCGGATGCCGCCGCGCCGGGCTTAAGCGGCGCGCACGGTGCGGAGGAATTTTCCGACTTCGTCCTTCAGCCGGTTGCTGTCGGTCGCCAGCATCTTCGCGGTCGAGAGCACTTGCGAGGAGGCCGAGCCGGTCTCGGCCGCGCCGCGCTGCACGTCGGTGATGTTGGTTGAGACCTGCTGGGTGCCGTGCGCGGCCTGCTGCACGTTGCGCGAGATCTCCTGGGTCGCGGCGCCCTGCTCCTCGACGGCCGCGGCGATGGTCGACGACACTTCCGACAACCGCTCGATCGTCGCGGAGATGTCGCGGATCGCGTTCACCGATTCCTGGGTCGCCGACTGGATGCCGGAAATCTGCTGGCTGATCTCGCCGGTCGCCTTCGCGGTCTGCTCGGCCAGCGTCTTCACCTCGGAGGCGACGACCGCGAAGCCGCGGCCGGCTTCGCCTGCGCGTGCCGCCTCGATCGTGGCATTCAGCGCCAGCAGGTTGGTCTGGCCGGCGATGGTGTTGATCAGCTCGACGACGTCGCCGATCCGCGTGGCCGCGACCGAGAGCTCGCTGACCCGTTCGGTCGTGGTGCGGGCCTGGGTGACGGCCTCACCCGCCATCCGCGCGGATTCCTGCACCTGCCGGCTGATTTCGTTGACCGAGGAGGACAGCTCTTCGGTGGCGGTCGCAACCGACTGCACGTTGCCGGAGGCTTCGCCCGACGCGGTCACCACGACCGAGGTCAGCTCCTGCGCGCGCTGCGCGGTGGTGGCCAGCGTCGAGGACGACGCTTCGAGCTCGGTGGATGCCGAGCCCACCGTCTCGATGATCTCGCCGACCGCACGTTCGAAGCCGTCGGCGAGGTTGATCATGTCGCGCTTGCGCTGCTCGGCGGCCAGCTTCTCGGCTTCGGCCTGGGCCGCCTTGAGGCGTTCGACCTCGAGCCCGTTGGTCTTGAAGATCTCGACCGTCTTGGCCATGTCGCCGATCTCGTCGCGGCGCTCCTTTTCGGGCACCTCGATCTTGAGGTCGTTGCGGGCAAGGCCTTCCATGGCGAGCTTGAGGCGGGCAATTGGCCGGGACATGGCGTTGAGGCCGATGAACAGCGCGATCGCGATCCCCAGGATCAGGCCGCCGCCGCTGACCCCGACCACGGTCCAGGTGGCGGACCGGGCATCGCGGTTGATGGCGTCCCTGCGCTTGCTGACCGCCTGCGCGGTCTCGCTGACGAACTGGGCAATGCGCGCCAGCGCCGCATCCATGACCGGGTCGCACTCCTTGTGCGCACGCTCGGCGGCCTTGGCATTTTCCTCGGGCGTGCTGGCCTGCGAGCCGGCCTTCAGCACCGGGTCGCAGCCGGCGAACACCGCTTTCAACTGGTCGCCGATGCTCTTGATCTGGCTCGCGCGGGACGGATCGTCCTGCTCGGCTGCGTCGAGATATTGGCGGATTTCATCGCGGTTCTGGGTCGCGATCCTGAGACGGTTGGCGTTGCCCGCCTCGGTCGCCTCGGTGAGGACCGCATAGAGCGCTGCGTGATAGGTCTCGGCGCGGCGCTGGGCCCGCGTCAGGTTGAGCGCGGACGACTGCGCCGCGGAGAGTTCGCCGAACCCGTCGACCGTCGCGGACAGTTCGCGCGTGCCGAAGCCGGCAACGGCGACCATCGCACAGCCCATCACGGTCACGATCAGCGCAACCTTCCACACGATTTTCAAATTGTTCAAAAAGCTCATCTCAGCCCGTCCAATGATTTTCCGGTCCAGCAACCGAAGCAGCCCCAGCCGCGCCATTGGAACCAGCGGACGTTAAAAATTGATACCAAATGACACGGGTAATCTTACGGAAAACTAACTGATTTCGGCGTGGCCGTAAGCTTCGCGTAAGCTTCAGCCGCCTTGGCCGCGATTGTCCGCTCCTTGGCGGCCCGGAACCATTCGTTCGCCTCGATCGTTCTCGGCCCATGCGGATCAGAGAAGAAAATCGGAACATGTTTCTGCTGGGGGCGGTGACGTTGTGCTGCACCGTTGTGGCAGGAACGCTCGCGCTGCTCGACCCGGTTGTCGGGCAGGTGCCCGAGAGACGCGCCACCGACAACAGCCCGGCGCGAGCGACCACCGCCGAGCCAGTCAGGGTGGTCGGCGCACCCTTCATGCCGAACGTCAAACCCCGCGAGCGATAGCGCTCATCGCGGCGATGGGCTCTCGCCCTCTCCGGGCCGGACATGGACGCGCGCCAGTTCTTCCACGAACGCAATCACCTCCGCCCGCTTTTCGGGCGACAGCGACAGGAACGCACGGACGAGCCGCAAACCCTGCGCTTCGTCCGACTGATCTTTTCCGGCATCCATTCCGGCATTGTCGGGCGCCCGGGAAAAATATGCAATCCCTTGCAGGATATCTTCTTGATTCGCCCCCCGAGCTTTGGTGGAATGGCCGCAACAGGGGGTAGCCCATGAAGTGGATCATGGAGCGCGACGCTCTGATCGCGCAGACAATGGCCTTCGTTCAATCGGTGACCGGCAAGAAGGGTGACCTCCATCCGCTGGCTGGGCCGACCGTGTGGGTCGAAACCGCGGTGACAGAGACTGTCACCGTCGACAGCTTCGCTGTGGACATCGGGCCGCCGCCGATTGCGCCGTCGCCCCCAGCCGTCGCGATGGCGCCGCCCCGGGCCAGCGGCGATTTCCGATCCGAGATGCAGGGCAGGATCGCCAGCTTCCGCAAGCACCAGGAGCGGTTCGAGCGCGAGCGGGAGGAATATTGCGCGGCAACGCTGACAAAGCTCCGCGCCGCCATCCGTGACCCCTCCCTGCGCCGGCCGGCCGAAGATTGAGGCCGGCGGTCGTTCAGGCACCTACAGCCAGGACCAAACCAACCAGAGATTGGCCACACAGGCGCTGAGCAATCCCAGCGTCAGTGGCAACAGCATGTGCCCGCAGCAGGTCTTGAGGTCGGTCGTCATGGCCGAAAACATCCGCTGATTCCGGCAAATGAGTCCCAAGGATTCTTTTTTTTGGGATTCAGGAGTCGTTAAAGACTCAGGGCCCGCAGCTTCGATCACGGCCCCGTGATCCCCTCGGAACCCCCGCCCGATCAAGTCGTTAACGCGTTTTCCCGGAGCGGAAAGAATGCCCTACGCCCTGTTCTGCAACGATGCCCAGATCAGCAAGGCCTATCCTGATGAGTCCGACGTCTGGAAGCTCGCCCAGCGGAGCGGCCTCGTCGTGGACGTCTCGGCCGACGACGATCGGCACGGCCCACGCCGGGTGCTCGACAATGACTACAAGATCAAGCCGTGCCAAGCCGCCCAGGGAGAGGACCCCGCCGGGAACAAGGCCGAGGCCGAACGGCAGTCGAGGATGGAGCTTCAGCTGAATTCGTGAGGTCCGGCCGGACTCCCCGGTGACTATCTCAGGGGGTCGCGGTCGCCAGCGATGCCTGCTCGCCGGCCAGCACCACGCAGGCCTTGCGGCGGTGCAGCCCGCGGATCGCGCCTGTTACCTTGAGCACCCTCCCGGACGGGCACGAGGCGTCCTTGACGAAGGCTACCTCATAGGGGGCCAGCATCAGAGGCTCGGACTTGAGGATTGTCTGTGCAGCGCACGGCAAGGAAATGAAGCACGAGAGCACACCAGCCGACACCAAAATACGCATGTCCGTCGTCCCACCAGCCCGGTAATTGTCTTATAACGCCTTGCGGAGCGCGAGTTCCGTAAGTCGCAAAAATTATTTTTGCTTTACGCCAGCCCCATGACACGCGCGAGAAAGCGCGTGCCGGAACGTTTGCTTGCAAATGACGCGCCAGATGGTTCACGCAAAGCAAACAAGGGCGGACAAACGGCCGGCAAACGAAAGGCCGGCGGGAGGCCGGCCTTTGTCAGATCTGGATCGCCTTGGATCGCGGGTCAGTAGCGCGAGGCTGACGGACCGCCCCAGCCAAAGCGGTAGTTCACACCGACCTTGACGGTATGCTCGTCCTCCCGGCCGCGGACGCCGACGACGTCGGCCGGACCGGAGGTGATCGTCGTGCTGCCGAAATTGTAATACTGGTACTCGGCCTTGGCCGACCAGTTCGGGGCGAACATGTATTCGAGGCCGGCACCGACGGTGTAGCCGTCCTTGTTGTTGCCGGTCGCGGTAAAGGCCTGCGGCACGCCGGCGACGTTGACGCCAAGACCGCCGTTGCGCCAGGCGTAACCGCCCTTGGCGTAGAGCAGCGCCGGTCCCCAGGTGTAGCCGATGCGGCCGGTCACCGACCCGAGCTGGTCGGTATTGGACGTCACCTGCGTCCCCAGCGGGAACGTGACACCGTTGTTGTTGGTCGGCAGCCAGGAATACTGGGCCTCGATACCCACCACCCAATTGGGCGCGAACTGGTAGTCGAAGCCGCCCTGCACGCCGCCAAGGAAGCGGGCGTCGCTCGACTGGAAGCTGCTGTCGCCGGCAAAGGCGCCGCCGACATGGCCGCCGATGTAGAAACCGGTCCAGTTGTAGATCACCTGCGGCGGGGTATAGGCCGGCGCCTTGGTATAGGTGCGCGGTTGCATGTCGGCCGCTGCGGCCGGCGCGGCGAACGCCAGCAGAGCGGCTGCTGCGCCCAGGAAAATCGTCTTCATGGTCATCCCCGTTCTTTCATTTACGACACTCAGGAAACAACGTGGCGTGAATTGGGTTGCTTCGCGGCGATGCCGGAACGTTGATCGTTCGTTACTGTGACGGGGTGGCAACAACGCGATTTTGTTCCGTCACACCTGCTTGCACCGACTGTTTTCGTCGTCTGCGCAAGGCTGGCCGTAACGATCTGTCGCAAGGCAAACCGGCCCCGTTCAAAGCTCGCCAAAATGTGATCCAGCGGCTCCGGCGGCTTCTTTCTAGCAGCGGGCGATGAAGGCCGGCTTTGCGCTACCGCGTCATCTTTTCCAGTTCCGGAAAGGGTGCGTAAACCGCGCCGGTGCAGAGTTCGCCCGCGCGATCGACGACGCGGTCGGCCCGCCCGTTGACGAAGACGGCGGCCCGTTCGCGCATGGCCTTGTAGCTGCCGTCGCTCTCGCGTGGCGTGAAGTGCAGGCAGGCGACATAGAACTGCCGGCCGCCGATCTCGCGCAGCACCGGCTCGGCCATGCTGGCCTCGCGAACGCCGACGGGATTGTTGAGGTAGGCACGCATCAAAGCGAGCGTGTCGCTGCGAAAATTGTCGGGAAACGGCTGCGGCCCTCCGGCCTGGCCCCCCTCGATCAGCGACGGACGGTCACCGTCGCTGCCGAAACATGCCGCGAGCGCCAGCGGCAAGGCCAGAATCACCGCACATCTCGCCAATCGCCCCACAGCCCACGCTCTCCGCTCACAGATCAGGGAGACGTTCTAGCCTCAAGGTTGCACGAAGGGAATTCGCTTGCGCAGGCGCACCGTCCCGCCGCCGATGCCTTGCGCTTTCGCGCAGGACGCCGGAACGGCGGGGCGGGCCTGACGTCCGCGCACGACGGCGGGGCAATGGGATGCCGCCGCGCGCGGGATCAGTCGTTAGCTGCGCTTCTCGGTGGTCAGCGGCTTGATCGCGTCCGGCTGCGCCTTCAGCGACTTCTTGGCCGACAGATGCTTGTGGTGATGGCGATGCGTGCGCACGGTCTTGTGCTCGTCGGGCGTCACGGCCGCGTTGGCGTTCATCGCCTTCGACTTGGTGTCGACCTTGGCGTCCGCCTTGACGTCGGGGGCCTTGATATCGGACGCCTTGGTCTCGGACGCCTTGGCATCGGCCTTGACGGCGGCATCGGGTTTCGCAGCGGTGGTCGGCAGCTTGGTCTGGCTCTGGTCCGCCTTGATCACCGGTGCGGTCGTGGTGGTCTTGGCGGGTTCGGTGGCGAAAGCCGGAGCTGCGATCACGGAGGCGGCGAGCAAGGCTGCGGAAATGGTCTTCAACATGGTTGGTCTCCTCTTGGAAGGATCTTGAGACGGCGCCCTCTCGCCGACCCTTCGATCGTAGGTGTGAGCCTAGGGGGCACGCACTGAACCCAGTCTGAAGCCGGATGCAGGCTGCCGTTCATCTGGATGACAAGTTTGTCATCTGGCTCAGGGCGAACAGGCCGGGCCAGCCGGGAATGTTTTTGCCCGCCGGGTGTTCCGGTCTTCGGGCAATCGTGTAGGATCGCCACGTTCCATACGGGAGAACTTCGATGCGCAAACTCTCTACGCTTCTTGTGCCGGGACTCGTCGCCATGACGCTGGCGGCCGGGCCGGCCCTGACCAGTGCCTATGCCGCGGGCAGCGACGAGCCCTCACCGCCGAAATCGGACTCCTCGACCAAGAAGGGCAAGAAGAAGAGCTCCTCCGTCAGCGATCCCAAATTCCTCGCGGCCTATCGCACCGCCTACACCACGATCTACGACAGCCACGACTATGCCGGCGCGATCGGTCAGTTGAAGTCGCTCAAGCGCGACGACGTTGCCGACGTCGCGAACCTGATCGGCTACTCCTATCGCAAGCTCGGCGACTACCAGTCGTCCAAGGTCTATTACGAGCTGGCGCTGAAGGACGATCCGAACCACGTCCGCACCTGGCAGTATTACGGCCTCTGGCAGCTCGAGCAGGGCAACCGCGAGCAGGCGCAGTATCACCTCAACAAGATCGCCTCGCTCGCCGGCAGCGACAGCTCCGAATATCGCTCGCTCGCCGCGGCGCTCGACAAGCCGACCGGCGCGACGCTCGTCTACTGAAGATTGCGCATCTTCGCACGAAACGAACGGGCACAACCTCAGGGTTGTGCCCGCTCCACTTTCTCGGCTAGCCTCGCACCAATCCTCCCCTCGCAAATCGGTGCGTAATGGACAATTGGCTGAGATCCGCGATCGACTACATCAGCTCCTGGATCGAATTCCAGCAGACCACAATCCAGCAGCCCGGCGTCATCGTCGCCTTCGCCTATCGTGGCCAAATCGTCGCCGAGCACGCCTTCGGCCTCGCCAATCTCGATACCGGCGAGAAGCTCACCCCGCGCCACCGCTGCCGCATCGCCTCGCACTCGAAGAGTTTTACCTCGGCCGGCATCATGAAGCTGCGCGAGCAGCGCAAGCTCCGGCTCGACGACACGGTCGGCCAACATGTCGGCGGCCTGCATCCGCGCGTCGCCGAAACGACGATCGCGCAGCTGCTCTCGCACAGCGCCGGGCTGACGCGCGACGGCGCCGATTCCGGCCAGTTCATCGACCGACGTTCCTATCTCAATGCCAAGGAGTTGCTCGCGGAGCTGAAACTGCCGACAGTGATCGAGCCCGGCACGCGCTTCAAATATTCCAACCACGGCTTTGGCCTGCTCGGTCTTGTGGTCGAGGCCGTGACGAAGGAGCCCTTTCCGGTCTGGATCAAACGCGAGATCATCGAGGCCGCAGGCCTGCGCGAGACCGAGCCCGACGCACCACTTCCGAAGGGCGCATCATTCGCGCGCGGCCACACGCGAAAAGTGCCATTGGGCGAGCGTTGCGTGATCCCCGGCGACAATCCCACACACGCGATGGCGTCTGCCACCGGCTTCGCCGCCACCGCCGCCGACACCGCCCGTTTCTTCGCCCAGCTCGCGCCCAATGCCAGAAAGAGCGTGCTGTCGGTCGCCAGCCGCCGCGAGATGACGCGGCATCATTGGCGCATCCCGCAGAGTTTCGAGGCTTATTACGGCCTGGGTATCGGCGCCGGCAAGCTCGACGGCTGGGACTGGTTCGGTCACGGCGGCCACTTTCAGGGCTACATCTCGCGGACCTGCGCCATCCCCGCTTGTGAGCTCGCGATCAGCATCATCAGCAACTCCATTGACGGCGCCGCGCCGTCCTGGATGGACGGCGCGATGCAGATCCTGCGCGCTTTCAAGACCCGCGGCGCACCCGACCGTCGCGTGCGTGACTGGACCGGCCGCTGGTGGACGATCTGGGGCGCGACGGACCTCGTACCGATGGGCAACCGCGTGCTCGTCGCCAATCCGCAGTTCAACAATCCGTTCATGGACGCCGCCGAGATCGAGGTGACCGGCCGCGATACCGGCAAGCTCGCCTGGGCCGCCGGCCATTCAAGTCATGGCGAGCCGGTGCGCCGCGTCCGCGACGCCCGCGGCAAGGTCAGCGACGTCTGGATCGCGGGGGCCAATGTGAAGCCGGCCAAAATCGTTGCGCGCGAGATCGCGCAGAGATATCCGCCGCGGAAACGCCGGCCTACTCCCGAATGAGCGCCTCGACCTCGCTGCGGAATGCCTGACGCGAGCCATCGCGCGAATAGAACATGTGGCCGCCGGGGTAGACGACGAATTTCACCCGCTGGGTCGCGAAGGCCGGCAATTGGTCGAGCACCCGCTTCGTTCCGAAATAGGGCGTGGCAAGATCGAACAGGCCGTGCCCCACCAGCACGTTGAGCTTTGCGTCAGTGGCCATGATCTGGCGTAGCTCCGACACCGACTGCGGCGGGCTGATGCCGCGGCCGTAATCCCAATCGATGGCACCGTTCAGGACTTCATAGGAGCCGTCCGGCCGCCAGTTGAGCTTGCGTGTCAGGACATCGACCGCCGCACTCGTCAGCGGCGCCTGGAGCGCATCGCCCGAGGGATCGCCGAAGCGGGAGCTGCCCGAATCCGGATAGGGATCGAAGCCGCGCACGGAGGCATCGTAACGCCCCGTCACCTTGCCGCTTCTGCGGTCGAACTCGCGGCGGAATTCGCCGACGTCGAAGCGGCCGGCGAGCCTGCGGCTCACCTGCTGGTCGATCCCGGTGAGCTCGGCGACCTTGTCGGCCAGACGATTGGTGGCCTCCTTATCGGCCTCGCCCTTGATGAGATCGGCCAGAAACTCGCCGCGTGCATAAGCCTCGACATCGGCGAGATCGGCGCGCTTGACCGGTCCTTTGGCTTCGCGCGCCACCGCGACATAGCTCGGCAGCGTCGCGACATATTGCAGGAGGCTGGTGCCGGTGAACTCGCGGAAGTCGAGCAGCGGCGACACCAGGATCAATCCCCTGACGCCGACGCCGTGCTGGAGCTGCAACTGGCGCACCACCTTCGGCCCGCGAATGCCGCCATAGCTTTCGCCCGCGACGTATTTCGGCGAGGTCAGCCGGTCGTGCTTCTCGAGCCAGCGGCGGATCACCAGCGCGATCGAATTGGCGTCGCCGTCGACGGAATAGAAGGATTTGCGCGCATCCTCGCCGCTCGCAACGAAGCGGCTGTAGCCGGTGCTGACAGGATCGATGAAGACGAGATCTGTGAAGTCGAGCCAGGTCTCCGCGTTCGGCTTCACCTCGGGCGAGGCCGACGGCGAGAGCGCTTCGCCGTCGAGCGGCAGGCGCCAC